>DATBLG010000060.1:0-53344 GCA_036555485.1 Gemmatimonadales bacterium | reverse complement strand
GTGCCCCTCCCCCAATCGTCCACCCCATCGGTCCGCGCTACGGGCGGAATTCCACCAACTGCATCGCCGTCACGCTCGAGCCATCGTCGTCGTTCAGCGTCACCGCCAGCGGCAGCCCCACGTTCGGGCTGACGCACATGTCCACCATCACCTTCTGGTTCTTGCGCCACACGCCGCGCAGCCCGTTCACGCCGGCGTGCTGACAGGTCGACTCCACCTTGAACGCCGTGGTCTCGCCGCCTTGTGTGGACTGCCAATAGCTGCCGACCTCCCACTCGTGACCCATGAAGAGAAACCCCCACGCCGGATTGAACAGGGTCAACCCCACCGGCCCGAGCGCGGCCAGCTGCATGATCGGAATCCCCTCGTTCGGCGCCAGCGTCACCGACGATTGATAGGTGTCGCTGCCGAGGCGGCCGTCTACGGTGAGTCGATAGCGGTTGCCGCCCGCTGGCCGCGCGTCGAAGCTGTAGCTCCCGGTCTGGTTCTCGCGGCCGTCGCCTTGCCGCACGTCGTAGCGGAAATGCTCCGTGCCCTTGAAGCTGTACATCCCCCATGTGAACGCTCCGGTGATTGGGGCGCTGTACAGCGCCGGCAGGGCACCGCCGCTACGTGGCGGCGCCGGCGCGTTCGCCTGGTTCAACGGCTCGACCGCGGACGGCGCCGTGGCGCCGCCGCCGCCGACGTTCGTCGGGCACGTCCCGACGCAATCTCCCACGCGGGCCGGCCCGCCCGTCAACGTACCCGTTGCCGACCCCTCGTCGGCCGATGTGATTTTCAGCTTCCCGACCGGTGTGGTGGTGCGGCGCAGCACGCGGCCCGTTGCCGGATCCTTGATCTCCCGACCGGGCCGGGTGACATCGTATTCCGAGCCGACGCGCACTCCGGCGCCGGAGCCGACGTTGATGATCACCTCACCACCCGATACGTCCGCCACCAACGCGCGAATCTCGACCTTCGTCTCCTGGATCCGGCTCGCGGAGGCGACCAGCTCACCCGTGAGGCTGTCCACTGCGGTGCGGGTCGCTTCCCCGAGAATGGTGTTCGCGAAATTCGAGCTGCTCATGTCGAACACCCCACCCGCGGCGACACCGCCGACCGCCGCGCCACCCGCGAGCGTCATGCCGGACCGCTTCGACTCCCCATGGCCGGTCGCGACGCCGAGAATCTCCGCCGTCGTGGTGCTCACGATACGGGCGTCGATCACCACCACCGCCTTGGCCGATTTCTTCCCGATCCCGCCCAACCCGATCCCCCCAACGCGCACCCCGCCGCCCACCCCAAGTTTCTTGTCGTCGCGGCCGAACTGGGTGATGCTCCCGATGATGATGGCGTCCACACCGAGCAAGCGCGCGAGCTGCACCGCCGATGACGGGTCGGCGCGGCCGCTCTGCTGAAAGTTCTGCTCGCGCAGCACCTGGTCGAGCTGCTTGCGCTCAATCACGGAGTAGGTGCCGTTGCGCACCAGATTGGTGACCAGCATGTCGGCGATTCCCTTGCCGATGTCCTGGTCGCTGCCGAACGCGTCGTACACGTACTGGTGCACAGTCGCGTAGTCGAAGTCGAGCACGGCGATGCGGCGTTTGGCCGGTGCTTGCGCGGTGAGCGTCCCGGCGCCGATCAGCGCGGCCAGGGAAAGGGCGGTAAAGCGCTTCATGGCGGCTCCTATGCGGGGTGACACGTTTGCGGACCTCTGAGGATACTAGCGCGCCCCAGCGAACTTTCAACTCGGCGCTTGGCGGGTCCCGCCGCTGGGGCGTAGTTTTTCCCCATGGCGACCCCCTCCTACCCCAATCTCACGGTCCTGGAACACCCGCTGATCCAACACAAGCTCACCTTGTTGCGTGACCGCCGCACCAGCACCAAGGACTTCAAGCAGCTCGTCAACGAGATCGCGATGCTGATGGCCTATGAGGTCACCAAGGACTTGCCGTTGCAGCCGGTCGACATCGAGACCCCGCTCGAGCGGATGGCAGGCGTGCAGGTGGCGGGCAAGAAACTCGTGCTCGTGCCGATTCTGCGCGCCGGCCTCGGGATGGTCGAGGGCATCACGCAGCTCATCCCCTCGGCGCGGGTGGGACACATTGGCATCTACCGGGACCACGACACGCTGCAACCGGTCGAGTACTACTTCAAGATCCCGCCGGACCGTGACGCGCGGGACTTCTTCGTGCTCGATCCGATGCTCGCCACCGGTGGCTCCGCCGTCGATGCCGTCGCGACCCTGAAACGGGCCGGCGCCCAACGCATCCGGTTCCTCTGCCTCGTGGGGTGCCCCGAAGGCGTCCAGAAGCTGCTGGCCGCGCACCCCGATGTCCCCGTCTTCGCGGCGGCGCTGGACCGTCAACTGAACGACAAAGGCTACATCCTCCCCGGATTGGGGGATGCCGGCGACAGGCTATTCGGAACACGGTAATCCCCCCGCAACTGTTTCCCGCCACCCCGTGTCACACAAATGACTGTCCCCCGTACGGAGCAGCGTGGACGAACGTGATCTGATCGCCCGGGCCCGCGCGGGGGAGCCCGCCGCGGAGCGGGCGCTCTATGACGCACATGTGGACCGCGTGTACCGCCTGGCCTACCGCCTGGCAGGGGACGATGATCTCGCCCGCGATTTCACGCAGGAGACGTTCATCCGCGCGTTTCAGCGGCTCGACACGTTTCGCGGCGACTCGCGGCTGGCCACTTGGCTGCACGCCATCACGACTACGGTCGCGCTGAATGGGCTGCGCAAAGTGAAGCGGTTCCGCACGCGGGAAACCGCGCTCGAGGCCGCCGACGGAGTGGCGGCGAACAAGCGAACTGCCGAGCCGGATCTCAAGACGCGGCTGCGCGACGCGATCGATGCGCTGCCGGAGAAGTACCGGCTGGTAGTCGTCATGCATGATGTCGAAGGCTACACACACGAGGAGATCGCCACCGCGCTGGATGTGGAGGTCGGCACCTCCAAAGCGCAGTTGTCCCGAGCACGGGCCAAGCTGCGCGCGGCGCTGGCGGATTTCGCGGGAGAATGGGTGTCATGAGCGACGATCGTTTCGAACAACTGCTACGCGAAGCGGCCCAGGACTATCACCGGCCACCCGCGACACCGCGCGAAGAGATGTGGGCGCGGATCGACGCTGAACGACGGCGGCAGCGCGCCGCACCGCGGGTCGTCGGGCTCCGACCGGGGTGGCGTTGGGGTCTCGGCATGGCGGCCATCCTGCTGCTCGGCATTGCGATCGGCCGGTGGATTCGTCCCGCGCCGCTCACCGACGCTCCGGCGCTGGCCCCGAGCGCCGCGCGCGGAGCGCGGAGCGACCTCGGCTACCGGCTTGCGGCGGCGCAATACCTGACCAGAACGGAAACGCTGCTCACCGGCTTCCGCGCCGATGCCCGGGCGGGACAGCTCGATTCACAGTTCGTCGCTCAGGCGCGTGATCTGCTGTCATCCACCCGCTTGCTGCTCGATTCCCCGGCGGGCCGGGATGCGCGGCTCAAATCACTGCTCGAGGATCTCGAGCTCGTACTCGCGCAGATCGCGCTGCTCCCCGCGGTGCGCGACTCGGCAGACGTGGAGCTGATCACCCAAGGCATGGACCAATCGAGCGTGCTCACCCGGCTGCGGACCGCGAACCCCGCGGGCCCGGCTCCGGTGGGCGTGCAAGGAGCACTTTGACGATGTACGCGATGTCGCTATTGCTCGCTGCCGTTAGTCTATCCAGCCAGAATCCGCCCACGGTCGTCGGCGACCTGGAACGCTTGGGACGCGCACTGCCCCAGCTCCAGATGCGCCTGTCCAATCTCCCGCTCCCAGACCTGACGGCGTTGGGCGATCTCGCGGCGCTCGGCGACCTCTCGGCGTTCGGCGACCTATCGGCGTTAAGCGATCTGTCGACGTTGAACGGCCAGTCCGCACTCCGCGATTTCCCGGCCCCGAGGGTGCAGGCTTGGCCGCCACCGGCGTGGAACGACCAAGACCCCGGCGATGCCCTGTACCGCGCCGCTCGCCAGCTCATGAACCGCGGCCGTTACGATGAGGCGGCGAGCACGTTCGCCGACCTCATCAAGCGTTATCCGCGTTCGGAGTACGCCGCGGACGCACACTATTGGCAGGCTTTCTCGCTCTACAAAACCGGTGACGCGAGCAACTACCGCCTCGCGCGCACCGTTGTGGATCAGCAGAAGACTCGCTATCCCCGCGCGACGACGCGCAGCGACGCGGCGACGCTGTACGCCCGTATCCAAGGGGAGCTGGCCCGCCAGGGGGACCCAGAGGCAGCCGAATGGGTGCGTCGTCATGCGGAAGCGACGCCCCCTACACCGCCCACGCCACCCACCCCACCCACGTCGCCGACGCCGCCCACGCCGCCCACCCCGCCGACACCGCCGTCGGGGCAATCGGAACGCGGCTGCCCGGCCGACGATGACGACGACGACCCGCGCATCGCCGCCCTGAACGCGCTACTCCAGATGGATGCCGACGCAGCGGTGCCGATCCTGAAGCGCGTTCTCACGCGCCGCGACGCGTGCAGCGTGACGCTGCGGCGAAAGGCCGTATTCATCATCTCGCAGAAGCGCACCGAGGGCACCGAGGACATCCTGCTCGCCACGGCTCGCACCGACCCCGATGCCGAAGTGCGCCAGCAAGCAGTGTTTTGGTTGTCCCAGGTCGGGAGCGAGCGGGCAGTGACCGCGCTCGATTCGATCTTGCACACGACCACCGATCCCGAGCTGCAGGAAAAGGCGATTTTCGCACTGTCCCAGATCCGCGGCGCGCGCGCCGGGCAGATCCTGCGCGATTTCGCCGAGCGGGGCGATGGCTCGCCCGACGCCCGACAGCAGGCAATCTTCTGGCTCGGACAACAGCGCTCCACGGAGAATGCGGCGTTTCTCCGCGGGCTCTACGCTCGCCTGTCGGACGACGATCTCAAGGAGAAGGTGATCTTCTCCCTCAGCCAGATGCATTCGGCGGAGAACGCCCGCTGGTTGCTGGACCTGGCGCAGAACGAGCGGGAGCCGGTCGAGATGCGCAAGAAGGCGCTCTTTTGGGCCGGACAGACCGGTGCCGCGCTCTCGGATCTCACGGCGTTGTACAACCGCACGAGCAACGACGAGATCAAGGAACAGCTCATCTTCGTCTACTCGCAGCGGCGCGAGGGCGAGGCGGTCGAGAAGCTCATCGACATCGCCCAGCACGACCCCAACCGCGAATTGCGCAAGAAGGCCGTGTTCTGGCTCGGCCAATCGCGCGACCCGCGCGCGCGCCAAGCCTTGCTCGACATCATCAACCAATGACGCCCCGGTCCGCGTTTTCGGCGCTCGCCCTGATCGCAGTAGCGGTCGGTCCGTGTGACGGGCAGTCCCTCGCCGCACGCGTCGCCGCCACGTCCGATGGCTGGGTCCGATTCACCTACGCGGCACGACCGGGCGTTTCGGGGAATGGGCGCAACCTCATTCAGTGGGATTGCGGCCGCGGCAATTGCCGTCAGCAGGTGGAAGGAAGTTTCTCCGACGTCTCCGACGGAGAGTGGAAGGGCGACTGCGATTCGGGGCCGGCGACCATGCGGGAGTCCTTTAGGGTGCGACTCGAACTCCGCATGCAACGCGGCGCGGTGTCCAGCCTCCGCGTCGCCGTCGGGGGGATTTGGGCCGGACGTCCCGACGTGACCGATCTCGGGACCATATCGGCGCCGGAGGCGGCACGCTATCTCCTCACCGTGGCGCGCCGGTCGGCCGGCAAAGCGGGTGGCCGAGCGATCTTCGCCGCCACCCTTGCCGACAGCTCCAATGTGTCGTCCGAATTGTTACGCATCGCCCGCGATCCCAATGTCCCGACCGAGACGCGACGGCAAGCGGTCTTCTGGGTTTCCCAAGCCGCCGAGGAAGCAGCCACTCGGGGACTCGATTCCCTCGTCGACGAGGACACGATCGACCGCGAGGTTCGCGAGCAGGCGGTATTCGCGCTTTCGCAGCGGCCGCGTGAAGAGGGCGTACCGACACTGCTCCGCATCGCGCGCACGCACCGTGACCCGATGCTCCGCCGCCGAGCCATCTTCTGGCTCGGCCAGTCAAATGACCCACGGGCGCTCGCCCTGTTTGAAGAACTGCTGACAAGACCCTGACGGCGTCGGCTTCGAACCCCGCCGGGCTTTCGGAGCATCGCTAAGAGAAGCTTTCAGGCCGGGCGAACATGTTTGGCCGGCACCTGCTGCGTGACCCCCCCACCAATGTGTTGCTGGTGAAGCAGAATTACTGGCTGAGCCCGTGAGCCCTATATTGAGACGCTTCCGCCTCGGAACCACTGATGCAGCTAGCGACGCGCCGCGTCCATACGGGTCGGGTGCTCAGCCTCGATGTGGACACCGTGCGGTTCCCCGACGGCTCCGAGGGTGAGCTCGAGATCATTCGCCACCCGGGCGCTGCTGCGGTCGTACCGCTGGCATCGGCGCCGGCGGGCGCCGACCCGGTCGTCCTGATGCTGCGCCAATACCGGTACGCCGCCGGCGGCCCGTTGTGGGAGATCCCGGCGGGACGCCTCGACCCCGGTGAGGCACCAGAAGCATGCGCCCGGCGAGAACTCAGGGAGGAAGCGGGCATCGAAGCAGGTCGTCTCGAACGATTGACGACGATTTGGACGACGCCGGGATTCACGGACGAGGCCATTCACCTGTTCTGGGCGACGGACCTGAAGGCCGTGGAACACGCCCGAGAGCCGGACGAATTCATCGAGGTGGTCCCGCGCCCCCTTTCAACGGTACTCGCGGGGATACGCAGCGGGGACATCAGCGACGGAAAGACCGTCACTGCCATCCTTTATATGGCGGGTTTCATCCTCGGGATGTAACGACGCACTGTCCGCCCCAGAGGACGGTTGGCGGACCGGGGCGATCTGTAACCTGTTTGTTAATGAAGTCTTAACATGAGGCTACCGCCGGTACACTTCGTGCCGTGACATTTGATCGGGCTTAGGGAGGAGGACCAATGCCGGCAGTGCTCAAGGGGACCGTCACTCCGAATCCGTCGGCGCGGGCGCTCGAGCGCCAGACGCTGCACGAATTGGACGATGCCCAGGTAGTCCAGCGGCACCTCGCCGCCGACGCACAAGCGTTCGGGACGCTGGTGGACCGTTACCAAGGTCGCCTGCTCAACTTCGTGAATCGGACCATCGGCGACCGGGAACGCGCTGAGGACTTGGTGCAGGAGGTCTTCGTCCGTGTGTTCCGGCATCTGCACCGGTTCGACCAGACGAAGAAATTCTCCACCTGGATCTACACGATCGCTTCGAATCTGGCGAAGAACGAGCTGCGCAACCGCAGCCGCAATCCGCTGGTGTTTTTCCAGACGATCAAGCGCAACTGGGAAGCGGACCACCGCCCGCTTCAGTTCGAGGACACGAGCGCTCGCCCCGACGATTTGTACCGCAAGCGCTTCCTGAAGGACGCCGTGGACCAGTGCGTAGGCCAGCTGCCCGAGCATCACCGAGTCGTGTTCGTACTCCGGGAGCTCGAGGGCAAGAGCTACGAGGAGATCGCCGAGATCACGGGCTGCAACCTCGGAACGGTGAAGAGCCGCCTGAATCGAGCCCGGAACAGCTTCGCGCAGCTGATCGAGCCCCTGGTCCAGTAGGCCTGGAACCCGAGTGGCATCAACGGGTAGGACCCAGCCTCTATGACCTGTCAGGAGTTCCTCGCCCGCTACACCGATTTCCGCGACGGGCTCGTTACGACGTCGCGGGAGGCGAGGCGCTTTTCGCGTCACCTCAGGACATGCGCGTCCTGCCGTCGGTATGACGCCGCCCTGCATCACGGCGTGGGTGCCCTCCAGACCCTTTCCAGCACCGAGCCGGATGCGGCATTCCGACGTCGCCTCGAGCGGCGGCTCAGCGCGGAGCGTGACCGTGCGGGCCGGCCGATCCTGCCGACACGCCCCGCCTTGGCTGCCGCAGTTCTTGTGGCGGTCGCGCTGGGGTTACTCGCGTGGGAAGGCGCCCGGCGCCACCCGACGGCGCACGCCCAGTCCCTTCCGCCGGTGCCGTTCCCCAAGCCGGTGGCACAGGCAGGGCTGCCGTTCGTGTCATTCCAGGATCCGCGCACCAGCGTCGTGTCCGGGAACCCGTATCCGTATGGGACGGCGTTCGTCGAACCGGCGAGCGCGCACCGCTGAGCCACTTTCGGATCGCGTAGCAACACTTTCTTCCACCGGCAGCCGGCGATACCTTGCGCGGTATGGCGGCGCTTTCCTTCGACGCGCTCCTGCGCGCGCTCAAGCGGGGCGACCCCGATCCCGTCTATTACCTGCACGGTGAAGAGGACGTCCTGAAGCACGAGGCGGTGCGTGCACTTGTGGATCGCGCCGTCGACGCCGGGGCACGCGATTTCAATCTGGACCAACGCACCGCGTCTGATCTGGACGCCGAGGGGTTGCACGCCCTCCTGAACACCCTGCCGATGCTCGCCGAGCGCCGTGCGGTGGTATTGCGCGGCGTGGAACAGCTCCGCAAGAAGTCCAAGCCGCGCGAAACGCTGCTGGCCTACCTCGAACACCCGAGTCCGACCACCCTGCTGGTGCTGGTCCAGGGAGACGACGAGGCGCCCGAAGCGGACCTCACTCGGCGCGCGACGACAGTGTGCATCGAGCGATTGCCGCCTGAGCGGGCGGTTCGCTGGGTGGCGCACGCCGCGGGGGAACGGGCGCTCACGATTGAGCCGGGAGCCGCCGACCTTTTGGTGGAGGCGCTCGGACCTGATCTCGGGGCGCTGCGGCAGGAGCTGGACAAGTTGGCAGTGCTGGTGCAAGGGCGCCCCGTCGGGACCGAGGATGTCTCGGCACTTGTCGGCGTCCAACACGGTGAGACGCTTCAGGATCTCGTCGACGCGACGCTCGCTCGCGAGCCGGCCCGCGCATCGCGGCTCGTCGAGCGCGTCCTCGCTCAATCGGGGATGACGGGGGTGCGCATCGTCAGCGCACTCGGGACGGCCTTGGTGGGCACGGCTCTGTCCCGCGCCGAGCTGGATCGCCACACCCCCCGCGCGCGCCTCGCCGACACCTTGTTCCGTCATATGCTTGCCGCGCGGCCCTTCGGGTTGCGTGGCTACAAGATAGAGGCTGGGCAATGGGCCGAATGGGGCGAGCGCTGGCGCGCCCCCGAGCTTCGGAGCGCATTGCGGCTCGCGCTGGAGACCGATCGGGCGCTCAAGAGCACGGGTGTGTCCAACGAGGGCGACTTGGTGCGGCAGCTCATCTTGTCGCTTGCCTTACCAACGCAGGCGGCGGCGTGAGCGGCAGGCTACGGTTCATCGTGCTGACGCTCGGCCTCGTGGCGTTGTGTCGTCGACTCCCTGCCCAGTCCCGATTCGACCCACGACTCCAAGCGGCAATCGATCTCGCCCAGGCGGGCCGGGCGGACTCCGCGCGCGCGTTGGTGCGCCAGTTGCTCGAAACGCTGCCGGCCCAGGATGCGATCTACCCGCAGGCGCTGTTCGTGCAGGGGGGGATGCTCGCCCCGGACGCTCCGACGGCCGCGACCAGCTTGCAGCGGGTCGTGGTGGAATTTGGGTTGTCGCCGTGGGCGGACGACGCTCTCTTGCGACTCGCGCAGCTGTTTGAAGCGCAGAGCGACCCAGCGGGAGCCGTGCAGGCGGTGGAGCGGCTGCGGCGCGATTATCCCGATTCGCCCGTCCTCTCCCGGGCCCAATTCGTTGGGGCGCGGGCGGCATTCGACCTGCGAGACCCGACGCGCGCCTGTGGCTACGTTCGCGACGCCCTCGCCGGTGCGGGTGACGACGTGGAGTTCAAGAACCAGGTGAGTTTCTACGCAGCCCGCTGCAACGTGCCCGAGCCCGCAACGCCGGTCGCGGATTCGACCCGGCGCGGGGCACCGCGCTTCGCGGTGCAGGTGCTCGCGGGCAAGAGCGCACCGCAGGTGGATGAATTGTTGACGCGCCTCAAAACCATGGGCTACGACGCCCACGTGGTGCGCGATACGAGCGGATACTTCAAGGTTCGCGTGGGCCGCTACGCGACACGCGACGAGGCGCAGCGCGCCCTCGCTCGGCTCAAGGGCCAATTGGGCGGCCAGCCGTTCCTGGTGACGGAGCCATGAGCCCCCAGGCGGCCTCCGGGACCGCCGGCCCGCCTGCCGCAGACACTCCGCTGATGCAGCAGTACCGCGAGATCAAGGCGCGGCATCCGCATACCATCCTGTTTTTCCGGATGGGCGATTTCTACGAAATGTTCGAGGACGACGCCAAGCTGGCCGCACGCGAGCTCGGCCTCACCCTTACTTCGCGGAACAACGGCGGCGCCGCTGAGGTGCCGCTGGCGGGCGTCCCGGTGAAAGCGGCGACGGAATACTTGCGGCGCTTGATCGCGAAGGGACATCGGGTCGCCATTTGCGAACAAGTGGAGGATCCACGGCTCGCCAAAGGCCTGGTGCGCCGTGAAGTAGTGGAAACGTTGTCGCCGGGGGCGATCCTTGCCGACGATTGGCTGGAGCGCAACCGCAACAACTTCCTGGTAGCCCTCGCCCCGCGGAGCGACGTGGTCGGCGTAGCCGCCCTCGATCTCACCACCGGTGAGTTCGCGCTCGAAGTGGTGGCGCCTGATGAGCTCGCCGCCGCGCTCGCGCGCTATGAAGCGCCGGAGCTCGTGCTGCCCGCCGCCACTCCTCCCCCAGCCGCGGCTACGGGTTGTGTAACCGCCGAACGGGAGGCGTGGGAGTTTGACCCCGAGCTTGCCCGGGAAGACTTAGTCCGCACCTTCGGTCTCGCTTCGTTGGATGGCTTAGGCGTGGAAGCGGGTGACGCTCCCGCCCTCGGCGCGGCTGGCGCGCTGCTGCGCTACGCAAGGGAGCTCAAGCCCGGGGGGCTACCGCACCTGGCGCGGCCCAAGCTCGTCCGCCGCGGCGACGTACTCCCGCTCGACGAGATGACGCGCCGCAATCTGGAGTTGGTGGAGCCGTTGCGGCCCGGCGCCGCGGGGGTCACGCTGCTCGAAGTGATCGACCGCACCCTGACACCGATGGGCGCGCGGTTAGTGCGCCGATGGCTGCTCGCACCGCTCGTCGATCCCGTCGCCATCAACGCTCGACTCGACGCCGTCGACGTACTGTACGCGGACCCCCGCGGTCGGGACAGGCTGCGGGAAGCCCTCGACGGCGTGCGCGACCTCGAGCGGCTCGCCTCCCGAGCCGCAATGGGTCGGGCCGTGCCGCGCGAGCTCGGGTCCCTGCGCGACTCGATTCTGCGTTTACCGGACGTAGCGGCCGCCCTCGACGCGCTCGAAGGACGTGAGCGCGCGTCGCTGCTCGAGCATGCTGCTGACGAACTGGACCCGCTCGCCGATGTCGGTGCCGAGCTGGAACGCGCACTAGTGGAGCGCCCCGCCGCTCAGGCAGCCGATGGAGACGCGATCCGCCCCGGGTACGACGCGGAGCTCGACGAGTTGCGCAACGTTCGTGACGGCGGCAAGCAGTACATCGCCGCCCTGCAGGCGCGCGAGCGCGAGCGTACCGGGATCAGCTCGCTCAAGGTTGGCTACAACCGGGTGTTTGGGTACTACATTGAAATCACCCGCAGCAACCTCGACCAAGTCCCAGCGGACTATGAGCGGCGCCAGACGCTCACCGGGGCCGAGCGGTTTGTCACGCCGGAGCTCAAGCAGTACGAGGCCAAGGTGCTGGGCGCCGAGGAGCGCATCGCCACACGAGAGGCGGAGCTGGTGGACGGTCTGCGCCGCCGCGTCGGGGGAGCAATCGCCCGGGTGCAGCGCACCGCCACGGCCCTGGCGCGCCTCGACGTCTGGGCCGGCTTTGCCGACATAGCGCAGCGCGAGCGGTATGTGCGGCCCGAGGTAAGCAACGCCTTCACATTGCTACTCGAGGGAAGCCGTCATCCCGTGGTGGAGCGCATGATGCCGCGCGAGACGTTCATCCCCAACGACGTCAGGCTCGATGAGGCCGGGCGCGTCATCCTGCTCACCGGCCCCAACATGGCTGGGAAGTCCACGCTTCTGCGCCAGGTGGGGCTGTGTGTGCTGCTCGCACAGATCGGGTGCTTCGTGCCAGCGGGGCGAGCGGTCATCGGAGTGGTCGACCGCCTGTTCACTCGGGTCGGCGCGTCCGACAACCTGGTGCGCGGCCAGTCCACGTTCATGGTTGAGATGAGCGAGACGAGCGCGATCCTGCATGGCGCCAGCGCGCGGAGCCTCGTCCTGCTGGACGAAATCGGCCGCGGGACATCCACGTACGACGGTGTGGCCATCGCCTGGGCGGTGACCGAGTGCCTGCACAATCAGATCGGCTGCAAGACGATCTTCGCGACGCACTACCACGAGTTGACGCAACTGACCGAGGAATTGGCCCATGCACGCAACTTCAACGTCGCGGTGCGCGAAGCGGGTGAGACGATCGTATTCCTGCACCGGCTTGAACCCGGGGGTGCGGACCGCTCCTATGGCATCCATGTCGGCCGGCTCGCCGGGCTCCCTGGCCCGGTGGTGGCTCGGGCATGGCAGGTGCTCAAGCTGTTGGAAGCCGGACACCACGTGGCGGACCGCGTCGCTCCCTTGCCGCCGGACGCCTCCCAGCTCGGCTTGTTCGGCGGGGAGGCGGGTTCGCATCCCTTGCTCGCCGAGCTGGCCAAGCTCGAGGTCGACACGCTCTCGCCGCTCGAGGCCCTGACCCGCCTCGCCGACTGGCAGCGGCGGCTCCAGGGGAACGCATGATCCGAGGCGCGGCGGCATTCGTCCTGGTGGCGACCGCCTGCGGCGGTTCCGCCACGCCGTCGAATTCCACAGCAGCGCCTGCCGAGGAGCCACCGGTGGCCCTGAACGCCGAGCCGGCTGTGCAGTACCCCCCCGATCTGTACGACCAGCGGGTCGAGGGAGACGTCGTGTTGCGCCTGTTCGCCGACTCGACCGGCCAACTCGTGCCTGAGTCGACACGTGTGGCCGAGTCTAGCGGGGTTCCGTTGCTCGACTCCGCCGCTGTAAGAGGAGTCGCACGACTGCGCTATGCCCCGGCGCGGCGCAACGGACTCCCCGTGGCAACGACGTTCTTGCAGACGCTGGAGTTCCGTCACCCCCGCGGCGTGGGCGCGCCCCGGGCGGCTACGGAGAGCCGTCCGCAACGACCCGACTCGAGCGTCAGGATCCGGGGAACCGACCGGACACCATCGGATACGACCAACGCTCGCCGGGATAGCGGCGGTGAGTCGCCGGATAGCACACCGTCGCCGGACAGCACCAAGGCTCGGCCGGACACGAATGGCCCAGCACGCTAAACCGTACGCGAACGTCCTCGAGACCATCGGCTGGACCCCTCTCATCCGTCTGCAACGGGTGACGCAGGGGATCCGCACGCCGGTATTCGCAAAAGCGGAGTTTTTCAATCCCGGCGGGTCGGTGAAGGATCGCATCGGACTTGCGATGATCGAAGCCGCCGAGCGTGACGGTCGCTTGAAACCTGGCGGGTTGATCGTCGAGGCGACGTCGGGGAACACGGGCATCGGCTTGGCGCTCGCCGCCGCCGTCAAGGGCTATCGCTGCGTGTTCACGATGCCGGACAAGATGTCCCAGGAGAAGGCCCGGCTGCTGCGCGCGCTTGGCGCCGAAGTGATCATCACCCCGACGGCGGTCGCTCCCGATCACCCCGACAACTACATCATGAAGGGACGCGCCATCGCCGCGGCGCACGACAACGCGATCTTCGCCGACCAGCATTACAACCCTGTCAACCCTGAAGTGCACTACCGGACGACCGGTCCCGAGCTGTGGACCCAGACGGAAGGAAAGCTCACCCACTTCGTCTGCGCGCCCGGGACGGGTGGCACGGTGAGCGGCGCGGGGCGCTATCTCAAGGAACAGAACCCGAAAATCCGGGTGATCGCGGGGGACCCGGTCGGATCGATCTACAAGGAGTTCGCGGCCACCCACGCGAAGAGCGACGGCGCGCCGTACAAGGTCGAGGGGATCGGCGGCGACAAGATCCCGACCTCGTTGCACTTCGATGTAGTGGACGAGTGGATCGCCGTGAGCGACCGCGATGCGGTCCTGATGGCGCGCCGCCTGGCCCGAGAGGAGGGGTTGTTCACGGGCGGCTCGACGGGCGTCAACGTCGTCGCGGCGCTCGAAGTCGCGCGGCGGCTCGACGACCCGAGCGCCTGCGTCGTGACGGTGCTGGCGGACACCGGAGAGCGCTACCTCTCCAAGGTCTACAATGAGGAATGGCTGCGCGAGAACCAGCTGGTGGAGGCTGAGCGCCGCACGGTGGCCGAACTCGTGACCCACAAGGATCACGGCGCTCCCCCGCTCGTGAGCGTAGCGCCACAGGCGACAGTGCGGCAGGCGCTGAACCTGATGAGCACCTACAACGTGTCGCAGCTGCCGGTGGTCGACGGCACCGATGGCGTCGGCTCAGTGAGCGAACAGGCCCTGATGGCGCGGGCCCTCGAGGAAGCGGCGACCCTGGACCGGGCGGTCCGCGAATTGATGGATCCTCCCTTCCCGGTCGTCGACACCGACTGGCCGCTGGACCGGGTGAGCGCGTTGTTGTCGCGCCAAACGCCGGCCGCGCTGGTGCGCCGCGATGGGAAGCTCACCGGGATCGTCACCCGATACGATCTGCTGCATCAGCTCGCCGGCATCCGGTAGATGCGGATCACGGTGCTGACCGGTGGCGCCACGCCGGAGCGAACAGTGGCATTCGCCGGCGCCGTGCAGGTGGTGGCCGCGCTGCGCGGCAATGGGCACGACGTGCATGTGGTGGACATCGCGACGGGCCTGCTCACGGAGGCGGACGAGCCCCACCTGCTGGTACCCGAGGTCGGGCCGACGCCCCCCGCGGTTGCGGACCTCGCCGAAAGCGAGCGCCGTATGCTCACCGAAGGCCTGGCGGACCTGGCGGTGGTGCGCGGCGCGGACGTGTTGTTTCTCGTCCTGCACGGCGGTGCGGGCGAAGGCGGGATACTCCAGGCGCTGCTCGAGGTGATCGGGGTTCCCTACACCGGCTCGGGCCCCCTCGCGAGCGCCCTCTCGGTTGACAAGGATCTTTCCAAGAAACTGTTCCGCGCCGACCGAATCCCTGTGCCGGCGTGGTTCATGACGCCCCCCGCGGTCAAGCCGGCGGACGTCAAGCGAACCCTGGGATGGCCGGTCATCGTGAAGCCGTCCAAACAAGGCTCGACCGTCGGCCTTACGCTGGTCAAGCGTCCCACGGAGCTTGCCGCCGCGGTCGCCGAGGCCCGACGCTGGGACGACGAGGTCATGATCGAAGCCTTCATCCCCGGCCGCGAGCTGACGGTGGGCATCCTCGGCGACCAACCGCTCCCCGTCGGTGAGATCATTCCTCGCCACGAGTTGTTCGACTACGAATGCAAGTACACGCCGGGGATGTCGGAGGAGATCTTCCCCGCGAAACTCGACACGGCGGTGGCGCGGCAGGTCCAGGAACTCGCGCTCGCAGCGCATCGGGCACTGAAGCTCGGCGGGTATTCTCGCATCGACTTCCGTCTCACGTCTGCCGGAGACATCTTTTGCCTGGAGGCCAATAACCTTCCTGGCGTGACGCGCACGAGCCTGTATCCGCAGGCCGCGCGCGCAGCCGGGATCGATTACCCCGAGATGTGCGAGCGTATCTGCGGTCTCGCACGGAACATTCGAAACGAGCGTCGGGAATAAGAGACATGGGCCCGGAACGCACCGACGGCATCACCCCCTGGGTGAGGCGGCTCCTGGTCGCCAACCTGATCGCGTTCCTGCTGCAGCGCACGCTTTTCTGGGCGCCGCGCTTTCTGGCAGTGTTCGGGTTCTCTCCGCTCGCAATGTGGTCGCGCCCGTGGACGCTGGTCACGTACCAGTTCATTCACGGCAGCATCCTGCATCTCGCGTTCAACATGATCGCGCTCTTCTTTTTCGGCCCTCCAGTGGAAGCCCGGCTCGGACCGCGACGGTTCCTCGGCTTCTATTTGCTGTGCGGCATCGGTGGGGCGGCGCTGTCGGCGCTGCTCGTGCTGCTGGTCGGCGATCAACTGGTCGTCGGCGCATCGGGGGCGGTGCTCGGGGTGACGGTCGCCTTCGCCTGGTACTGGCCTGACGCCCCGGTGCTGGTGTGGCCCTTTCCGGAGCCGTTCGCGGCCAAGTGGCTGGTGACCTTCATGGTGGCGATTTCACTCGCGCTCGCGTGGATCGGCGCGGCAACCGGCGTGAGCGACGGCGTCTCCCATCTCGCTCACCTCGGCGGGATCGGTACCGCTTTCCTGATTCTGAAGACGCAGGACTGGCGCGCGGCGCGACACGAACGCCGGCTGCGGCGCAGCGTCGTCCCCGGTGCGGTGGTGTCGTCGGCGGCGCGCGTCGCCGGTTCGAACGACCCCGGGCCTCGGTCTGGCGACGCGCGCCGCCGGCCCGCCGATCGCACCCAGGCGGAAATCGATCGCGTCCTTGACAAGATCTCCGCCAGCGGCATCACCAGCCTCACACCCGCGGAGCGGAAGTTCCTGGCCGAAATGAGCCGCAGGATGCGCGACGGGACCTAGGCCGTGCTGGTCGGCGCGCTGCTCCTGACCTTCGCCGCGCAGGACACGGCGTACGCGCGCGCCGAATCTCTCTTGGCCGCGCACGACCTGACGGCCGCGCGGCGGGCCGCCGAGTACCTCGTCGCTACATATCCCCGCGAAGCGCGCGCACACATGATCCTGGGCCGCGTGTGGTTGGCGTGGCCGGTTATCGGCCGGTACTCTGCCCTGTCGGCCTTCCGCGTTGCGGCCAAACTCGCCCCTGACGACCCTCGGCCCCTGTATTGGCAGGTCCGCGTGGGACAGCACCTCGGGAGCGACGAAGGCGAGGTGGTGGTGCGCGACGCGATCCTCCGGATCTTCCGACTCACGCCGGACTATGAGGACTGCTGGGCGCTATTCGAGCAGATCTATCACAATCAGAACATCTGGCGTCGTGCCGACCACGCGCTGGCCCACCATCCCGATGACCTCGCTGCGCTCGAGCGCCGGGCGCAGATCGCCCTCGCGCTCCAGGAGCCCGGGCGCGCGGACTCACTCGCCGCACTGGTGCTCGCCCGACGGAGACCCCACGTTCCGGCTTACCTGCAACGAGCCGAAGCCGCGTTTACCGCGAATCGCGACCGCGCGGGGCATGCTTGGTACGATTCGGCGCTGGTGTACGCCGACCTCGACTCGACCGGCGCGCTGTGGGACAAGGTCTGGATGATCGCCGCCCCCGTCGAAATGGCGCGCGAGCGAGCCACCCCGCCTGGAGAGCGACGGCGATTCTTCACGTGGTTCTGGGAGCGCCGCGACCCGAACCTGGTGACCCCTGAGAACGAGCGCGTCGCCGAGCACTTCCGCCGGCTTTCCTACGTGCGCCGGAACTACCACCTGCTGCACCCGTTGTCGACCTACCACACTTCCCCGGAACGCCGGGCGGTCGTCGGGTCATTCGAACGAGATGCCCTAGGGGCTTGGGCTGGAGAGCTCGAAGACCTCTACCCGGAGCAGTCGACGGACGGGTTTCTGGCGGCGCATCGTCTCGGGCCCGACGTGCGCCATGCGAACGACACGGTCGGCGCGCGGACCGTCGCTTCTCTGGCCAACCTCGACGCCCGCGGTCTTCTCTGGATCCGGCATGGCCGGCCCGATGAAATGCTCAACGGCGTTCCGGATGTGTGCCGACCGACCCAGGCCCTGCCGGGGCTCGACTTGGAAGGGTGGCGCTACAATACGCCAGAGGGGACCCTCTGCATCGCGCTGCACCGCGCCGCGGGGGACTTCATTCTGGCCCCGGTCAATGGCCGTCAGGCGCGGAGCGCCCGAATCCTGATGGCCAGCGACCGGACCACCGTGCCTGCCACGCTCCAAGCCCAGGGCTGGAGCGCGTTCTTCAAGAGCGACGCAGACGGCAATACGGATATGTACGTTCGCACCCAGCCCGAGACGGCTGCCGTCGTGCTCTGGGACACTGGCGGCGCTGGAGAAATCGTCCGCGCTGCAGGCGCCGGCGTGTTATCGGTCAGCGCTCCGCCCGGACTGTACGCCCTGGGCCTCGACGTGGACTCCGCTGGAGCGCTCGGGCGCGTTCGACAGCCTGTCCGGCTCCCCCGCTTCTCCTCTACCAGTTTGGGACTGTCAAGTCTGGTGCTGGCGGAGGGGGACACCCTCACTGACCGGACCACGGCGCTCGAAGGAATGGCGGCGGACCTCTCGTATCCTGCAGGCCGTTCACTCGCCGCCTACGCGGAGGTGTACGGCCTGACCCGTGATCGGCGGGACCGAGCGACCTATCGCGTGCGCTATAGCTTCACGCCGTTGCGCTCGATCGTGGCACGGGTACTCGGTGGTAGATCGCCGGTGGTATTTGAATTCGAGCGTCAGGGAGCGTGGCAGGGGACGATTCCTGAGCGGCTGGTGATCGAGCCGGGACGACTCCCGCCGGGGCGCTACCGAGTGACGCTGGCGGTGACCGATCTTCCGTCGAATGTCAAGTCGGAAACGGTCGCGGTGGAAATCACCATTCGTTGAGGCAGGCTTGTCCGGCCGGGGCTTCAATCCCAAATTGGGTGGCAACCCGGTCCATGTTAATCAATCTCGTTCCCGAGTTTCTCACGTGCCTGGCCGCGCCGGATCCGGTCGCGGCCTACCACTCCTACCTCGAACGTCACCAGCCGGCCCTCTCGAGCTATTGGCACAACTACGTCCTGGATCTCGAGTCGCCTCACGCTGAGCGGGTGATCGGCGACACACTCCGTGCGGAGCGGGGGGACCTGCTGCGGCTGTTGGAGGATATGGACGTGGCTCGCATCGCCGAGGACGCGCTGACGCGCTCGCGAGAACAGGTGGAGGCCGACTGCCCGGTGGACCTCTACCTCATGGTCGGTGTCGGCGCCGCGAACGCAGGGGAGCTGGTGGTCGACGGGCGCGGTATCGCGTTCGTATGCCTGGAACATTTCACCGGCCGGGCGAATCCGCACACCAACGGCTTGGGGTTGGCTCCCCACCTGTTGCCGCTGTGGATCGCGCACGAGGTCGCGCACGCGGTGCGGTACACCTCGCCGACGAGCAAAGCCGAGTTGCGGCGACTCGTGTCGGAGGGGGGCGGCGCCTACGACTACTGGACCACAGGCAGTCGCGCCAGCTTACGCGAATTGCTGGTGAACGAGGGACTGGCTGTGGCGGCATCGCAGGCGGTGGCGCCGGGCTTCGAGCCGTGGGAGTACTTCGGCTACAGCCGCCGTCAATACCGCCGCGTCCGCGAGTTGGACACGTTTCTGCGGCGCGCGGCGGCACCTGAGCTCGACCGCAGCGGGCTGGGCCTGCGATTACGGTTTCTTTCGGGTGGGATGAGCCCCGCGTCACGGCTGGTTGGGGGTAAGGTGTTACCCGAGCGGTCGGGCTACTACCTCGCCCACCGGCTGGTGGAGAGCCACCTGGCCGAGCGAGGCCTCGCAGCCAGCATCCGAGCTGCGGCCCAGGACTTTCAACAGGCGGACGACCGCAGCCTGGGGATTCAAACGGCATGAGCCCGCGCGGCACTCCGGGGGAGGAACGACGACACAATCACACCCTGCGAGAGCTGCTCGAGGAGCTCGTCGGACTGGCCCGCGACCTCGCCCGCCGGAACCGGGGCCTAAGCCCGCAAGAGCTGGACCGGGCGCAGGAGCGTCTGGAATGGCTGGCGGACGAGATCGGGCGAGAGGCCGCGAAACTCGAGCAGCCGCAATAGCCGCGCCGAGCGCGGTCCCGCGCGTTATCTTCCCCCCATGAGGGGGTCACACGGCGAGTTCAAGGTGTCGGTGCGCAAAGAGGACCTGGTCTTCGCCGCCGCGCACTTCATCACGCTGCCCGGACATCGCTGCGAATCGCTACACGGCCACAACTATCGCACGTCGGTCGAGATCCACGGCGGCCTCGAGCCCGAAGCATGGTATGTCTACGACTTCGTGGCGTTGAAACAGCTCATGCGCCGACTCACCAACGAGTTGGACCACAAGGTGCTGCTCCCCACCACGAACCCGTCCGTCGCGGTCCAGCAGCAGACCGGCACCACCACGGTTTCGTACGACGGTGCCCAGCGCTACAGTTTTCCCGCTGGTGACTGCGTGTTGCTCCCTATCCCAAACACCACGGTCGAGATGTTGGCACAGTATCTCGCCGGCCGCGTGCGGGACGCGCTGAAAGCCACGGGCACACCGCACCTTACGAGCATCGAGATCGAGGTCGAGGAGAATTTCGGCCAGTCGGCGACGTACCGAGAGGAGTTGGCCTGGGATTGATGGCGAAGGAAGCCCCGCTGACCGACACAGAGATCCGCGACCGGCTCGGATTGCTCCCAGGATGGCGCCTCGAGGGTGGCGCGATTCGTCGGGCGTATCAGACGGATGGCTGGCCCACGACACTGATGCTCGTCAACGCGATCGGGTTTTTCGCGGAAGCGGCGGATCACCACCCCGACCTGAAGGTGAGTTGGGGATCGGTGGAGGTCGCGCTCAACACCCACAGCGCCGGGGGGATCACGGAAAAGGACTTTGAGCTGGCGCGGCTGGTCGAGCAAACCGCGTTGTGGCGCCCCGGGCAAGAGAGTGCGTTCCGAGGAACCCCGAAGAAGTTCGTAAAGAGAGACTCGTAGAGACGCACTCGCTTACTTCCCCACACAGAAGCTGGCGAACACGCGGTCGAGGACGTCTTCAGGCGTGACCACGCCGATCAAGTCGTCCAGGGCGCCGACGGCCGCCCGCAGGTGCGTCGCCGTGGCCGCCGCGTCTACACCGCGCCCGCGCGCGTCGTGAAACGCCTCCAACTCTGTCGCCGCCAGCTCCAGCCCGGTCCGGTGGCGCGCCCGGGTCACGACCGGTTCAACCTCCCCCAACCCTACCAACCGACCAAACGCTTCCTGCGCGAGACGTCGCCGGAGCTGACCAAGCCCCTCGCCGGTTACCGCCGAGACCGCAATCTGACCCTCGCGGCCGGATCGGGACGCCGCGACGTCGAGCTTCGTCTGGACGAATACCACGGGCACCTCGAGCCGCGACAGAAACTCCTCCCGCCCCGTGCCGGACGTCTCCTCACAAAACAAAACCAAATCCGCGGCCGCCAGGTACTTTCGGCTCACCTCGATGCCGATCTTCTCGATGCGATCCTGACTGTCCCGCAGCCCCGCCGTGTCGACAAGCCGGAACGGAAACCCCTCCAGGACCGCGTGGGCCTCGATGGCATCCCGCGTCGTTCCGGGAATGTCGGTCACAATGGCGCGCTCGCGACCGAGCAACGCGTTGAAGAGCGACGACTTCCCGGCGTTTGGCGGCCCGGCGACAACGACCAGCGCCCCGTCATGCAGCCGCTCTCCTTCTGTCGCGGTCTCGAGCAAGCGCCCGACACGATCCCGCACGTGCCGCCAGGCGCGTTCGACCCGCTCCGGGCTCACCGGACCCTCGTCTTCCTCGGGAAAATCGATCTCGTAGGCGATCAGCGCGTCGAGTTCCAGAATCTCGCCGCGCAGGGCTTCGAGCCGCCCGGAGAGTCCCCGGTCGAGTTGTTGCAGCGCGCGGCGCCGTTGGGCGGGCGCCCCGGCCTCGATGAGATCCGCCGTGGCTTCGGCCTGGAGCAGGTCCATCTTCCCGTTGAGCACCGCGCGACGGGTGAACTCGCCCGGCGCAGCCGGCCGCGCCCCGGCGGCAACCAACGCGGCCACTGCCTCGGCCGGGACGAGGAGTCCCCCATGCGTCGAGACTTCGACCACATCCTCGCCCGTGTAGGAGCCTGGTCCGTGGAAGCAGACGGCGAGCACATCGTCGATCGGCTCGCCGGTCGAAGGATGGTGGAGGCGGGCCCGCCACACGACGCGTGGTGTATCGGGGCGGAAGGGTCGCAGCACGCGCGCGGCGAGATCGAAGGCACCCCGCCCCGAGAGACGGATCAGGGCGAGGGCGGCGCGTCCGGGAGAGGTTGTGAGGGCGACGATTGGGTCGGACAGCACTCCCGCCTCCCGGTCTCGGCGATGTCTTACGAGGCGCCGGGAGTGCGCGCCTGAGCTTTCATCCGGCGCTGGGAGATCTGCCACTGTTGCGGCAGACTGATCAGGTTCTGCACCGCATAGTACAGGTTCAGCCCGGACGCGAGCTTCAGGAACACGAACGTGAGCACCGCGGGCATCACATACAGCAACATCTTGGCTTGCGGGTTGGGCGGCAGACCGCGTTGCCCGATCTTTGACACCGCGAACATCGACAGACCCATCACGATCGGGATGATGTAGTAGGGGTCGTGACGCGCCAGGTCCGGCAGCCACAAGAACGGGACGCCACGGAACTCGATCGTGTTCGAGAACACAAAGAACAGCGCCAACAGGACCGGCATGGGGAGCAGCATGGGCAGGCACCCGCCGAGCGGGTTCACCTTGTGCTCCTTGTAGAGCTTGAGCATCTCGCGCTGCAGTTTTTCCGGCTCCCCCTTGTAACGCGTTTGAATCTCCTGCATGAGCGGCTGCACCGCCTGCATGCGCATCTGCGATTCCATGGCCCGCGCCTGGAGCGGCCACAGCAGCAGCCGGATCAACACCCCGAAGAACACCAACACCCAGCCATAGGCGAGGCTCAGGCGGTCGTGCATCCAAAAGAGGATCTTGACGACAACCAGGGAAACCGGGTGAATCAGCGGACGGAGGAACGACCACCCATACGGGTTCGCGTCGTCGAGGCCGTGGCCGAGATTGGCGAGGCGGCGGTGCTCGAACGGCCCGATGTATACGTCGTAGCGGAATGTCCCCACCGACGGCAGCGCGAGCGTGGTGACGACGTGCGCCCGCGTCGCGAGTGCCGACGTACTGGCACCGAAGAACGAGCTCACCGCCACGGGGGTGCGCTCTGCACCGGTCACGACCGCGCCCACGAACGGTCGCTCGTTCTGCCCTGGCGCCAGCACCGCCGCAAAGAAGTACTTCGATTTTATGGCGATCCATTCGAACGGTCCGCCCAACACCGCCCGCTCACCGGGGTCGAGCGACGCGAACGTCAGTTTCTCGGTCTTTGCCGCTTTGGTGACCACCGCGTATTCGTGGTAATCGGTCACCGGGTCAGCCTCCACCGAGCGCAGGCCCTGGCCCAGGTCCAGTACGAGCACCGCACCGAGGCCCCCGAGGCCATCGATACGTCCCTCGACCGCGAAACGATAGTCGTCCCGCGTGAAGTGATAGGTCAGTGTGACCCGACCGGAGCCAATGGGCGCGGTGAACGAGAGCGCCGTGTCGCCACCAGCGACGGCGAGGCCAGGGCGACTCGGGACGAATGTCAGGTCGGCGAGGGACACCGTGTCCGATCCTACCACAAGATGCTCGGCGAACAGCGGCCGACCTTCGGGAACCAGCTCCACGCGTCGTGCCGAGTCCCCGGGGGCAAACGAGTGATACTGCGGCAGCTCGACCGAGACGAGCTGGGCCCCGCGTGTCGTGAACCCGAGACGGGACACAGGGTTCGTCACCCACACCGTTTCCGCGGGGACTAGCGGGGACTGAGCCGCTGGGGCAGGGCGCTCGGTTGGGCGAAGATCTGCCGGGGGACTACCGGGGGATGGGACAGGCGGGCGAGCGCCCGCCGTGATGCTGTCCGCAGGCCTGCCCGGTGGCCGAACGGCCCTCTTGGTGGGAAAAAGGATGCCCGGCAGCACTGCCACGATGAGCATCAGGGAGATGGCCAGAATGATGCGTCGCTGATCCACGGTTCGTCCTAGGGGACCGGGTCGTATCCACCCGGGTGGAACGGATGGCACCTCAGGATGCGTTTCAGCCCCAGCCAGCTCCCACGGAGCGCACCGTACCGCTCCACCGCTTCATGGGTGTAGCGTGAGCAGGAGGGGGTGAAGCGACACTGCGTGAACATCAGATGCGACAGCGTCACCTGGTACCCGCGAATCAATCCCATGACCAGAAGCCGCGGCCAACGGCGCGGGTTCATCGAGCGATCCCGCTGGCGGCGACCGCCAATTCGGCGCGCAGCACTGCGAAACCGGCGGTGTACGCGGCCGGTCTCGCACGCACCACCAGATCGACTGCCGGCAGCGCGCCGACGAGTTCGCGCCGCAGAATCTCGCGTACGCGCCGCCGCAAACGATTGCGGGCCACCGCGGTTTCACCGAAACGGGGAACGACGATCCCGATCCGCGCGTGGCCCTGTGTGTTCGGCCGCCAGGCGATGTCGAGATGGTGCTTGCGCACCCGGCGTCCCGTTTCCCAGCAGTGCGACAAATCCGTCCCACGCGTCAAACGCGCACGCGGGGGGAACCGCTCGGCCGTCAGCGGCTCCGATGCTTCGAGGGGAGCTTCACCGTGAGACGCTTGCGCCCCTTCTTGCGGCGGCGGGACAACGTCGCGCGTCCCCACCTGGTACTCATGCGCGCGCGAAATCCATGCTTATTGATGCGCCGTCGATTGCGCGGTCGGTACGTCGGCTTCCCCATAGTGTCCTCGTGTAAGGCGGGGAAACCTACACGTCGTGGCATGGCCGTTCAAGGTTGACTTTTCCACATGGCGCCCGTAGTTTCGGCCCGCCCTTGCAGAACGTCCCACCTCATTAGCGTCATTAATGGAGCACGCAGCGAAAGACGCCTGGAAGCGCCTCCTCGACGAGGCGCGACGTGAACTTCCCGAGGCCACGGTGCGCACCTGGCTCGAACCCGCGGTACCGCTGGGGCTCGAGGACGGGCGCCTCGTACTCGGAGCGCCGGACCAATTCGCCGCCGAGTGGAACGACACCAAGCACGCGCCGCTCCTCACGCGCGCGGCGGAGCGTGTCTTCGGCCGGCCGACGGCGGTGGTGTTCCGTGTGCTCGAGGATCGCCAGCAGCGGCCTCAGATGGATTTCTTCGTCGCCCCCAAGCCGTCCCCACAGGCCGTGGCGAGTGCGACGACGCCGCTCAACGAGCGCTACACGTTCGAGAGCTTCGTCGTCGGCAAGTCGAACGAGCTCGCGGCCGCTGCGGCGCACGCCGTCGCGGAGGCGCCGGGGCGAACCTACAACCCGCTCTTCATCTACGGCGCCACCGGCCTCGGCAAGACACACTTGATGCAGGCGATCGCGCACGCGGTGCTGAAGCGCAATCCGGAGACGCGGCTGCTGTACGTGGGCGCCGAGCAGTTCATCAACGAAGTGATCGAGAGCATCCAGGCCCGGACAATGCCGGAGTTCCGGCGCCGGTATCGCAACGACATCGATCTGCTCCTGGTGGACGATGTGCATTTCCTCGAAGGCAAGGAAATGACACAGGACGAGTTCTTCCACACCTTCAATGCGCTGTTCGAAGGCCGGAAGCAGATGGTGTTGACATCGGATCGGCCCCCGAAGGAAATCCCCGGACTCGAGGACCGGCTCATCTCCCGGTTCGAGTGGGGAATGGTGGCGGACATCGGGCAGCCGGACCTCGAGCACCGCATCGCGATCCTTCGGAAAAAGGCGCATCAAGACCATCTGGAGCTGACGATTCCGGACGACGTGTTGCGCTTCATCGCCGAGCACGTCCGCTCGAGCGTCCGCGAGCTCGAGGGCTGCATCATCAAGCTGCTGCTGTTCGCTTCGCTGAAAAACCGCGAAGTGACGATCGAGCTGGCGCGCGAAGCCCTGGCCGACAAAATTCGCCAAGGGGAGGAGAGCGCCTACCCCGGGCCCGCGACCCCGAGCATCGACCGGGTGCAGGAAGTCGTGGCGCGGCGCTGGGGAGTCACGCCCGAGGGCCTGCGCTCCAAGGCCCGCACCAAAACGCTGACCATCCCCCGGCAAGTCGCCATGTACCTCGCTCGAGACATGCTGGGGATGCAGTTGGTCGAAATTGGCCAGGCATTCGGCGGCCGCGACCACTCGACCGTGATCCACAGCGTGGACAAAGTCGAACGTCAGATGATGCGCGACCGCACGTTCAAAGAGCGGATCGAGATGGCGCGCCAGGAGTTGTCCGCACTGTAGCCCACATGCGGGGCGGGAAATGTGGGCGCTGTGGGGGAGTCGGCGACGGATGTGAGGACGTGGGGAAAATGCCGGGATGCCCAACAATGGCCCAACATCGGATTCGTGGGTGAAGCGCATGCCGAGTCAGCGGTTGACTGAAGCATCCCACATTTCCCGATGCTCTACTACTACTACTAGTATTTCTATATGAGTATAGGAGTAGGATTCTTTCCATCACACATTGAGGATTTGGATCGAACGGCATGAAGTTCACGATCACACGAGAACAGCTGCAGGAGGGGCTGACGGCAGTCGCGGCGGCGATCCCCGCCAAGACAACCCTCCCGGTGCTGTCGAATGTTCTGGTGGAAGCCACGAAGCAGGGTCTCCGCCTCTCGGGTACGGACCTGGACATCGCCGTGAGTACCACGGTGTCGGCGGACGTGGACGCCGAAGGCGCCGCGACCCTGCCCGCCAAGAAGCTGAGCGACATCGTGAGAGAGTTGCCCTCGGCACCGATTCGGTTCACGGGCGCGGGTGAGCAACGGGTGGCGATCGAATGCGGGCGCGCACGCTTCAAGCTGCTGGGCCTGCCGCGCGAAGAATTCCCGTCCTTCCCGGCGGTCAAGTTCGACAAGGCCTGGAAGGCGAGCGCCGGTGTCGTTCACAAACTCGTGGCGCACGTGGCGTTTGCCGCCTCGACGGAGGAAAGTCGTCCGATCCTGAATGGTGTCCTGTGGGAGTTGCGGCCCGATCGCATGCGGATGGTCGCGACCAATGGCCACCGTCTGGCCAAGATGGACGTCCCGGCCAGCGGCGGCTCGACGGCTGATTTGATCGTGCCGCCCAAAGCGCTGGAGCAGATCCGTCGGTTGTTCGGACCCGAAGACGCGCTGGAGGTCGCCAAGAGCGACAACCACATCGGCTTCCGCGCCGGCGGCAAGCTGGTCTACTCGCGTCTCATCGAGGGGCCGTACCCGAACTACGAGCAGGTCATTCCGCGTGAAAACGACAAGTCCGCCACGGTGGACAAGGCCGCGATCAGTGGCGCGCTGCGGCGCATGAGCGTGGTGGCGAGCGACCAGACGCACCGCATCCGCCTCGGCTTCTCAGGAGGGTTGGTGAAGTTTTCGGTGCAGACACCGGACCTCGGCGAAGCGCAGGACGAACTTGCCGTTACCTACGAAGGCGAGGCGCTCGAGATCGGCTTCAACGCGACGTACCTGCTCGAGATCCTGAAGTACATGCCCACCGACGAGGTGCGCTTTACGTTCAAAGCGCCGGAACGGGCGGCCACGATCGAGCCGGTGGGTTGGGACGATCCGGCGAGTTACCTGGCCCTCGTCATGCCGCTGCGCCTGGTGGACTAAGGCCGCGGCCCCTTTGTCGTGTCGCGCGTCGTATCGCGCACGCTATCGGGGGCGGGAGTCGCCGCCGTGTCCGGAAGGGGCAACGGGATCGTGAGGGTGTCCTGGATCAGACTGTCGAGCGCCGGCGGCACGATCGGCGGCAAGAACTGGGGAACGGGTATGCTATCAAACTCTTCCTCAGGCGGGATGTACACGTCCACCCCGTGATAGCGCGCGAGAATGAGATCGCGGCGGTGCAGCATCCGGCCGGAGCGGTAGGCGGGGTTGGATCTGAGTGGAAACGGGAGCGTCGCGGCGAGCGCCGCGGCCTGGGCTTCCGTGAGGTTGGCCGGTGACGTGTTGAAGTAGTGCTCGCTGGCGGCGGAGACCCCCCACACATCAGGTCCAAGCTCGACGAGGCTGCAGTACAACTCGAGGATCCGGTCCTTGGGTAACGCGAGCTCGAGGCGTACCGCCGTCACTGCCTCCTTCACCTTCCGCAGCGGATTGCGCGAAGGAGACAGATAGAGATTCTTCGCCAGTTGTTGCGTGATGGTACTCGCGCCGCGCAGTCGATCGCGCCGGCTCCAGATCGTGCGCACCATTTTGCCGACGCCGGCACCACGGTCCAGTCCCAGGGCATCCCGGATCTCTTCCAAGTCGAGACCGTGGTGTGTCTGAAACCGCGAATCCTCCCCGATCACTACCATGCGCCGCAACACCGCCGGAACGTCGTCGAGAGTGGTCGGGCGATAGCCAACGTCTGTGCCTCTCAGCCGCATCATCGCCGACTGATTCGGCCAGTGTGTACGCCACCACACCGGCGGTGGCCACGCACCGAACAGCCAGCCACCCGCCAGGAGCGCGAGCCATGACGCGGCGCGGCCGACCGCCCTGCGCTTTTTTCCTATGACCATGCGTGATCCTCAGGCCTTGGCGGCCGCGATTGGTTTGTTGACAAGCTCACGAGCGGCGTGCCCATTGGCTAGGGGATCCCTGGCGCCTCCCACCACCCGTTCCTAGGTTTTCGCCCGGTATGGATACCGCCGCGCTGCAGCAGCGCCTGCAACACGCGCTGGGGAAACAGTTCACGGTCGGGCCGCTGCTGGGGCAAGGCGGCTTCGCGGTCGTGTTCCGCGTCCGGGACCATGCGCTGAACCGCGATGTAGCCGTGAAAGTGATGGACTCGGCTGGCGCGCCCTCGCCCACGCTCGCAGAGCGCTTCGTCCGCGAAGCGCAGACCATCGCGCGGCTCGAGCATCCCAATATCGTCCCGATCTACGAGGTGGGGCAGACGGGGGACCTGCTGTACATCGTGATGCGGTGCGTGGACGGTCCCAGTCTGCGCCAACTCCTCGGCGCCAACAAACGGCTCTCGATCGGGGACGCCGCACGGGTAGCCCGCGCCGTTGCCGATGCCCTCGCCTACGCCCACACCGAGAGCATCGTCCACCGCGACGTGAAGCCCGACAACATCCTGCTGGACAAGCGCGGCCACGTGTTGGTCACCGATTTCGGTATTGCGAAGGCCGCCCAGGCCGCGACCGCCGCCCAGCTCACCACGGAAGGGATGATTATCGGCACCCCGCAATACATGAGCCCCGAGCAGGCGGCGGGCGACGAGGTAGACGGACGCTCGGACATTTACTCGCTCGGCATCGTGCTCTATCAGATGCTCACGGGAGGGCCCCCGTTCGACGGGGATTCCTCGGCGAAGATCATCGCCCAACAGCTCACGGCGATCCCACCCGACATCCGTCGGGCCCGACCCGACATCACGCCGGAGCTCGCCGCCCTCCTCGAACGGACGCTCGCCAAGGACCCAGCGGACCGATACCAGACCGCCGGCGACGTGAGCCGCGCGTTGGTGGGCGCGCTTCCCACTGCCGCACGCGACCGGGTGCAACCACGCCGCCGGCAGCTCTTGCGCCTGGCGTTCAAATCGTTGGTGGGAATCGGCGCGGCCGGCTGCCTCGCCGTGATCGCGTTCGTGGCCGGTGCCGTGGCGGTGTTCTGGTATGCGCTCAGCGAGCCGGCGCAGGTCGCCAGGGGGGCGGCCGTTCCCGACAGCCTCGCCCAGGTGCTGATTGCGCGCCGCATGCTGGAACCGGGCGATACCATCCAGCTCGCGTTTCAGCCCGGTGACCACGGCGACTCAATCCTGTTCGTGGTGTCGCAGCGGCGCGTCGCCATCGTCACCCCGCACGCCGCGCGCGGCTATGAGCGGGACAGTGTCGCGTATTCGTTCGACGTGCACTGGAGCGCGGGACTCGACCTGCGATACATCCTCACGCTGAACGGCGGGCGCCGGGACACCGTGTACCCGGAGATGTCACCACGCGGAGCGTGGGCGTTGTCGCAGCATGTGGCCCGGTTACTCCCGGAGGACTCGACAACGGGCAACGGCCTGCAAGTGGAACGGCAACTCCCGGGAGAGGGGTCGCTGCGGATCCGGCGCTAGCGACCGGCGGTCCGGCTCGAAACGCCGTACAGGCTCGCGGTGTCGATTCGGGAGAAATCGCCCGGTGTCGACCCGACCACCCCAACTCGATCGTTTCGGCCCAGCGAGAGCCCAACCGTCAAGGCGCTGCGCCGCCACGATCGGTCGGTGTCCATCCGCGCGACGAACGCGAGGCCATGCCGACTCGGCAATTGGAAGCTCGCTTGGAATCCGTACCCTAGTGTCGCAGCGGACGTGAACGCCCCTTGCGCTGAGAGAGCAAGGAGTCCGGTAAGGGGTCGCACGGTGACCGCGGGCACCATCGTCACCTCGCGCGACACTCCCCGAACCGTTGGCCGGCCGATGTTTTCGATCACGCCGCCCAGCGTGATCAGCGGCGTCCAGTCGTAACGCACGCCGACGTCCCAACCCGTGCCGCCGGTGGCCCCGCGGTAGAAAGCGAGCGCCACACCGGCGGCGAAGCCACCCGACGCGCCGGCGAGCCCCAGACGATACGTGTGGCCATGAATGCCATTGGGGAAATTGTCGCGCTGGTAACCAACCGAGATCCCGTGCGAGCTGATACCAGCGGTGACTTGGCCCAGGCGCCCGCGAGCCCCCGGCTGGAGGACCGTGAGATCGAGCATCACGGATGCCTCGCGGTGCACCGCAGGCCCAGCGGGGTTCACCCACAAGCTGCGCGCGTCGGTCACGTCCGTCGGGACGAGATAGGCCGTGCTGCGGTTCGCGGACACCTGTGCGGCTGCCGGGGTCACGCTCAGCACGACGCCTACCAGTCCAAGCACTGTGAAGCGCCGGCCGGGCCGTCTCACCTCGGCAGCGCGGTGACGGTCGTGCGAGCGATCTGACGGCGCGGGATCGTAATGCCCTGCATCGGCAGCTCGATGGTCAGCATGGTCGAATCGCGTGCCTCGCCGCCCAGGTAGCGGCCGTCGATCGCGAGCAACTGCCACCCGGTCCCGGCCCCACTCCCCTCAATCGTGAACGGCGCGCCCCCCTGCTCCCCGGCACCGCTGAATTGATAGGTCCCGGTGCCTTCGAGGCGCAGGGCGCGAGTGCCGCCGCGGTCTTCCCACGTCGTCGCGGTCCGGTGATTCAATGACCGACTCGTGATCGTCGTGCCGCCCGGGGAGTCCGTGGCGGTGGACGAATCGGTCCAGGTGTCGCCGGGCCGCACACCGCCTGCCGGCAGGCGCGGGAAGAAACTGCGGAAACGCGGGAGGAGATTCCCCAGGCTCGCCGCCGCGCCGGTGTCCGAGGAGACGGGGTTCGTGAATTCTCCCGTTGTCGAGAGGCGGCCGGTCACCCGGTACCCTCTCGCGGCTGACAGGTTGATCTGCGGTGGAATCTGGATCCCCGAGTCTACCTTGATCGAGTCCACGGTGAAGGTCGTCGGGAACCCGAGGCTGTCAGTTGGGGCGGCGATCGCGGCGGTCAAGTACAGCCCATAACGCAGGTCGATCGTGGGCGGCAGGCCTGTGTACTCCTGCTGAATGTGGACGTCCTGGTGTACGAGGTAGCGCATCGTGCCGGGTACGAGTTGCAACGCCTTGGTGGTTGGCGCAGGGGCCACCGCGCCGGGAGCGGCAGGCGTCGGCGCGGCTCCGGTGCCGGGGGTCGAGTACCCGCCGGAACAGGCGGCGGCAAAACCGGCGGTCGACAACAGCAGCAAGTATCGCGTCATGGCGGGCTCGAATCTCCTCAGGTTTTGGATCGGTCGGCCTTGGTGCGACCGAACACGGCTACCAACTCCGGACCGTCGTGGGACACGCGCAGCAGCTTCCAACCGCGCTTTCCCATGTCGGTGCGCCAGGCGATGAGCTTCTCCCATTCAGCGGTGGTGGTCCGGAAGACGCGTAGGTCGGCAACGCGCTCCCAGTGCGCAGGGTACGGCTTGCCGGTCATGAGGTGGAGACAGGTGGGGCCATAAGCCGAGTTCTGTTTGACCGCCAAAGGCGGCCAGATGGTCATCTCTCTGGGATGGCTGTCACCAGCCACCTCGTGCGGCCTACCCGCAGCTCGAACGACCCGGGCAGGGTCTCGCTGCCTATTTGGCCTTGCTCCGACTGGGGGTTACCGAGCCGCGGTCCGTTACCGGCCGCGCGGTGGGCTCTTACCCCACCATTTCACCCTTACCCGAAAGAACCGGGCGGTCTGTTTTCTGTGGCCCTGTCCGTCGCCTTGCGGCGCCCAGGCGTTACCTGGCAGTCTGCCCTGTGGAGCTCGGACTTTCCTCGACGCACCGTTTCACCTGGCACGCCGCGACCATCGCACCCCACCTCTCCCCGGCCGTAAGGTAGGGGGGGGCGGGTCGCGTGGGAAGGCGCGCTCAACGCTCCTTGGTCAATCGGCGCGCCTGGCGGGCCAGGCTGTCGCTTGGCCCCGCAAAAAGCGACTCGGCAGGCCCGAGCCAGAACCCATCCTGATCGTTGAATACAGCGTGGCTGAGCCCGCCCTCGCCGCCTGACAGCAGCACGTCTGGATCCAGGCGTATTGCGTGCACCAGGTTGACTTCGCCCATGGCTTCGAGCATCTCACGCGCGCGGCGATCGGGCGAAAGCAGGACGACCGGCGTGCCGGGAGTGGACAAGCCTCGTACCAGGCTTCGCGTGAACCAATCGGTGGGCGACCGATCCAGCACGATGGCGAACAGCAAGGTTCGGCGAATGCGGCTCAGGTCCGCGCGCAACGCCGCGGCTCGCTGCACGACTACCTGCGTGACGGCCGAGTCGTAGGCGGCGAGCAGTCCGCCGTCGAGCAGCGAATCGTACCGGGCCGCGAGGGGCACGGCGGTGAGACGCGCCACCCGCTGGCGCGACACAATGGAGTTGCGAGCCAGTGCGCCCAGGCCGGCCTCCCAGGTCGCGTCGCAGAACGCGGGGCCGCTCCACCTGCGTGTGGTTTCGTCGAGCCCGAACCCGATGGCGGGGATGAGGTCGATGTGCCGTGCGGCGAGCCTGGCAAGGACGCGCGCGCCCGACGTAAGTCGGGTCCACAACGCCGGGTCCATCGCACAGTCCTCGACCGGAGCGGCAGTGCTGTCGGTTGGTGTCCGGAGCCCGCGGGGCAAGACGAGCGGTATCCAGCGCACACTCGTGGGCTGCAATCGCTCGGTGACTTGCCGCCAGGCATCGCGGAGCGCGTCCCGCTCCCAGCGTTGCCCGCGCGTCGAGTCAGCGAGCGGCGCGACGTGGGCATCGGTTATGAGCGCGTTGAACGCCCCAATGTCGAGCAGGGTCGCCAGCGAATCGAGCGCGGCGAGCCGCGCGAGGCCGGGCGTCGCCGGCGACAGCGCGGGGAAATCCGCCTGCAAGCCTCGGACACCCTGTCGAGTGATCCAAGTCGGCACGCTGGTGGCCGGCTGTCGCGGCGCCGGCGTGCGACGCCGTGCGAGGCGCTCCACTGTCACTCCTTCGGGCGGTCGTTCGCGTGGTGAGCGACGAATGACCGGGAGTGGGCCACCGGCAAGCCGCAGCGGGACGCGCGGTCCAGCGGTCGGGATGCGGGCCCATTCCGCGGGACGCCGGGTCCAGCGCGCCAGGGCGACCAGGAACGCCTGCGTACCGGCCGGCGCGGAGGGAGCGTTGGTCGACTGGTCCAACGTGGCGCCCCGTCCCAGGGCGTCGAGCACGGGGCGGGACACCACGATCACGAGGCCGTCGGCGACCCGACTGGCGGCTACGATCGCGGCGTCGGCAGGCAGGGCACCATCGGTTTCGGGCGGCCGCGCGAGCGCGCCCTCCCCCGTGCGCGCGATCACCTGCGCCTCGTCGGTGACGAGCAACGGGTCCGTGGTGCCGGCGGGAAAGGCGCCGAACCCGGTACCACGCAGTCCAGAGGTAAGGACTGCCCGCGCCTGCGGCGGCGCCCCGGCGGCGCCATCCGGTTGCTGGAAATCGCCAATCGAAATGCCCGCGCCGCTCCAAGCGAGCCAGCGATTCATCAGCCACCGGTCGAAGGTGCCGCTGTCACCGGGTGAGTAGCCGAGCACGACCACGCCGCCTCGCAGCGTCCACTCGGTCAGGATCGCGAGGTCTCCCACGTCGAGGGCGTCAGTGGCCGACGCGGGGCGGTGGCCCCCGAGGACCATGACCACACGGTACCGATGGAGATCGTCACGCGTGAGGTGGGGATAGTACCGGCGGTACTCGACCGAATAGCCGGCGCGCTGCCACGGACGCGCGGTAGCCTCAAGTTCCGGTCCGTACGTGAGCGCTTCGTCCAATAACAGCAGACGGCGCGCCTGGGGTTGACAGCCAGCAAGGAGGGCGACAGTCACCATCGCCCAGAGGCAACGGGCTTGATGTCGCGATGGGCCCAGCTCCCGCTCGAGGGTGTTGCGCCCTGCCAGCGCGCCCGACAACCGGTCGAACAGCCGATCGGTCATCCGGCTGCGAGAGTGTACGGCAACAAGGCGAGGCGCATCTCAGCGGCGGTTTGCCACCGATCGGCTGGTCGCTTCTTGAGGGCGCGGGCGACCACCGCTGCGAGCTCCGGGGGTGTGTCGGGTCGGAGGCCGTGGAGGTCGGGCGGGTCGTGGTGCTGCTGCATGTCGATGACGGTGGCGGGGCTCGGGCCTGAGAACGGCGGCCGGCCTGCGACGGCCTCGAACAACACGATCCCGAGGGAATACAAGTCGGTGCGTCCGTCCACCTCATCCCCGCCGGCAGCCTGTTCGGGGCTCATGTACTCTTCCGTTCCAACGGCGAAGCCGCTACGGGTCACGCGATCCTCACCCGACTGAGCGATCGCGCGCGCGATACCGAAGTCTACCAACACCGCCCCTTCGGCGGAGAGCACGATGTTGTCGGGTTTGATGTCCCGGTGGGCGAACCCTTGCGCATGAGCATGCGCCAAGGCTTCGAGGATTTCGCACGCGGTTCGCGCGGCCAGCTCGATCCCAAGCCGCCGCTCGCGCTGCAGCGCGCTGCGCAGCGACTCCCCCGGCACGTAAGGCATGACGAACCAAAGGAGATAGTCGGTCTCCCCGCTGTCCAGCAACGGAGCGATATGCGGGTTGTGCAACTTCGCGGCGTAGCGGATTTCGCGCAGGAATCGATCGGCCGCGACCGAAACGGCCAGCTCAGGGTGCAGGACCTTGATGGCCACGCGGTTCCCCGCGCGGTCGAACGCGCCGAAAATCGAGGCGTTGCCGCCCCGGCCTACCGCCGTGATGACTTCGTAGCGGTCTCCCAGCGCCTTGCGCACCCGTTCAATCAGGTCCCGGCGCGACATCGTTGCTCTCCATAGTGGCCGCCTAAGATGCCGTTGCCGCGCGCCGCGCGAAAGGTAGCTTGGCGACACCCGCACCTCCGGGAGGTTTGTCGATGACCGGCTCCATGCTCCGTCTCGCTCTGGTCGGCGCGCTCATGCCCGCTCCGCTGACGGCGCAACTCCCTGCTCCGTTGCGCGGATTCGACGCATACGTGGCCGAGGCGGTGCAGCGCTGGGGAATCCCCGGATTGGCGATCGCAGTGGTGCGGGACGATTCGGTGGTCTACGCCCGGGGGTTCGGCGTGCGGCGGTTAGGGGACACCGCGCGTGTCACGCCGAATACGATCTTCGCGATCGGATCCTGTACCAAAGCGTTTACGGCGGCGGCGCTCGCGATGCTGGTGGATTCGGGGCAGGTATCCTGGGACGAGCCGGTGACGCGCTACCTCAAAGGATTCGAGCTCGCCGATCCCTACGTCACGCGTGAGCTCACCCTCCGGGATTTGCTGACCCACCGCAGTGGGTTGATGCGCGGTGACGCGCTGTGGTACGCCACGCCGTACGATCGCGCCGAAGTCCTGCGTCGCGTCCGCTTCCTCAAGCCGAGCTGGAGTCTCCGCAGCCACTACGGCTACCAGAACATCATGTTCCTGGCGGCCGGTGAAGTCGTGCCGGCCGTGACGGGAATGCAGTGGGACGACTTCGTGCGGCAACGGATCTTCGAGCCGCTGGGCATGACCGCGACCGGTACCAGCGTCGCCGCGCTCGACACGACGGGCGACCTCGCGACCCCGCACGAGCGAATCGAAGGACGCGAGCGTCCGGTTCGTTGGCGCAATATCGACAACATCGGGCCGGCGGGCGCGATCAATTCGAACGTGCGGGACATGGCCCAATGGATGCGACTGCAACTGGGCGGCGGCTTGTATGGCGGGCGTCGGCTGGTGTCGGCGGGCAGCATGAAGGAAATGCACGCACCGCAAATGCTGATCCCACTCGATACGCTCATCGAGCGTTTGCGCCCGTCGACGCATTTCCAGGCGTACGGCCTCGGATGGAACGTGTCCGATTATCGCGGCCGAAAACTCGTCGCGCATGGCGGGGCGATCGACGGGTTTCGAGCGCTGGTTGGCCTCGTCCCCGAAGAGCGCCTTGGTGTCGTCGTGTTGACGAACGGCGGTGAGCCGGGTCGCGCCCTCACGAACGCGTTGTTCCTCCAAGTAGTGGACGCCCATCTGGGCGGTGCCACAGGCGACTGGAGCGTCGAGCTGCGTCGCGTCCGCGACCGGCAAATGACCCGCGACAGTCTCGAACAGGCGAAGCAGGAGCAGGCGCGCATCGTTCGCACCCAGCCGAGCCTGCCACTCTCGGCCTATGCGGGGACATATCGTCACGAGATGTACGGCGCGGTGGTGGTCGCCACCGAGCGTGGCGCGTTGGTCATGCGGTTCGGACCGTTCTATACGGGCGACTTGGCCCACTGGCATTTCGACACGTTCCAGGCCAAGTGGCGCGACCCCGAACAAGGATCGGACCGTATCACGTTCGGCCTGAATGCGGAGGGCAGCGTAGGACATCTTCGCTGGCCCGGTCTGGGGGAATTCGCACGCGACGCGGCACCGTGACGCGCGTCGAGGCCGTTCAGGGAGATATCACCACCCAGCCGGTCGAAGCGATCGTCAATGCTGCGAACGAGACGCTGTTGGGTGGTGGAGGGGTGGACGGGGCGATCCACCGCGCGGCCGGTCCAGAGCTGCTCGATGCATGCCGCGTTCTGGGCGGCTGTCCCACCGGTGAGGCGCGGATCACTCCCGGCTTCCGGTTACCCGCCCGATTCGTGATTCACGCCGTCGGACCGGTGTGGAGCGGCGGGAGGCAGGGCGAGCCAGAATTGTTGCGCGGGTGTTACGAGAACTCGCTGCGGCTCGCGACGGAGCACGGCGTGCGCTCGATCGCCTTCCCATCCATCAGCACAGGGGCGTACTGCTACCCCATGGAGCGTGCGGCGCGGATCGCGGTCGACACGGTAGGCGAGGTGCTCGCGCGCCCGACCAGCGTCGAACTCGTCCGCTTCGTGTGCTTCAACGAACGGGACTGGGTCGTGTATTTGGAATTGCTAGGCCATCGCCGGGACGCCTGAAGGCCACCAGGATCAGAATCACTCACCGTCTGATCATTTTTCTTCACAAGCCCTTCACGACGATGGTTGTCTCGGAACCGGCGGCACGGTTGACGAGGACTTGACCTCGCGCGCACTCCCCGGGCACCGCGTCCCCTGGGGCGCGGGCAGCTTGACCGGCGGTTGAACGCCACGGTGTATGCTGTCCCCCACATGGTCACCATCTGCACGCTGCTGCCGCCGGCTGAACGGCATCGCATCGAAGCCGTAGGGGACGGTTGCTTCGTGTCGGTGCATGCCGACTCAGGCCGCGAGCTGCTCACCGCGGCGCGGCGGCGGCGGGTGGATGCCGTGGTCTTGTCGGTGCATCGCTGCGGCGGCGAGGAACTGCCGGCGGTGGAGCGCCTGGTTCGGGAATTTCCGGCTATTCCTGCGGTGGCGCTGGTCTCGCGTCACGACCGGCACGCCACGGAGACGTTGTTGCGTCTGGGTGCGAGCGGCGTACGCGCTGCTGTCGACTGCACTGAACCAGGCGGCTGGCGCCGGTTGCGGGAGCTCGTGGGGCACCCTGCGTCGCCGGTCGCCGCCCGCATCCTCCATCGGCTGATCCCGGCGCTCGGAGACGACGTCCCGGAAGACGCGCGCTTGTTCTTCGAAGCCCTCACCCGTCTCGCGCCGGTGATTCGCACCGTCCGAGCGCTGGCGCGGCATTTGCGCGTGCGGCCGAGTACGCTGATGTCGCGTTTTCTGCGAGCCGTGCTCCCCTCGCCGAAAACCTATCTCGCGGCGATGCGGCTGGTCCACGCGGCGTACCTGTTTCGGAATCCGGGCCTGTCGGTGTCCGACGTGGCGTACCGGCTCGACTTCTCCTCGCCCCAGAGCCTCAGTCGCCATCTCAAGGCGATGCTCGGCGTCACCGCGGGCGAGTATCGCCGTCGCTTCCCTTTCGACGTAGCGCTGGCGCGCTACGTGGACCTGCTCATCACCCCGTACCGGGAAACGTTCCGCGCGTTCCGCCCCCTCAACGCTGGTGTCGGGGACCAAGGATCGGACGCCGTGACCGTTTTCCGGACGGGGTGACTCCCGTCTCTTCAGGAACCGGTGACGGGTACCGGACGCGAGACGCGGTGCTCGGCGGTGACGGCGCGGTGCTCGGCAGTGGCCTGTTCGCGCCGCAGCACAGAGAAGCGCGCGATGCTGGCCCGCAGCCGTTCCGCCAGTTGAGCGAGCTGCTGCGAGGTGGCCGTCAGGTCGCTCATCGAGCTGATCTGGGAGCGAGTAGACGACGCCGCGCTGTCGGCGTTCTCCGACGAGCTTTTCGAGATCGCGGCGACCTGCTGCAACGCTTGCGCCAACTCGGCGAGCCGGCTCGCCTGGCTGCGCGACACGTCCGCGGTGGCGTTGACGAGGTCACCGATCAACTGCACGCCCTGGTGTAGTTCGAGCAGCGCACCGTCCGCCTCGGCGGCCACCGCACCGATATCGCGCACTTGCGATTCACCGGTCTGCATCGCCCGCGCTGCGGCATCGATGCCGACGCGCAGCTCGGTCACCAATTCGGCCACCTCACGCGCTGAACGGGCGGCCTGGGCGGCCAGGGTGCGAACTTCGTCCGCGACGACAGCGAAGCCCTCTCCGTGTTCTTCGGCTCGCGCGGCCTCGATCGCCGCATTGAGCGCGAGCAGGTGCGTCTGACGTGCGATGCGGGCGATCGCCTGGGCGAACCCGCCGATGCGATCCGACATGCCGGACAGGCTCGCCACCGTCGCCGCGGTCGCCCGGACCTCCTCCCCTACCGTGCGAAGCGTTTGGCTCGCTCGCGCGACGCGCTCACGGCCGCGCTCGGCGGCCGATACAAGGCGGCGCGCGTCCACTTGCATCATCTCGGCACGGGTACGAAGCGCGCCGGCCTGATCCGCGGCCTTGGCGCTCTCCCCGCGCGCTGATTCGGCAAGCTCGCGCTGTCGGCCGAGGCCTTCGGACAGATCCTGCGCCGTCAGCGTCACCGCCTCCGAAGTTGAGTGCAGCTGTTGGGCGGACGCCGCCAACTCTTCGGCAAACGCCGCCACTTCGTCGGCCTCACGTTGGACCGTGGAGATGGTCGCGCCGATCTCGTCCAGCATTCGGTTGAAGCTCTTTTCGAGAAATCCCAGCTCGTCGGATTCGGTGGCAGGTGCTCGGACGGCAAGGTAGCCTTGCTCGGCCTCGCCCATGACGCTTCGGGCATGCCGGATTCGCTCGATCAAGGTGGCGGGAATCCGGTTCAGTCCGACGGCCACGAGAATGAAGACGACGGTTTCGATGAACGCCCCAGCGTCGAGGCCGGGGGTGCCGGGGTAGAGCACGCCGTGGATATGGCTCGCCGCGAGGTAGGTCAGCGAAGCCACTAGTACCAGGAAATCACCCACCCCACGCGCCTGGTCGAAGGCGTACGGCAACACCGCGATGAAGAACGCAGCGACCAGGCCCCCATGGCCGAACCACACCACTAGCACGGCGACATAGAACACATCGAGCAAGGCGAACGCATAAACCAGCCACCAACGGTACCAGCCGCGCTCGTGGATCATTCCCACGAGGACGTTCAACGCGGCGACCCCTCCCGAGACAAGCACGATCGTGCCCGATGCCGTGGGCACGCTGCCCCCGAGCCGGCCCACCAGGGCGAGCACCGCCCCGACGGCGATCAACACCCAGCGGCGCTGGTGGCTGCGCGAAAAGGTCTCGAGGTCCTTGAGCCGCTGCTCCACTCCGGTGGCGTCATCCGTCCAGCCGCGCATTCGCGCGGCAATCGAGCCGGGCTGCTGGGCGACGGCGCTCTTCGGTTGGGGAAGCGGTTCAAACCCTGTCATGCCTGCTCGATAGCCCGATGTGACCTGGGTGAGAGACAGCCGAATGCTACCGCAAAAAGTCCTGCCACGGGCGCCACTACACGCCGAGATCCGAAACAGACACGAGCACGGCGACAGGGATGCCGGCCGCCTCTACTTCGCGACGTCCGCCTTCCTCACGATCGACCACTGCGAGCACGCCCTGCACGCGCCCGCCGGCAGCGTGCACGGCGGCAATCGCGGCGAGCGTGGAGCGGCCCGTGGTGATCACGTCCTCGATGATGACGACCCCGTCGCCCGGGTCGAAGCACCCTTCGATGCGGCGCCCCGTGCCGTGGGATTTCGCTTCCTTGCGCACGGTGAAGGCATTGAGGGAGTCCCCGGACAGGCTGGCGGAATGCACGATGGCGTACGCGACTGGATCGGCCCCAAGGGTGAGGCCTCCAACGGCCCGTGGCGTCCAGCCACGCGCTTCCAGGGCCGCAAGGCCAAGCGGGCCGATCAGCGCCTGGCCTTCCCCCGACATTGTGGTGCGCCGGGCGTCTATGTAGTAGGTAGAGCGTTTCCCGGAGGCGAGCACAAAGTCCCCACGGATCACCGAGCGCTCTCGCAGCAATTCGATCAGGCGCGCCCGGGCCTGGGCAATGGTAGTAGTCACTACTACTACTCCTCCTGTTTCCCCCCCATGAACTTGCGGAACGCCCCAAACAGACCGGCCGCAGGCGCGGCATCGCCGCCGGCTGCGGCACCGGCTGCCACGTCCTCGGCGAATGCGGTGACGGTTGGGTGACGTTGGGCTGGGTCGCGCGCCAACCCCCGCATCACCGCCGCTTCCAGTCCCGGAGGGAACCGACGCCCCGGGGCCGCTTGGCTAAGTGGTACCGGGGCTTCCTTGAGCAGTTGCTGGAATAGCTCACGCGGGCTGCGTCCACTGAAGGGATGGTGGCTGGTGAGCATGTAGTACGTGATCGTGGCCAAGCTGTAGATGTCGGCGCGCGTGTCCACCAATTCTCCCGACAATGCCTCGGGCGCCACGTACTGCAATGTGCCCACGAAGAATCCGGTGCGCGTCAGTCGTTCCTCGGGCGGCAGTTCGGCATCCCGGGCAATTCCGAAGTCCAGCAGTTTGGCCGTCTGGGTGGCGGCGTCGTATATGATGTTCTCTGGCTTCAAATCGCGGTGAATGATCCCAACCTGATGTGCCGCAGCCAGGCCCGCGGCCAGCTGGGTCACGATGTGAACGCCCGTTGCAGGAGCGAGCGGTCCACTCTGGTGTAAGAAATCCGCGAGGGGTTGCCCAGTGGCCCACTCGAGGGCCAGGTAGTACAAGCCGTCCGCCTCGCCATAGTCGTAGGTACGGACCACTCCGGGGTGGCGGACGCGCGCGCCGTAACTGGCTTCGCGCAAGAACCGCTTCACCGCCGTGGGGTCGCCCCGGAGACGGGCGCGCAATACCTTGAACGCAGTTGGGCCGTGATCAGGGTGCTCGGCGCGGTACACTTCCGCCGTGCCCCCCTCACCCACGCGCTCGAGGAGGCGATAGCCGGCGATTGTCCGACCGGCGAGATTCTCACTGGCCATGGGATCGGGCGAAACTAACGTCGGGATTTGAGGTTCAGCAAGTGATGCCACGCGCCGTCCTTGGCCTGATGTTGGTCTACTCGATCTTCGGGTGCGGTTCCTGGCAACGAGTCGGCACTGCGGACCGCCCGCAGCCCGGGGTGGAGGTAGCGCGGCTGTTCGACGCCGCCACCATTTACCAGCGCATGGGATTCTTTGTCACGGGCGCCCCCCTCCCAGCAGTAGCGGCGGTGCGGTATTTGGCCGGTCCCACACCGGATTCCACACTCGTCCTGTTCGCGCTCTCGATGGCCAGTCATTCGCTCACCTTCCGGCGCGATGGAAACGAGTTTGTCGCGGAGTACCACGTCGAAATGTCCTTCCGCTCCGATTCGTCGCCCCCAGTGCAGCTGGCCAGCGACCAAACGGTTCGCGTACGCAACTTTCAGGAAACGCTTCGGGCCGACGAGAGCATCCTGTTCCAGGGCTTCCTCACCCTGCCGCCCGGGCCGTACACCACGAGCGTCATGATCCGCGACCGCCACAGCCCGGCGTTCGCGCGACGCGACCGGATGGATACGGTGCCGCGCTTCACCGGTCCGGCCCTTGGCACCCCGATCCCCTACTACGAAGGGACCGGACGCGATGCCCGCAGCGAGCGGCCGCGCCTGCTCGCAAACCCCCGGGCGACACTGCCGTACGGCGCGGACACACTGCGCTTTTATGTAGAAGGATACGGCCTCCCTACCGGCACGCGGCTTGCGGTAGTGGCAGTCGACCTGAGCGAGAACGAGCTGTGGCGCGATACGGTTACCCTTGAGGATGGGCAGGGGCTCGCGCGCGGGACGGTGAAGCTCGCGGCCACCATGTTGCCGGTGGGTGAGGAGGAACTGCGACTCGAGACGGTCGGCAGCGCCGCGCAGATTCGGACCTCGTTCCTGGTGAGTTTCTCGAGTCAGTGGGTGATCACCAATTACACCGAGATGGTGAGCCTGCTGCGCTATTTCGACCGGCAGGACCTGGTGACGAAGCTGCGAGACGCACCGCCAGAGCAACGAGCTCTGGCGTGGCGCGAGTTCTGGTCGGCGACCGATCCGGTGCCGGTCACTCCCGAGAACGAGGCGGTGGATGCGTACCTCCGTCGTATACAGACCGCCAATCTCCGCTTCCAGGAATCAGGGCGTCCGGGGTGGTTGACCGACCGTGGCGCGGTCTACGTCACGCTCGGCGAGCCCGACGAGGTGCTCGACTTCTCGAGCAGCGCGGTGTCGCGCAATTCGGCGCAAGGGATTCGATGGACCTACAACACGCTGCGCTTAGTGCTGCTGTTTCAGGATCTAACCGGTTTCGGTCGCTTCGATCTTACTCCGGGTTCCCGGGCGGACTACCAGCAAGTTCTCGCTCGCGTGCGTCGCGCGCAGTGATGCGGCGGGCCACATTCGGGGTGCTCGTCGGGTGCTGGCCGTTTGTCGTCTCCGCACAGTCCGCTCTGAACTTCTCCCAACGCGCCGAGTCCCTCTGGCTGGCCGGCCGTCCTTGGCATGCGGCGGAGACGTTGCTCGATGCCGGGGCGCGCGCGCCGCGACAAAACCCGGCGTTCATTCTGCAGGGCGCGCAGGCCGAGTTGCAGGCCCGTCGCTATGACCGGGCCCGGAGTCTGCTGGTCGGGCAGCCATGGGTCGAAGACTATGCGGACGGCGAAGCGTTGGCAGTGTTGGGCGAGGCGGAATGGCGGCTCGGGCGGCCGGCCGCGTCGGCGGGACGGTATGCGGCGGCGCGGGATCGAACGCGGGGAGCTCGCTCCGCGCTGCTCGCGGTGCGAGCCGCGCGGGCGTTCGAGGCAGCTGGACAGCCCGACAGCGCCGCCCGCTACTTCGCTATCGCCCGCGCGAGCGGACTAGCGGCGATCGAGCCGTGGCTGCGGTTGCGCGAGGCTCGCGTACGGCGCGACACGGCGGCGGCGCTCCGTCTGCTCGTTGGTTTGCCGCCCGTCGTTGCGCGCGAGGCGGCCAGCGCGCGCGCTGCGGTGCTTCTCACCGCCGGCGATTCGGTCGCCGCGCGCGCAGCGTTCGCGGCTGCGGGGAAGACGATCCAGAGCGTCCGGCTGGGTCTCGCGCTCAACGACCTGGCTGGCGCCCGCGCCGAGCTGTATGCGTTATTCGCGCGCGCCCCTGAGACCGACGAAGCCGCGAGCGGCGTGCCGCTGGCTCACGGGCCATTGCCGCCCCGGGTGCCCGCTGAGCGAGTGGCGCTGGCGCGCGTGCTCCGCAAGCACGGGGCCGCTCCCGAGGCGCGCGATCAGGTGGCGCGAGCGCTCGCCGCCGGAGACTCGAGCGGGCCGACATTGATCTTGTCGGGTGAGTTGTTGACGGCCGCCGGTCGCTACCGCGAGGCGGAAGCGGCCTATCGCGCCGCCGGCCGAGATCCGAATCGGACGGCGCTGGCGTTGTACCGGCGCGCCCGGGTACTGGTGCGCCTCAACGACCCGGGGGCACCGGAGGCACTCGCCAGTTTCGCCGAGACCTACCCAGCCGATAGTGCGGCGCCAACGGCGCTCTACCTGGTTGGAGATTTCTTGGCTGACCACGGCGATTCAGCGGGGGCATATCGCTGGCTCGTTGAGCTCACTCGCCGCTATCCCGCCGATCCGCGATCGTCGTTGGCCCGCTTCCGGCTCGCGGCGGCCGAGCGGCAGCACGGCCAACTGGACGGCGCCGAGCGGCAGTACGCAGCGGAGATCGTGGTGGGCGGAGTCCAGCGGGTTGCGGCGCGGTACTGGCTGGCGCGATTGGCGCGCGAGCGAGGTGACAGCGCGGCAGCCGATTCCCTGTGGCGTGCGCTCGTTCGAGATGATTCGCTCGGCTACTACGGGCTGCATGCCCGGCGGGTCGCCCGCCTGCCCCCCGTCGCCATTGCGGCCGACAGTTTGGCGGGGACGCCGGCTTCGGATTCGGGACTCGCCCGCCTGGACACGCTGCTGCTGGCCGGACTCGACACGGAGGCTGGGCTCGAGGTTCGCGCATTGCTGGCGCGCACGCCGCAATCCCTCGACGAGTTGCTCGGTTGGAGCAAAGGACTGTCGGCGCGTGGCTGGGGTTCAGCGGCGGTGCGGCTGGGCTGGGCAGCTTCCCCGCGCGCACCGAACGATGCCCGAGTGCTGCGCGCGATCTACCCGTGGCCGCGCCGCATGGCGCTCGAAGCCGAGGCGCACGAATTCGGGGTGGATCCCTTGCTGTTCGCGGCGATCGTTCGGCAGGAGAGCACATTCGACCTCGAGGCGCTGTCGCGTGCGGGCGCGCGCGGGTTGGCGCAACTGATGCCGGGCACCGCTGCGCAGGCCGCGCGTGGGCTGGACGTCACCCTGTACCCCGAATGGCTCACGCTTCCTGATCTGAACCTGCACCTCGGGGCCTCCCACCTCGCCGCCCTGCTGCGCCGATTCGGGCGCGTGGAGGTGGCCGTCGCCGCCTACAACGCCGGCGCCGCCCCGGTCCTCCGTTGGCTGGCAAAGCCGGGGGCCGATGACCCGGATCAATTCATCGAGCAGATCCCGTTCCAGGAAACACGGGGTTACGTGCGCGCGGTGTTGCGCAACCGGGATCTGTATCGGGCCCTGTATGCCCCGGCCGGCCGCTGATCGCACGACCGACCCGGTTGTTCGGCGTTGCTTGACAAGTTTCCGAACCCGTTGCCTCTTGTAAATCCGCTTGGCCGGCCGAGGGGATGGCAGGCGGGACTCGTCGAATCGTGTGGGACTTTGCAGGAGGCGGATCGCATGGCACGGGGAAAGGTGAAGTGGTTCAACGACTCGAAGGGATACGGCTTCATCGAGCAGGATGGCGGCGAGGATGTGTTCGTGCACTTCTCGGCGATCCAGATGGACGGATTCAAGACGCTCGCCGAGGGCCAGGTCGTGGAGTTCGAGGTCCAAACCGGTGACAAAGGCCTCCACGCGATGAACGTGATGCGCGTCTGACGCGGCGCTCCCGCTCGGTGGTCCCGCCCCGCCGGAGTACTCCGGCGGGGCGATCGTTTGCCAGGGTTATCTTCTCTTCCCATGTCGGCCGTCCCGGCGCACCGTCTCTTCCTCGTCGATGGCTACGCGTTGATCTACCGCGCCTTTTTTGCGATGATCGCGCGGCCCCTCACCACCCAACGCGGAGAGAATACGTCCGCCGCCTGGGGCGTCACCAATTTCCTGCTCCGACTGATACAGCGGCACCGGCCGGACTACCTCGCCTGGGTGCACGACGTGGGCGAGTCGTTTCGGCACCGTGAGTACCCGGCTTACAAAGCCACACGTGAAAAGCTCGGTGAGGAGCTCCAGCAGGAATTCAACCGGTCGGTAGAGCGAATCGAGGAGCTGCTCGCGGCGTTCCGGGTGCCGGTGCTCGGCGTAGAAGGATTCGAGGCGGACGACGTCATCGGCACGCTGGCCAGCGCGGCCGCTGAGGGTGGACTGCAAGCGGTGATCGTGTCGGGTGACAAGGACTTCTACCAGCTCATCGGACCTCGCATCGCCCTGCTCAACCCTGGCCGCGGTGGCCCCGCCGCCGTGGAAGAACAGTGGGTGGATGAGGCGAACGCCAATGAGCGGTTCGGAATCTCCCCCGCGCAGGTGGTCGATTACCTCGCCCTAGTGGGTGACAGCTCCGACAACATCCCCGGCGTGAAAGGGATCGGGGAGAAGACGGCGGTGGAGCTGCTCCGCATGTACGGCGACCTGGATGCGATCCTCGCGCACGCAGCCGAGATTCAGGGTAAACGCGCGCGAGAGGCGCTGTTGCAGTACGGTGCCGACGCCTTGTTATCGCGTGATCTGGTCACGATTCGACGGAATGTGCCGATCTCGCTCGACCTCGCCGCATTTCGCGTCTCGCCTGCGGACACGACTCAGCTCGAGCGCCTCTTCCTCGAGCTCGAGTTCCGCTCCCTCATCCCGAAACTGGAAGCGCTGGCAGGGGCCGCTGCGTCAGGCCCCGCCGATGCCGTCGTCATGGCGGCGCCCACGGAGCGCGCTCCCGAGATCGTCGACGACCCGGCCAGGCTCGCCGCGGTGCTCGCGGAGTGCCGTCGCGCCCCGCTAGTCGCACTGGACACCGAGACCTCGTCGCTCGATCCGCTCCGCGCTGAGCTCGTGGGGCTGTCGCTCGCCATCGCACCGGATCGGTCGTGGTATCTGCCGTTCGCTCACGTGGCGCCTGAAGGGCCTCTGGCGGGCGGGCTGCCACCTCGCAACCTGCCCCCCTTCGGGAGCGAGCCGCTCTCGCCGCTCCGGGACTTGCTCGGGGATCGAGCGGTGCGAAAGGCCGCGCACCACGTGAAGTACGACTGGCTGGTGCTGCGCCGGGCGGGGGTGGAGCTCGCTGGTGTTGTCTATGACTCGATGCTCGCGGCCTTTGTGCTCGATCCCGGCCGGCGTTCCTTCGCGCTCGACGAGCTGGCACGGGATCGTCTCGGGATCCGGTTACGCACCTACAGCGATGTCGTCGGCCGCGGCCGCGCCGAGCGGGCCTTCGCTGAAGTGCCGATCATCGGCGCCGCGCGATACTGCTGTGACGACAGCGAGACGGTGTTGCGGCTGCACGAGGCACTCGCGCCTGAGCTGGCGGACCACCATCTGCAACCGTTGCTCGACTCGGTTGAGATGCCGCTGGTTCCGGTACTGGCGGATATGGAGTGGGCGGGAGTGCTGGTGGACCGGGCGCGGCTCGGGGAGTTGTCGCGCGCATTCGCGGTGGAGCTGGCCGCGATCGAGCGGCGCCTCTACGAAGCCGCGGCCACGGAGTTCAACCTCAATTCCACACCGCAGCTCCGCACCGTGCTGTTTACCAAACTCCAGCTCCCGATCCTGAAGAAAACCAAAACCGGCCCTTCAACGGACGTGGACGTGTTGGAGCAGTTGGCCGCGATGGGACACGAAGTGCCGCGCCTGTTGATCGAGTACCGCGAGCTCTCCAAGCTCAAGTCCACGTACGTGGACGCGTTGCCCAGCTACATTCACCCGGAAACCGGCCGCATTCATACGAGTTTCAATCAGGTCGGTGCCGCCACCGGCCGTCTCTCCTCCACCGACCCCAACCTCCAGAACATTCCCGTCCGGACCGAGCGCGGCGAGACCATCCGAGCCGCGTTCATTGCTCCACCGGGTTACCGACTGCTCGTGGCCGACTATTCGCAGATCGAGCTGCGGCTGCTGGCGCACCTGTCGGGCGACCCGGCGTTTGTCGCAGCGTTCGAGCAAGGCGGCGATATCCATCGCCAGACGGCGGCGGTGATTTTCGGTGTGCCGCAGGAGCATGTAACCACCGACATGCGGGCCCGGGCCAAGACGATCAACTTTGCCACGATCTACGGCCAAGGCCCGTTCGCCCTCGCGCGCCAGCTCGGCATCACTCAGGACGAGGCGAAAACTTTCATACACCAATATTTCGAGCGGTTTTCAGGCGTGCGGGCGTGGCTCGACCGAACCATCGCGGAGGCGCGGGAGAAGGGGTACGTCGAGACACTGTTCGGCCGACGCCGGTACATCCCCGAACTGAAGGACCGGAACTTCAACATCCGCGCCTTCGGCGAGCGCACCGCGACGAACTCGCCGTTGCAGGGCTCGGCGGCCGACCTCATCAAGGTCGCGATGGTCCGGCTGCACACATCACTCGGCGCGGAGCGGATGCGTGCGCGGATGCTGCTGCAAGTCCATGACGAACTCGTGCTCGAGGCACCGGAGAGCGAGGTGGCGCGTGCCATGGAACTGGTAAAACGCCACATGGAGGAGGCTGCCAGTTTGCGGATTCCGCTGGTCGTAAGTGTAGGCGTGGGAGCCAATTGGGTGGATGCCAAGGCCTGAGCATAGGTCTTGCACTAGGCGCGTCCGGCACTCACTATTCGGATTGGCGGCGCCGGCGCGAAGGTCCTGCGCATATGTCACCCGGAGGTTGTGAAGTGAAGTCGTCCCGTGGTTTTACGCTGATCGAGCTGTTGATCGTGGTCGTGATCGTCGGGATCCTCGCCTCCATCGCGATCCCGAAGTTCGCCAACACGAAGGAAAAGGCGTACATCGCGTCGATGAAGTCCGATCTCCGCAACCTGGCGACGGCGGAAGAAGCGTTTCTGTTCGACAGCCTGTACTACACCAACAACTTGGTCGCCCTCAACAACTTCAGGGCCTCCAGCGGTGTCACGCTCACCATTAACGAGGCAACGGGTGGCGGCTGGTCGGCCACCTCGACGCACAACGTGAGTACCAAGCGGTGCTACCTGTACTATGGCAGCGCGGCGCCGATCGGGACGGCTACGCAAGAGGGCAAGATCAGCTGCAACTGAGTGGGGCATGGCAGGAATTCGCGCGCCGCCGCGAGGGGATGTGCTTCGCCCTCGACGGCGGCGTTTGGCTTCATCGCTGGCGGCTGCGCGGCGAAGCGATGGTCCACCTGGTGAGCGCGGACCGGGAGCGCCTGCTGGAGCTGGGTCGCGCCCTCGGGTTCCAAGCCGCCTGGCTGCAATACAAGCCGCTCAAGCACCCGCGCACCGGACAGCGATTGGCCGCCTGGCACTGGGATGTGTGGGGCAGCCGATTGGCGCGGTTAGGTCCCCCTGCCACACCGCGGCCGGAATAGTCAGCCGTCTCCCTTCGGCACTCGCACCCCGGGCCACCAATTCCATCTTCCGGCGATGTGCATGATGGCCGGAACGAGAATCATGCGAATCAGGGTGGCGTCGAGCAGCACCGCCATCGCGAGCCCGAAGCCCATGAACTGCACGGCCAGCACCCGTGCGAAGGCGAACGCCCCGAATACGAGGATCATGATGGCGGCGGCGAACGTGATAGTGGACCCTGTCATCGACAACCCTTCCATCGTCGCGTGGTCGTTGCGGCCGGTCTTGTCGAACACCTCTTTCACGCGCGTCAGAAGGAACACCTCGTAGTCCATCGACAAGCCGAAGACGGTCGCGAACACCAGCACCGGCACGACCACGAAGATCGCCTCGGTCGGGCCTTCGAGCCCGAACAGCCCTCCGCCGTAGCCGTGCTGAAACACCAGTACCGTGACCCCGAACGCGGCTCCCACCGACAGGCAGTTCAAGAGCACCGCCTTGAGCGGCACGAGCAGTGAGCGAAAGGCGACGAACAGCATCAGGGCGGTGATCCCAAGCACCAGCAGCACGACGCGCGGGAATCGGTCGAGCAAATCGTCTTGCAGGTCTACGCTAGCCGCGGCGAACCCGCCTACCAACACCTGGGCGCCGGTGAGCCCGCGCACGCCCTGCGCGGCGAGCGCCCGGGCGTGTCGCGCCAGGTCCATCATTCCCGTGAGCGAGACGCTGTCGGCGGCGATGACGTCGATGAGCGTGGTCCGGTTGTCGGCGCTCAAGTAGGCGTCGAAGAACTTCGGATAGCGGGATCGCACCGCCGCGGCGTCACTATAGAAGACGGCGAGCTGAAACGAAGACAGCCCCGGGCGGAGCGAGGCCACGCCACGCACCTCCTTCACGCGTGGGTCGCGGCGCAGGGAGTCGCTCAGAACCTTGAGGCCGAACAACCGTGGCCCTTTGAGCGCCGACTCCCCCGGTGGCAACTGAATCACAAGGCGGGTGGGCAGGATGAGTCCATTGGCCCCCATGGCGCGCAATTGCGCGAGCCCCTGTCCGGATTCCGATTGGAGTGGAAACCAATTGCGTGCCGGAACCCCGATGCGAATCTGGGTGAGGGGTAGCATGAGGAGCCCCAGAATGCCGCCCCCGATGGCGATCGCGGGCCACGGACGTTGGCCGAGCCAGCGCGCCCAGCGTTCCCAGCCGCTCGGGGCATGGATCTTGGCAAGCAGTCGTGCCAACCAGCGCGGGCGGTCGATGTCGCGCCCCAACAGGGTGAGGGTCGCGGGGAGAAACGTGGTGGCTAGCAGGACGGCTGTGGCGACCACGAGCAGCCCACCGAGGCCGACGGATCTGGTCTCGATCAGCGGGGTGGTGATCAGGGCAGCGAAGCCCACCACGACGATGAGACCGGAGGTCATGACCGCGGCGCCGGCGGTCCGAATCGTCCGGATCGAGGCGTCCACAGGTGAGAGGCCGCGGTTCAACTCTTCGCGGAACCGAGTCACGATGAGCAGCGAGTAGTCGATCCCGACGCCCAGGCCGACCATCGTCGTGATGTTGAGCACGAACACCGACATCGTCCAGAACTGCGCGAGCACGGTGACGAGACCAAGCGCGATCGTGATGGCTAGCATCCCCACCATGATCGGCAGCGTGGCTGCGACGAGCGCGCCAAAGGCGAGCACCAGGACGAGGAGCGTGAGCGGCAGGATCCGCCGTTCGCCCGCGGCCGTGTCCTCGGTGCTGATGGCGCGCACGTCGTGGTCGAGCGCCGCACTGCCGGTGATCCTGACCTCGAATCCTGCACTGCCTGGGACGCGCGACAGCGCCGCCCGGATACTGTCACGCAACTCGGGAACGAAGTCCTTGCTGATGTCGCCGGTTTGCTTGCGGGTAATCGCGGCGAGCAGGAACGTCGTGCGCCGATCCGGGCTCACGAACGCCGACTCCGCCACCGTGCGGGTAGAGACGACCTGGCGCACATAGGGCTCGCGTGTGGCGGTGGCGGACAGGGTATCGAGAACGGCGAGGAACCGCCCGTTGTTGATGCGCACCGGCCCGCGTACGACAATCGCCACGTATTCGGCGAACGGGCTCGGGAACGCCGCGTCGATCAGTTGGGAGACGCGTTTGGATTCCGTGAGGCGATCGGGGCCGCCGCGCACCGCCAGCGAGCGCTGAACGTGCGTCGCCCGCGGCACTAGGAGCGCGGCGAGCGCCACCCAGGCCGCGATCACCGCCCAGCGATACCGGATGATAAAACGGGCGGGGAGCGCGATCATTCAGCGTCCAAACACAAGCAGGCCACAATCATAGACCCCGTGTGAGGGCAAAGCTAGCGCCGCGTCGCCGCGGCTCGGCATATTCCGGATTATGGAGGAGCGCACGCGGTCGCGAGTGATCGCCGGGCTCGTGGCGTTCATGGTGCTGGCCGTCGGCTGGAACCTGGTCACGAAACGTCGGACGGCGCGCGCCGTCGTCCCGGCGTCGCACGAGCGCATCGTCTCGCGGCCACCGCCGCCACCACCCACACGAAGTCAGGCCGGGACGCAGGTCCAGAGCACTGAACCGACCGGCCCCGGGTATCTGGACATGTTGGCGCGTGCGCAAATCCGTCGGCGGATTCGCAACAGCGCGCCCCGCGCCTATCTCGACTACGTCGTCGCGCAATCGAGCGATTCCATGCTGCATCGCTGGGACGATCGCGTCGCGCGGCCCGTTCGGGTCCACCTCGGTCAAGACACCGTGGCCAACTTCCAACCCGCGTTCCTCGATGCGATCCGTGGGGCGTTTCAACGGTGGGAGCAAGCCGGCGTGCCCGTGCGGTTCTCGCTCGGGGCGGATTCGAGCGATGCCGAGGTGCGGTTTTCGTGGCGCCTACAATTCGAGATCGACCGCACGGGGGAAACCGATCTCGAATGGGACCAGAACGGGCATTTGCGATCCGGGATGGTGATCATCGCGACCCAGGACCCGCGCGGGCAGCCGCTCGGACCGGACGACGTGCGGGTCGTGGCACTTCACGAAATCGGCCACCTGATCGGCCTCGACCACTCCCCCGACTCGACCGATCTGATGTTCGCTAAGACCGTAGTGCGCGACCTCTCGGAGCGAGACATCCGCACCGCGCTGTTGCTCTACGACCTGGCTCCGGGAAGCCTGCGGTAGCAACACATGGCGCGGCGCGCGATCGTCCCCATGCTGACCCACACCGTGCCCGACGGCGGCGCGGCGAGCCTGGCGCAACAGCTCGACGCCCGAGTGCGCGAGGGCGAGCTGATCGAACGGCGCGCCGATGGGGCGGTGCGCTGCTTCGCGTGCGGCCACCGCTGCCTCGTCAAACCCGGTCGCCGCGGGATCTGCAAAGTCCGCTTCAACCGGGAAGGCACCCTCTATGTGCCCACCGGCTATGTGGCGGCGCTGCAGTGCGACCCCACCGAGAAGAAGCCCTTCTTTCATTGCTTACCCGGGAGCGACACACTTACCTTCGGCATGCTGGGCTGTGATTTCCACTGCGGCTATTGCCAGAACTGGTTGACATCGCAGGCGTTGCGAGACGAAGCGGCGGGCGTCGAACCGATCGACATCACCCCGGACGGTCTGGTGCAGGTAGCCCTGCGCCAGGGCGCGCGACTGGTCGGCTCCTCCTACAACGAACCCCTGATCACCGCTGAGTGGGCGGTTGACGTGTTCAAGGGCGCGCGCGCGGCTGGCCTCAAGACCGCGTTCATTTCGAACGGGAACTGCACCCCCGAGGTGCTCGACTACATCCGGCCCTGGACCGATTGCTACAAGATCGATCTCAAGGCGATGGACGATAAGCGCTATCGCGAGCTTGGTGGGGTGCTGGCGCACGTACTCGACGCGGTTCGAATGGTCTACGAGCGAGGGTTCTGGCTCGAGGTCGTCACCCTCGTGGTTCCGGGCTTTAACGACGACGATGCCCAGCTCGGGCGCGCGGCGGAGTACATCGCTTCGATCTCACCCGAGATTCCTTGGCACGTGACGGCGTTTCATCAGGACTATCGGATGACCGACGCGGACAACACACCGGCAGCCACGCTCGAACGAGCCTGTGAAATCGGTGCCCGCGCGGGACTCAAATTCATTTACGCCGGCAACCTCCCCGGCCGGGTGGGCCGCTGGGAGCACACCTGGTGCCCCGACTGCGGCGACCTCCTGATCGAGCGCTTTGGGTACGTCATCCGTCAGCAGCATGTGGGTACCGATGGGCGCTGCCCGTCATGCGGGCGGCGGATACCGGGCGTGTGGTGTTAGCGACGCTGATCCTGCTCCAAG
>DATBLG010000046.1:0-6319 GCA_036555485.1 Gemmatimonadales bacterium | reverse complement strand
CGCCGTCATGCCGCCCGGCACCACCAATCGTCTTGTGGTCGAGTCCAACCAGGGCTACGTCCAGGCGCTCAACCAGCTTCAGGCGGCGGTCTCACTCGCGGCCAATACGCCGCAAGACCAGGCCGCCGCCGCTCAGACGCGCGACGCCGCGTTCAAAGCCAAGGCGGTCGTCGCCGATCTCGCGCTGAAATTCAACGGCGACAGCGCCGCGGCGCCGGCCGGCGCGCGCATGCGCAGCCTGCTCGATGAGCCGATCGACCGTGTCGACCGCATGCTCGGTCGCCTGCCCGGCGTCGCCCTGAACGAGCAGGGCAGCGCGTTCTGCCGCGCGCTCAATCCATTGCTGGCCAAGTATCCGTTCCAGCGCGATGCGCTGGGCCAGGCGACGCTGACCGAGGTGGTCGCCATGTTCGAGCCGGGCAACGGGACGCTGGCGCGGTTCTATGGCGACGCGCTGCAGGGCGTGCTGGCCAAGGTGGGGAATCAGTACGACCGCAAGGCGGGTGCTCCCATGGTGGCGACCGCGAACTTCGTGCGCTTTTTCAACCGGCTGGCAGGCGTGACCGATGCCTTGTGGCCGCGGGATGGAACCGGGCCCCGTCTCGATTTCACCGTGAAGCTCTTGCCCACGGCGACGTTGCCGAGTGCGTCGTTCACGATGGACGGCCAGCGCAAGAGCTTCACGCGGACGTTCACGCGGGCCGAGCGGTTCTCGTGGGTCGGCGCCAACGCGGGTGATGTGCGGTTGAGCACGGAGGCTCGCGGCCGCGAGGAGACGGTGCTGGCATACAACGGCACGTGGGCATTGTTCCGGCTGCTGCAGCGGGCGCGCTGGCAAACGCTCGGCGCGACGTCGACCGTCGTCTGGACCGAAACCGTCCAGGGGCAGCCGGTCCGTCTCGAGGCGGAATTGAATCTCGGCCCGACGTGGTCGATATTGAAGGGCGACTACTTCGCCGGTCTCACCTGTATGAGTCAGGTGGTGCAATGAACGCCAGCATGCGGCGCACCGCGATGCGCATGGCGATCGCGGGGCTCGCGCTCCTCGGGGCCTGCCGGCGCGGCGCGCCGGCGGTGGAGAGCCTGCGTCCCGTGCTGTCGAGCTCCCGGATCTATTACGACGACGGGCCGGCGTTCCGCGACTCGGTGCGGCTCGTGGTGCGCGATATCGCCACGTGGCAGACCATCTGGGCGCAGGCGACGTCGACCCAGGCCTCCGCGCCGCCGATGCCGACCGTCGATTTCGGGCGGGACATGGTGCTCGTGGTGGGGGCGGGGCGGATGAGCCCGGGCGATCAGATTCGCGTCGACAGCGCGGGCGTGCGGCGCGGCTTCTTCGTCGCGGTGGTGCGCACCATCGTCGAGTGCCGCCCGTTCCCCGCCGAGGCGTTTCCGCTCGAGATCGTGAAGGTGCCGCGGAGCGACCGCCAGGCCACCTTCGAGGAGCGTCGCGAGCGGGCCGCGCACTGCCAGTGACGCCGCGTCGGTGACCGCGCGCTCCGGCGCTGCCCTCCTGGTCACACTGGTACTGCTGTCCTGCGACGAGCCGAACAGCGTGTCGTCCCGTACCACGCTCAGCCTGCACGTGGCGTCGGCGGGCGGAGCCCGCGCGACGCTCGATGCGGCCGTCGTGCACGTCGTGGGGCCGACCTCGAGGACCGTCAATGCCGCGCCGGGCTCTACTGTCATCATCGGCGGCTTGCGGCCCGGATCGTACACGGTGGCGCTGCAGGGAATGGTGGCCGGTGCCGTGGAACAGTTCGGTCAAGCGACCGGGATCCAGGTGGCGGCCGGTTTGAACACGGCGGCGCCGATCACACTCGCGTCGTTCGTGCCAAGCGTGGATCCACTTCCGGTGATCGTGGTCGGCTACCACTTCACGGTCACCTTTGCCGATGTCCCCCATGCCGTGGCCTATCGCGTCGAAGCCGCCACGGATCAGGCCTTCACGCAGAATGTGGTCGCGGTCACGCGGTCGTCAGGTCAGACCTCAGCGGACGTATTTGCCCCGGCGTCAGGGACGTACTGGGTTCGGGTGCGGGCGACCGATCCGCATCAGGGCACGGGGGCGTGGAGCGCCGCCCAGTCGGTGGAGCTGCAACAGAGCCTCGCACCGGGTGATCTCGTGATTACCGAGATCATGGTCGATCCTGCCGCGGTCCCGGACGCCAACGGGGAATGGTTCGAGATTCACAACCCCACGTTGGCGACGATCGATCTCCTGGGGCTCACCGTTCGCGACGATGGGTCCGACAGCTTCACGATCGGCTCCTCCGTGATCGTCCCGCCCGGCGGCTATGTGGTGCTGGTGCGCGACGGGAACCCGGCCACCAACGGCGGCGTCACGGTCGATTACGTGATCCCCACCACATTCGTACTCGCGAATACGGACGACGAAATCGTCATCATGTCCGGTACCACACCGATCGATCGTGTCGCGTTCGGCATATCCGTGGGCTTCCCGCCTCCCGGGCCAGGCGTGGCCCTGAACCTGACACAGGGCGCCAATGCGGGGGCGAACGACTTTCCGCCGAACTGGTGCCCCGCGACGGCAACGTACGGCGCCGGTGACCGCGGCACGCCCCGGTCCGCGAACCGCATCTGCTGAACTGAGGCCAGCCGCCTTCAGGCGGAGTTGCTATGGGCGATCGCGGGGAGGCACGCATGCTACCGTTCGTCTGCAACGACGACCCAGAGCGCCTCGTTCAGATCACGATGACCGGGTCCGTGGGTACGGGCGGGCGTAATGATCTGGCCGACGTCCGGCTCGTCCAGACGTTGCTCAATGTGGTTCCCGCGCACGAAGCCGGACCGCAGGCCAAGCTCGCCGTGGACGGCATCGCCGGACCGAAAACCGTCGCCGCGATACGCCGCTTCCAGCAAGCACACACCAAAGTGGTGGACGGCCGGGTCGATGCGTCCGGCCCCACGATCGTGAAGCTCGTGCAGCTGCTCCACGCCCGGGATCAGTTGCCCCGGGGCCTCCCGAACCTCGGGGCCCCCGACGAACGCATCGCGCGTGGTCTCAACGGCCAAGGCATGCGAGCTCCCCCCCTGCGCAACGTCCCGGTACCGGGCGGACGCGCCATCGCTGGCGTGACGCTGGATCGGGAGGATCCCTTGGGTCCCGGCATCAACTACGATCCCAACCAGCCGATGCAGCCGCTCAACTGGGAAATCGTGAGCTCGGGAAGTCTCGACTTTACGATTGGGCCGCTCGGCATAGCGGCCATGAACATCTACATGGTGGAGGACGGCAGTCCCGGAAGACGCCTAACGTTCAAGTGGTCCGGTATCGGCTCCGGCCTGAGCGTGTTCCCTTTGGGCATGAACCTTTCCTTCGCCGATTTCCCGAGCTGGGGGTCGCGGTTGAGGAAAGGCATCTTCGGTCGAAACCCCTGTCCGAAGGAAGACTTTTCCGCACCGGCCACGATCTACACTGTTGGCGGCGCCGCACCCGGTGTCGGCTGGACCGGCGCGGTGATCCTATTTGGCTGCTACGGGCCGTTCTGGTTCTCGACTCGCGCTTTTGCCGCTCTGACCGGCCCACAGTGGGGCACTCCGAACGCGGCGTTCACGGGCTACTACGGCTTCATGATGGCGTGACGACGAGGTGCGATCGCGGTCAGGCGAGTCCCGGTCGGTCGCTCCAGCCGGCGGCGACGTCAGGCGCGTGATGGAACGTAAACGGCGCCGCGCCACCTACGACCATCCCCTGGCAGAAGAACGAAAAGTGACCTGACGTGCGAATGGCGAGGTCCGCCGGAGCAAGTGCGGATCGAATGAACAGCTCGTTGGCGGTGACGGTTGCATGCGAGAAGTCGACGGCGATGAACGCCGCCTGGAGCAGCATCGCCGCCCGGGTGAACGGGCCGGCGCCAAAGCCACATACCCCCACCGAGGCCGAAATGCTGTCTGACGGTCGTGTCAGGTTTTGCCCCCGCCGCGGGGCGGCTTGTAGTTGGCAATGGGCCCCGCATAGCGCTGTAACACCCCGGTCAGGCCGATCGAGTAGCCGCCGCCCTCCGGCTGGAGCCGGAGGGCTTCGATTTTCCCGGTACTGAGATCGCGCGCGAAGTACACCACGCCTTTCCCGCCCGCGTGGCTCATTTCGCCCAGAATCTCGAAGTTGCCGCGCGTCACGTCCTGCACGGCCACGAGCAAGTCTTCCTTGCTGCGGTGCGACGCGCCGCCCTGCTCCCCCCACAGATTGAGACCGCACTGCGTGCAGAACTTGCCCCAGCCGCGGACGGGCGCGCGGCAGCGGGGGCACGCGGTCGGCGGAGCGGGGACCGACGTGTCGAGCTGATTCACCACTTCGAGCAGGTATTCGTTGCCGGCGCTGATCGTCAGCCGCAGCACGACCAGCTTCTTCGTCGCCACGTCGCGTGCGAGGTAGGCGACGGCCCCGGTTGGCGCGCGCCCGACTTCTCCCAGCACGGCGTACTCGTCGGCCGCGGCTTCCCGCACCGCCACGAGCAGCGGGTCGACGGCCTGGTCCGGCGTGACCGCCCGCAGACTGAGCTTGGTGCTGCCGGACTGACGCAGAACGCCCACAGGCGCAATACGCTCCCTTCGGGTGGCTCAACTAAATGAATTAGCCTTGCCCCGGTCAACAGGCCGGGCGAGCGCCTCTCCTCGACAACCCCGCCGGCGACCGGCATATTCGCATGACTCTTGCGGTTCCGACTGACCGCACGGCAATCGCTGCCATCACCGGAGTGCGCCTGAGTCCATTGCATGGCTGCCTACCAGCCGCCTGAAGCCGTAGGATCGACCAGCGTGGGGGTTTGCCCCTCATGCGGGATGAACATCGCCTCCGGCGACCGTTACTGCGGGGGGTGTGGCGCGCCCGCACCACAGGCCGCCGACGCCCAGCTCCTGCTCGACCTGCAACAGGTCACGGTGGGCGACTACGAGATCCTGGGAATCCTGGGCCGGGGCGGCATGGGGCTCGTGTACCTCGCCCACGACATCACGCTGAGCAAGAAGGTCGCGATCAAGGTGTTGCCGCCCTCCTTCCTGCAGGGTGAGGCGGCAGTCGAGCGGTTCCGGCGCGAGGCGCGGATCGCCGCGTCCCTGCGCCACCGTCACATCACCTCGGTCTTCGCGCTCAAAGAGACGACCAAGCTGCTGTTTTTCGTGATGGAGTACGTCGAAGGCCGCACGCTCGACGCGATCCTCCAGGACGAGCAGCGCCTGCCGGTCGACACGGCGGCGGCCGTGCTGTACGACGCCATGAACGCGCTGACGTATGCCCACCGCCGCGAGGTCATTCACCGGGACCTGAAGCCGGGCAACATCATCATCGACGTCGAAGGCCTTGCCATGATCACCGATTTCGGCGTGGCCAAGGTGAGCACCGCGCAGGGACTCACGACGACCGGCTCCACCGTGGGATCGCCCAAATACATGAGCCCCGAGCAGTGGTCGGGCAAGGCGACGCATCAGACCGACCAGTATGCGCTGGGGTGCGTGGCGTATCAGCTGTTGGCGGGACGGGCGCCGTTCGAGGGCGACACGCTGGAAGAGCTGATGAAGCAGCAGCTGTTCGACACGCCGGTGCCGTTGCTCGAGGTGCGGCCCGATTGCCCGCCGGCGATGGCGGAGGCGATCGCCCGCATGCTGGAAAAGGATCCGACGAAGCGCTGGCCCACGCTCGACGCGGCCCGGAGTGCCATGGGGCTCCACGCCCCCGGATTGGACGATCCGGCGCGCGACACGCTGGCGCAATGGGCCAAGCGCGGACACGATCTGCGCGCGCTGCCCAAGACGCCCCGCAGTCCGATCCCGGTCAGCAAGATCACGCGGCCGCCGTCGGTCGCGCCCCTGCCGACCCCGGCCACCGCGCCGGAGCCCACGCCCGCGCCGGAGCCGCGGCCGCGCGGGCGGATTCCGGGCTGGCTGATCGGCCTGGGCGGTGGGGTCGCGGCGGGCGTGGCCGTGTGGCTGATCTTCGGGGGCAACGGCGGCGGGCCGAGCGGCAAGATCGCGGCGTTCGTCATCGAAGGCGCGCCTCCCGCCATGGCGGTGGGCGATCGGGTCACGCTGGTGCCGCGCGCCAGCGACGCGGCCGGAAACACGGTGTCGGCCGGGGAGGTCACCTGGACGACGAGCGATTCGGGCGTGGCGATCGTGTCGCGCGACGGCGGGCTGCAGGCGCGTGCGCCCGGCTCGGTGGTGTTGCGCGCGGCCGCGGGCGGCCGTGAGGCGAGCGTCACGGTTACGATCCGCCCGGCCGCGGTCGCGTCGGTGCAGGTGACGCCGCGCGAAGTGCGCGTCGCCCTGGGCGAACGCGTGCAGCTCACCGCGTCGGTCC
>DATBLG010000026.1:0-5886 GCA_036555485.1 Gemmatimonadales bacterium | reverse complement strand
GCGCGTACTGGCTGACGCGATCCATTGCGTCCGTGACAGATCGGCCCGCTCCGCTTCAACGGAGCGGGCTTTTTCGTAGGCGTACCGAGGTCAATGACGAGGAGTTCTTGATGAAGAAGCACTACTTGCTGGCCAGCGACTTCGACCAGACGCTGAGTTTCAATGATTCCGGCATCGTGTTGAGCGAAGTGCTCGGCACCACCGGGTTCCCGGAGAAGGTCGCGAACCTGTCGCGGCTGAACCTGGTGCAACAGGGCGCCGAGCTGGCGTACCTGCTGCGGCACGACCCGGAGTACCGGCGCGTGAGACGGGAGGATCTGCTCGAAGTCGGTCGGCGCGTCCGGCTGAAGCGGAACGTGGCGCTGCTGACGCGGATGCTCGAACAGGGGATCGATGGTCACCACTTCGATTTCTACGTGATCTCGGCGGCGCCCGAGGAGGTCGTGCTCGCGGCCCTGGAGGGCGTGGTGCCGCCGGACCACATCGTCGGCACGCGCTTCGGCTGGGATGCGAAGTCCGGCGAGGTCGAGTCCATCATCCGCGTGGCCGCCGGGTTCGGAAAGGTGGCGGCCGTCGAGGAGCTTCGCTTGAAGCTGGCCTTGCCGCGAGACCAGGTCGTCTACGTCGGCGACGGCCAGTCGGACATCCCCGTCATGCTCCACGTGAACCGGGGAGACGGCTTTACGATCGCCGCGTCGGAGGCCCGGGAGATCGCGCAGATCGCGAAGCGCACGGTGATCAGCGACGACGCCCTCAGCGTGCTCGTGCCGATTCTCGAGGAACACTTCAGCTTCGGGCCGAGCCAGATTCGTGCGGTGTTCGAGGGCCAGGGCCTGGTGATTCAGGAGTGGGACCGGGTCCGAACTGACTGGCTGACGTTCCGGGACGGCGCGGAGGCGGGTGCCGTGGTGGAGGGGGGGGAGGGGGGATGATCGACTGGCTCGGGTGGACCGCGACGGCGGTGTTCTTGACATCGTACTTCACCAAGCAGTCGGCGACACTGCGTCGCATCCAGGGTCTGGCCGCGTGCCTGTGGGCATTGTATGGCCTCCTGATCCACGCCCTGCCGGTGGTGGTCGCCAATCTGCTGGTGGCGGGCGTCGCCCTCGCGTCGTCGTTCCGACGTCCCCTTACAGTCCTTCAGAGCGAGGATCGATCGCGCTAGCTTTTGGAGGCCGGTTCACCTTGTGAGAGACCAGAAGCGCTCGGAGGAGGCGTACATGCGACCCGCCACGCTCGTCCCCGTCATTCTCCTGTTGTTGGTTCCAACTGCCGTGGGGCAAACCGCGCCGGATAGCGCGAGCCTCGTGACGCGACTCGGCGCCGACACGCTCGTTGTCGAGCGGTTCGTGCGCGGCGCCACCCGCATCGATGCGGAGGTCGTGTTGCGCGTCCCTCGCACCACCGTTACGCGGTACGTCCTCGAGCTGACCCCTGCCGGCGAGCTGGCTCGCCTCGAAGCGCTCACGACTGAGCCGGGCCAGGCCCAACCGGTGCGGCGCGAGGTGGTTACGCGAGTGGCGGACTCGCTGCGGATCGAAGTGGTGGACACGGGCGCACCCCGTGTACGAATGGTCGCGGCGGACCGGCGGGTCCTGCCATTCATCGACATGGTCCACTGGCCGTTCGAGCTGGCGTTGATGCGGCTTCGCGCCTCGGGCGCACCGCGCACCCAGCAGCCGCTGCTCTCGGGTTCGCGCGTCGCGGATTTCGAGCTTGTCGCTCTCGGGCCCGACTCGATGACGATCACCCACCCGACTCGTGGCACGATGCGCGTGCGGGTGGATGCCGCCGGCCGCTTGGGCGCCCTCGACGCCGGTGCGACCACACGCAAGCTCATCGTCGAGCGCCGGCCATGGATGTCGCTCGACGCACTCGCGGCGCGATGGAAGGCCGCCGATGCGGCGGGGGCGAGCATCGGCGCCTTGTCGGGGCGGGCTGCGGTCACCAGCACCGTGGCGGGGGCGACCATCACCATCGACCATGGCACGCCGTCCAAGCGCGGCCGCGAGGTCTGGGGCGTCCTGGTGCCGTTTGGCCAGGTGTGGCGCACCGGTGCGAACCAGGCCACGGGATTCACCACTGACCGGGACCTCGTGTTCGGCACCGGCACAGGCGCGCTCGCGGTGCCGGCGGGCGCCTACACCCTGTTTTCGGTTCCGGAGCGTACCGGAGGCCTGCTCATCATCAATCGTCAAACGGGCCAGGCTGGAACGGCGTATGACGCTTCCAAGGACCTGGGCCGCGTCCCACTCGAAGCTCGGCCGCTTCCTGAAACCGTGGAGGTCTTTTCCATTGCCGTTACTTCGGACGGCGACGGTGGCACGCTGCGGCTCCAATGGGATCGCACCGAGCTCGTGGCCCGGTTCACCGTGGCGACCCAGGGAGAATAGCCGGGCGATTCGCTCTCGCCCTGCAACGGCAGAGGTCTGCAAAGGGCCTCGGCACGGTAGGATCGGATCCCTGACACGCGGAGGATTCCATGAAAGGGTTCGTCGCGGACATCGAAGACCGGACCGAGGAGAACACCGACTTCCGCCGTGTGCTCTACACGGGCCGGAGTGGCCTCTATGGGCGTATCGACGCACGACATCTTTGGTGATGCCGGCGGAGCGCAGCCGGCGACACCCGGCAGCTATGGCCAAGCCTCTCGCGGCCACCGCCTTCCCGAGGGGACGCGCCTCGGGCCCGTGCGGCTCCAGATCGCCGACCTCGCACGCTCGCTCGCGTACTACGAGGGGACGCTGGGGATGCGGATCCTGCGACGCGATGGGTCGAGCGCCCAGCTCGGGTCACAGCGCGACGACCGACCACTGGTCGAGCTCCGTGAGCGCGCGGGCGTTCGGCCGTCGCCGCGCCGTGGACGCACCGGGTTGTTCCACTTCGCCATCCTGTTGCCGGATCGGCCGTCGCTGGGGCGGTTCGTACGGCACGTAGGGGATATCGGTGAGCGGGTCGGCGCGGCCGATCATCTGGTCAGCGAGTCGCTGTACCTCCAGGACCCGGACAACCTCGGTATCGAAGTCTACGCCGACCGGCCGCGCAGCACGTGGCGGCGGATCGGCCGGGAATTGATGATGGCGACCGATCCCCTGGACGTGGCGGGACTGGTCCGCGATGCGGGAGTCGACCCCTGGACGGGGATGCCGGAAGGAACGGTGATGGGACACGTGCATCTGCACGTGGGAGACCTCACGGCCGCTTCGACCTTCTATTCCGATACCCTCGGCTTCGATCGTATGGTGTGGCAGTATCCCGGGGCCCTGTTCCTCGCCGCCAGCGGCTACCACCACCATCTGGGGACCAACACCTGGGCGGGCAGCGCCGCGAAACCGCCGGCGGCAGATGAGGCGCAGCTGCTCGAGTGGACCATCGAGCTGCCCGACCAGACGGGTCTCCACGCTGTTTCCCAAAACCTCGCGGGCGCGGGATACGCGGTGGAACGAGATGACGAAGCCAGAAACGCCCATGCGCTTGTGACGCGCGACCCTTGGGGGACGCCCGTCCGGCTGCGGTCGGTGCCAGCAAGGGGAAAACCGACCATGAAAGAGCGCACCAATGCCGGCGAGGACGACTAACCGATGGCGCATGCCGAGTCGCATCGCAGCGGGCGCGCCGGTTGGCTCCGTGCCGCGGTCCTGGGCGCCAATGACGGGCTCATTTCTACCGGGAGCCTCGTGCTTGGCGTCGCGGCGGCGGACGCCACCCGCGAAAGCGTCCTGGTCGCGGGGCTGGCCGGCCTGGTGGCGGGAGCCCTCTCGATGGCCGCGGGTGAATACGTGTCCGTCAGCTCGCAGATGGACACCGAGCAGGCTGATCTCACGCGCGAGCGTCGTGAGCTCGCAGCCGCGCCGGCCGCCGAGCGCACCGAACTCGCCGCGATCTACGTGGCCCGGGGCCTCGCACCGGATCTGGCCATCCAGGTCGCGGATCGGCTGATGGCCCACGATGCGCTCGCCGCCCACGCACGCGATGAGCTCGGCCTGTCCGACACACTGCGTGCCCGTCCCTTGCAAGCTGCCGTGGCCTCCGCCGTCGCCTTTGGTATCGGAGCGGCGCCGCCGGTGCTGCTCGCGCTCGCGGTGGCCCCGCGGATGCTCGTACCCGCCGTTGCCGGCAGCACGCTCGTGCTCCTCGTCGTCCTCGGCGCGACGGCAGCTGGCCTTGGGGGCGCCTCCCGGTTGGCTGGAGCCATCCGCGTCATGTTTTGGGGAGCTTTGGCCATGGGGTGTACGATGTTGGTGGGGCGTCTCTTTGGCACAACCCCCTGAGCCCCGCCGGGATGCCCGCGTAACTCATCACGGTAGTGACGGCGACTACCACGTCCCGTCGGCAACACGCCCATCATGACGCTGCGCGACCCCACGACCGGCATGCGGGTCACTCGGTCGCGATGTTCGGCGACAGGTTCTGGATCTCGCTCCTGCTCCGCTCCCGACGCTCGTCCGTGAAAAAGACCTTCTCGGAAGAGCGGATACCGGTGGTGGCAGGCTTGAAGAAGTCCCAATAGCTAGCGAGCTTACTTTCCCTGCGGCGCCGTAGCCAAGTGGTAAGGCAGAGGTCTGCAAAACCTCCATTCGACGGTTCGATTCCGTCCGGCGCCTTTCGTGCCCACCTCCTCCCACCGGACCGCGTTCGCTTCGCGTCTCCCCCCGGCCACGTGGTGGATCGTCCTCGGACTCGTCTGGATCGTTTCCGCCGCGTACGTCTGGCACGGCCTCGACCGCGGCTGGATTCCACACGATGAGGGCACGCTGGCGCAGAGCGCCGAGCGAGTACTGGATGGAGAGCTCCCGCACCGAGACTTCGACGAGGTGTACACGGGGGCGCTGAGCTTCCTCAACGCCGCCGCGTTCCGCGTCTTCGGGACAACCTTGCGCTCGCTGCGCCTGCCGTTGTTCTGCGTTTTCCTGTTGTGGGTGCCGGCACTCTACTACGTAGCCACTCGCTTCGCCGCGCCGCCGCTCGCGGGCGTGGTGACGGCGCTCGGCGCGGCCTGGAGCCTGCCGCAGTACACGGCGGCGATGCCCTCGTGGTACAACCTCTTCCTCGCCACGTTCGGGACGGCGGCGCTGCTGCGTCACATCGAGACCGGCCACCGCCGCTGGCTGTTCGCCGCTGGTGTGGCGGGCGGGGTGTCGTGCCTGATCAAAATCGTCGGCCTGTTCTACGTCGCGGCGGTCCTGATTTTCCTCGTGTATCGGGAACGGACGCTCCTGGATTCGACCCCGAGCCGGCCAGGCCGGCGCTGGGGGGGGGGCGCGTACCCAGTCGCCGTCGGGGCCGGGCTGGGGGGCTTTGTAGTGTTACTCGCCTGGCTGGTGCGCGGGCAGCTCGCTGTGCCGGAGATCGTGCACTTCGTGCTCCCGGGAGCGGCACTCGCGGCGTTCGTGACCTGGGAGTGTGCTTCAGCGGAGCGGGGTGGGGGCGAGCGGTGGGCGGCGTTGCTGCGGCTCGTGGCGCCATTTGCGCTGGGCGTCGCGATACCCGTCGTTTTGTTCGTGATCCCGTACGTGCAAGCAGGCGCGGCCGTAGAGCTGTGGGGCGGGGTATTCATCACGCCCTTCCGGCGTCTCGACTTCGCCGCGAGCCGAATGCCCGAGGCGGCAACGCTGCTGGGCGCCCTGCCTGTGGCGTTGCTGCTTGGCTTGGTCCCGCTGTCGCCGGGTCCAGCGCGACGACTGTTGCTCGCCGTCCTGCTCGTCGCCCTGATCGCGTTCTTCATTCTGTCGCGACACGCCGTCTGGTATACGATCCGCCCGCTCGTGCCGCTCACGGTGATCGCCGGCGTCTGGATGCTGCTCCGGCATCGGGAGACGCTATCATCGCAGCGCCGTCAGCAGGTCTTACTCGTCCTCAGCATCACGGCGCTCTGGAGTCTGGTGC
>DATBLG010000023.1:0-56322 GCA_036555485.1 Gemmatimonadales bacterium | reverse complement strand
GACGCGCGGCGGGTGGCCGAGCTCCAGACGCAGCTCAAGGCGCGACCGACCGGCTACGATCAGGTGCGGCATGACTCGGTGCGCGCAGAACTGGCGGCGCTCGAGCCCCAGGCGCGGCAGGCGGCGGTGCTTGAGGCGAGGGCGAAGCAGGCGCCTGCGCTGGTCAAGGAGGCGGAACGGGCAGAACAGAGTTTGTCGCAACGGGAGCAGCATGCGAAGCAACTCGCGGAGGCGATCCGGGCCGAAGGGTTTTCGGAGGAAAAGTTCCGCGCGGCGAAGCTTCGCTTCGACCGCGCCACCGGCGTGCTGCGCGAGGCGGAGCTGGCGGCGGTGGAGGCGGGGGGCGTGCTGACGCGTGCCGAGGAAGTGGTGGGAGAAACCGAGCGGCGTCTCGCGGAGCGCGCGGCGCGCGAGCGACAGATCGACGAGCTGAAAGGCCACCGGCGGCTGCATGATGAGCTGGACCGCGCATTCTCGGATCTGCGGGCAGAGCTGAATGCCACGATGCGCCCGGAAATCGCCGAGCTAGCCTCGAGCTTCCTCGCGGACCTGACCGACGGACGCTACGATACCGTGGACCTCACCGAGGACTATACCCTGACGATCGTCGACGATGGCGTCCCGAAGCAGGTCATCTCGGGTGGCGAGGAGGATCTCGCCAACCTGGTGCTGCGCCTCGCGGTGTCCCAGATGATCGCCGCACGGGCGGGTCAGCCGTTGTCGCTGCTCGTCCTCGACGAAGTGTTCGGCTCGCTGGACGAGTCGCGCCGCCAGCACGTCCTCACGCTGCTGCGTCGGCTCGGCGACCGGTTCCCGCAGGTCATTCTGATCACGCACATCGATCAGATCCGCGAGGGGCTGGACCGCGTGATCAAAGTGGAGTACGATGCCGCCCGCGGAGTGAGCGTCGTGCGCGACGAAACGGCGACCCTGGGCGCGGGAGGGCTTGATGCGGGCGTGGCTGCCTGAACGGCGGTTGGACGGCCCGCTTCCCGCGGGCGAGCGCGACATCGAGGCGCTGAACCGGCTGTTCGCGGACGCATTCACCGACCGCTACCGCCGCGACGGCCTCGTGGGCGTCCGCGTGCCGCCGCTCAACCCCCGAGTCTGGAGCTACGCGCTGCGCGACGCGGGCGAAGGTGCCATGCTGTGGCGCGATGAGGATGGGCGCCTCGTCGCGTTCAACGTCGCGCATCGGTGTGGATCTGAAGGATGGATGGGGCCGCTGGCGGTGCGAGTGGATCGCCAGGGGTCGGGGGTGGGCAAGACGGTCGTGCGGACGGCCACGGAGTGGCTGCTCGACCACGGCGTCTCCACTTTGGGCCTCGAGACCATGCCCCGCACCGTCGAGAACATCGGGTTTTACGCCCACCTGGGCTTTCTTCCTGGACACCTCACGCTGACCATGACGCGTGAGCTGGCGGTGCGCCGTCGCGGCGGGACCGCTCCGGGGCTGCTGTCTCGTCTGGCCCAGCCGGCGCGCGCCGCGGCACTCGCGGCCGCCCATGCGCTGGTCGAGTCGATGGCGCCCGGTTACGACTTCACGCGGGAGATCCAGCTCACCGCCGAGTTGGGGCTGGGCGACACGGTGCTCGTGCCGGGCGGCAACGGTCTAAACGCGTTCGCCCTCTGGCACTCGGCGTCGTTGGCGGCGGAGCGGATCTCCGACGAGCTCCGTGTCTTGAAGCTCGCGGCGCGCGACGCCGCGGCGTTCGAAGCCGCGCTGGCAGCCGTCGAAGCGAGCGCCGCCCACGCGGGGCTGCGCCGCGTCGCGATTCGCTGCCAGAGCCGGTTCGACCAGGCACTCCGCACGCTGATCGCCCGCGGGTACCAAGTGCGTTGGACAGATCTGCGGATGCACCTGGACGGGTATCCGGAGTCGGCGGTGGAGCATGGCGTCTTGTTTTCGAATTGGGAGATCTAGACTACTCGATCAGGGCGGTCGCATTTCCTGAATCAGCCGGCCCAGTCGAGCACTCCGAGGATGTAGCGACGGCCACCCCGGACCGGGCAGGATCCTCGACCAAGACCCGCGCCAGCCCACGTTGAACCCTACCGGTCGCTCCCCGCGGCCCCGAGGGTGCGATTGGTCGCCCCGGTCACGAAGATCGCCGGTGATAGTCCCACCACCTCGAAGCCGTGCGTGGTGCCGGGGGGCAAATCGAGCCGGTCGCCGGGGCCGAGATCCACGACCTCATTGCCGATATAGACCCGTACGAATCCCGACAGCACCCAGCGCGCTTCAGGGAATGGGTGCTCGTGCTCTGGGGCGCGTTTTCCAGGTGCTTCCGACCACCATGCGGTGGAGAGGCCTTCCCGCTCGAGCGCCGTTCGCAGGGTAGACAATTGCAGAGGGCCCGTCGCCGGGTCCCAGCGCTTCACGGTGGCCATGGCCTCAACGTACCGCGCGTGTTGCGTCGTCGCCAGACTGGGGCTCTCACCGAGCGGTCGGCCGCAGTTCAATCAGGACAAAAACTTCGGCGCCCCGACGAGAATCCTTCGCGCGAACAGCAGCACCGCTGCCACGTAGCAGATGTGCACCCACCCCGTGGGCACTTGCGCCACAATGATCAACATCACCCAAGCGATCACCATCACGACACCGATGAGCAGCGACAGGTTCATCGAGAGACTCCTCCGTGGTCGACGGCGGTGACGCGAGTCACGTGCATTTTCGTTTCATGGATTTCTCATCAACGCTTGCTTGACCTTTCCCCTGAACCTTGTATCGTAGACGCGGGGACGGGGAGCCCAATTATTGAGCCAACAGCTCGATCGTGGACCCAGATACTGTGACCAATGTCAGGCCCCCGAGAGGGGGAAGACAGACGCTACGGTGAGGGACCAGTCATTACTTTCGGGCTTCAAATAATCCTCTCCGTTCCTGTCGTACCCGATCGGCCGGCCCGCGCAAGCGACGCCGGCCGATTGGGCATCATGAGCCTTTGGCGCGATGCGGGGCCCGCACCGTTTCCAGGAAATAACGCCACGCCAGGAGTTTCTTAGTCCCGAACGCGTATTGTCCCACCAGAATCACCATCCAGATCACGTAGGCCACCGCCACTTCTTCGCGCCAATGCGGCACCAGGAACTGCGCGAGCCACAGGACGAAGATGAGACTCGCGTCGAACCACTCGAAGGCCATGTTGGCGAGCAGCAGCATCGCGAGCGCGGTCTGCAGCAATGTGAGCAGAATCTCGAGCTGTTGTGGCCCGTCAAAGTGAAAATCGGCCCAGACGCCGTGGTGGTGCAGGTGGGAGTACCCGTACACCAGCGGGATCATGGCGGCCAGCACCGTCCACTGGTTGATGTTGCTCGAGACCATGTTCATGAGGGCCATGGGGGCGTGCGTGACACGCCGCGCCCACGCGAATGCCGACACCTTCTCCGGGAATTCCGACAGGAACGGCGCCACCCACTGCACCAGCACGAACTGGCTCACGCCAAAGATCGCGGCCACGGCCAGCATCGATTCGAGAAACGGGTGGGCCGTGATGTAGAGCAGATAGCCGCCCACCGCGAATAGCCCGCCGATCGCCGCCTTCTGCCGCCACCCTTTCTGCCGATACGCCCATTGCGATACGCGGGGAGCCTGCGACAGCTGCTCGACCTCGTGCGGCGGGTTGCGGAGCAGCACCAGGAGATACACCACGTAGAGCGCGAGCAGCACCACGGCGTCGATCCAGCCGAACGACTTCTTGAGCAGGATCACGATGAAGTACAACAGCGGCGGCACGAGCCCCACGACCTCCACCGCGTGCTCGTTGTCGAGCCGGATCGCCGGCAGTCGCCCATGCCCCTGGTGACGGCCGAAGAACGCGAACACGAAATAGATCATCGGCCAGCCCAGGCCCAGCAGCAGCCGGATCGCGCCGGTGAGGTTCGCGATCGCCAAATGCGCGCGCTCGGAGTCCTTGCCGGCTTCCCAGGCGATCACCGCCTCGACCGCGAACTCTGGCAGCGTCTGCAGCCAGGCGAGGATCGCGAGCGCGAGGCCCTGGGACATCAGGAACTGCGCCGCCTCCGCCCCCCAGGCCACCAGGAACGCGGAGAACAGGATGGAAGGGAAGGTCCACAGCGCCGACAGCGCCGAGCCTCCCGCCTGGACGAGCGCGGCGAGTAACTTTAGGAGTCGCACGGTGCGCCAAGATACCTCTCGACCGGGAGCCGCTACAAGCCATGCCGCGCTGTGTCGTGACCCGACGCGTGCACTTCAACGCCGCCCATCGGCTGTGGAATCCACGGTTTTCCGACGCCGAGAACGAGCGGGTGTTCGGCGTGTGCAACAATCCAAACTTCCACGGGCACAATTACAACCTGGACGTGTCGGTCGCAGGCGAGATCGACGCGGCCACGGGGTATGTGTTCGATATCAACCGTTTGAAGGGCGTTGTCGAGGAAAGCGTGGTGCGGTATCTCGACCACAAGAACCTGAACCTCGATGTGCCGTGGTTCACAAATCTGAACCCGACCGCCGAGAACATCGCGGTGGTGTGCTGGGGCATCCTCGCCCCTGCGGTGCAACCCGCCACGCTGGTGCGCATCCGGCTGTGGGAGACAGAGCGTAACTACGTCGACTACGACGGGAGCTGACGATGGGACGGGACCAGATCAAGTCGGCGAGCCGGCACAGCTTTCACGAGGAGCAGCGCCCCGCGGCGGTGGCAGCGGCCGCCGGGTCATTCGAGACGCTGGTGCGGCAGATGCTCGAGCAGCTGGGAGAGGACCCGGCGCGCGATGGGTTGAAACAGACCCCCGCCCGGGTCGCGGCATCGCTCCAATGGCTCACGCGCGGCTATCAGATGGCGGTGGAAGACGTGATCGGTGACGCCGTCTTCGAAGAGAAGCACGAGAACATGATCCTGGTGCGCGACATCGAGATCTATTCACTGTGCGAGCACCACCTGTTGCCGTTCTTCGGGCGGGCGCACGTGGCGTATCTGCCGAACGGGCGGATCGTCGGTCTCTCCAAGATCCCAAGGGTCGTGGAGGTGTTCGCGCGGCGGCTGCAGGTGCAGGAGCGGCTCACCGATCAGGTGGCCGATGCCCTGTGCCGCGTCCTGAAGCCGCTCGGCGTTGGTGTGGTGATCGAGGCGTACCACCTGTGCATGATGATGCGCGGTGTCGAGAAGCAGAACTCGAAAACCGTCACATCGGCGCTGCGCGGGACGTTCCGCGACGACGGCAAGACCCGTGACGAGTTCCTGCGGCTGGTGCACGGCGGAGCCGGGCTGCCGTGACGGCGCCCCCGCTCGCGGGCCGGCTCGCGGGGAGGATCGCGGTCGTCACGGGGGCGTCGCGCGGCATCGGGCTCGCGGTGGCCGACGAGCTGCGCGCGGCGGGCGCGCACGTGGTGCGGCTCGCGCGCTCGCTCAGCGACGGCTCGGGCGAGCGCGACACTACGCTGCGTTGCGACGTGACCCGCCCTGAGGACGTGGACCGGGTGATCGACCGGGCCGTCGCCGAGGTTGGTGTGCCGGACATCGTCGTCACCAGCACCGGGGTGTTCTACGTGAAGCCGATTGGGGAAACCACGGTTGCCGAGTGGACTGAGACGATCGGCGCCAATCTCGTGGGACCCTTTCTCGTGGCGCACTCGCTCGTGCCGCGCATGCTGCAGCGCGGCAGCGGCCATCTCGTCACGATCGGCTCCTCGAGCGATCACATCGCCTACGCGGGTAACTCGGCGTACGCCGCGAGCAAGTACGGCGTGCGGGGCATGCACGAGGTGATCGCCGTGGAGCTAGCGGAAACCGGCGTGCGCACCACGCTCGTTTCGCCGAGTGCCGTGGACACGGACATCTGGAACGCGATCGATCCCGATGCAACGCCGGGGTTTCGTAAGCGGAAGCACATGATGCGGCCGAAGGACGTGGCCGATGCGGTGCTGTTCGCGGTGACGCGCGAGGCGCACATGACGGTGACGGAGATTCGACTGGCGCCGACGAGACGATGAGCGCCGCCATCGGCTTTCGGCTTTCGGCGGTCGGCTTGCTGCTCGGCGCGCCGCTTGCCGCGCAGCAGGTCCCACCCATCCCGGACTCGAGCGGTTGGGGCGTGCAAGTACTCGCCTCGGCTCAGGCGCCGGACGGCGCCCTTTGGTTCGGGACATACGGGCAAGGCATCCTCGTACTCCGGCCGGGCGCGACCGCATGGGAGCGCATCCGCTCTTCGGACGACACGGCCGCGCACGCGATCTCGTGGGACTTTGTGCATGCCTTTGGCTTCGGAGCGCGCGGACAGATCTGGTACGGCACCGTGGGTAACGGGTGGGGCGTTTCGAAGGACGGCGGCAAGACGTGGAAGAACTGGGAATTCCGCCAGCTCGGCCCCGAATGGCAGTATGTCGCCCCGACCGGGATCGTCACGCGAGGCGACACGGTGTACATCGCGACCGCGGACGGGATCAAAGTGACCTGGGACGACGGCGCGACCTGGCGCGTGGTCACCGATTCTGCCGGCGTGACGACAGCGCGCGATTCGGTGTGGGGCCGGATCAGGAGCCAATACGTGCTGCACCTGCATCGGGGCACGGGAGACAGTCTCGTCGTGTGGCATTTGCGCGGCATGGCTCGGTCGGGCGATGGAGGGCGGTCCTGGGTAGAACGGGCTGACACGTCGTGCCGGCGATTCTGTACGGGGTCGGATGGAGCGGTGTCCATTGCCGCGGCCATGGAGCGTATCGGCCAACAGGAGGCCGCCCCACAGGCCGCGACTGCCGCGAAACTGCGCCACTCGTGGTTTCGTCGCCCCATCGCTCCCGAAGACCAGTCGTACATCGACCAGACCTACCGCTTCGGTTCGACCATGGGCGGCAACTTCCAGCCGCACCAGGGCGTTGAGTTCAACAACCCGAACGGGACCCCGGTTCACGCGATCGGGGATGGAGAAGTCGTATGGGCCGGGCCGGCCGAACGCGGCGCACTGACGGTCGCCATTCGGCACAGCCGAAAGCTGACCGCCGACAGCCGACAGCGCCTGTTCGTGTTCTCGGTCTACTATCACAACTCGAAACTCCTGGTCTCCGTCGGGCAACAGGTGAAGGCGGGAGCGGTCATTGCCCAGGTGGGGAATACCGGTCGCGCGACGAATGACCATCTCCACCTCGAGGTCCATGCGGCACCGACGGACTCGGTGCGATTCATCGTCGACCCCGAAGTTCGCTATCCGCCCTTCAACACCAACCCCGAGCTTTGGATCGATCCGCTCCCCGGCACCGGGCTCGTGGCGGGTCAGGTGTGGGATGCGAATGGCCAACCGGTTCAGCAGGCCCGGATCTACGGACTCGTCAAGCCGCAGCCGCAGGAAACACCATTCTCTTTCATCGAGACCTACGGGCCGAGGAACCATTCGGATCCCGCTTACCACGAGCACTTCGCCATTAGCGACGTGCCGCCGGGGGAGTATGTTCTCGGAGTCGAAATCGAAGGGAAACGAGTGTACCGGCGCGTACGGGTCGAGCCGCGGAAACTCACCTGGGTCGAATTCCGGCCTGACGTGCGGAACTAGACTCGGCGCCGGACCCACGCACGACGCACGGCCTCATGCATATCGAGCTGATCGAAATGCTGCGCTGTCCCGAGGAGCACCGCGAGGAGTTCCTCGTGCTTTCGACGAGCGAGATGAACGGCCGCTCGGTCAGGCTCGGCCTGGTGGGCTGTCCCGTGTGCCATCGCGACTTCGAGATCATCGACGGCATCGTGGATTTCACCGAAGTCGTTACCGGCGAGCGGCAGATCCGCTCGGTCCGTCGTACCCCGGCACCCAAGGCTCCCGACATCGACGTGCAGTCGCTGCAGGCCCTGCTCGACCTCGGCGGCCCTGGCGGCTATGTCGTCCTGCTTGGCTCGGCATCGCGCCACGCGGTGGGACTGGCCAGTCTCATGACGGGGATCCATTTCATCGGCGTCAACGCCCCGCCCGAGGTGGAGGAACTGCCGGTCTTGAGTCTCGTCGAGTGCGATCGCGTAATCCCGTTGCGCCAATCGATGGCACGGGGCGTCGTGGTGGGGGCCGAGCTGGCGACCACGCCGTGGGGCGCCGAGGGGTGGCGCGTCCTGCTGCACGGCCGGCGCTGGGTCGCTGAGTCGGAACAACCAGCCCTGCCGACTGGCCTCGCCCAACTGGCCGTGGGGCAGGGCCTCTGGGTCGGAGAAAAACGGTAGACGCTTAGTCTTCGACGCTCGCCGCCATTGCCTCGGCGGCGATGTATGTCCGGTCGATCAGCTCCTGATACCTCTTCTCCACCACGCGGCGCTTGACTTTGAGTGTCGGCGTGAGCTCACCGGCTTCAATGGTGAAATCCTGCTCCAGGAGGACGACCTTCTTGGGTCGCTCGAATCTGGCGAGGTCGCCCAGTCGGGAGTTGACCTCGGCTTCCACCTTCTGTTGCACGGCGGGGAGCGCGATGAGTTCGCGGCGTGACCCGAACGGTAACCCCTCCCCCTTGGCCCACGGCTCCAGCGCCTCGTAGTTCGGCACCACGAGAATGATCGAGAACTTGCGTTTGTCGCCCAGCAGCACGGCGTTGGCGACGAACTTGTTGAGCTTGACCTGGTTCTCGATCGGTTGCGGCGCGATGTACTTGCCGCCCGCTGTCTTGATCAGATCCTTCTTGCGGTCGGTGATCTTCAAGTATCCGTCGGGGTCCATCTCGCCGATGTCCCCGGTGTGGAACCACCCGTCGGCGTCGATTGCCTCGGCCGTCGCCTCCGGCTTGTTGTAGTACCCCTGCATGATGTTCGGCCCTTTGGCGAGGACCTCGCCGTCGGCGGCGATCTTGATCTGTACGCCCGGTACCACGGGTCCCACGCTGCCGATCTTGGGCCGGGCCAGCGGATTGAGTGTCAGAACCGGCGACGTCTCGGTCAGCCCGTATCCCTCGAGCACCGGCAGGCCGGCGCTGAAGAAGAACTTCGCGATTTCAGGCGAGAGCGGCGCGCTCCCCGAAATGAAAAACCGGATCCGCCCACCGGTACGCGCGCGCAGCTTCGAGAAGACGAGCCGATCGGCAATCCGGTGTTTGAACGCGAGGCCGGCGGGGATCGGTCGCTGATCGAGCGCGAGCGTCGCCCAGTCGTCTCCGGCTTTTTTGGCCCAGAAGAAGATCTTCCGTTTCAGGGCGCTGCCCGACAGGGCGCTCTCGAGCACGCGCGCGTACACTTTTTCATACAACCGCGGCACGGATAACACGATCGTCGGGCGGACTTCCAGGAGGTTGGGCCCGACCTTGTCGAACGACTCGGCGTAGTTGATGATGACGCCCGCGTCCATCAGCGTGTAGTCCACCATGCGCTCGTAGACGTGCGACAGCGGTAGCATCGCGAGGCACTCGTCCTGGTTGGTGAGCGCCATCACCTGAAGTGCCGCCTGGACGTTGGACCAGAGGTTGTTGTGGGTGAGGATCACGCCTTTGGGCTCACCGGTCGTCCCCGAGGTATAGATCAGGGTGGCGATGGCGTCGGGGGAGACGGCGAGCGCTTCTTCCCGCGCCCGCGGGTACTTGGCCGCGGCGGCGTTGCCCCGCGCTTCGAGCTCGGCGAGCGTGAGCACGCCTGGCCGCTTCGCCTCCGGCTCGAACGCGATCACATGCCGAAGCGCAGGCAGGTTGTTTTTGATTTCCAGGGCCTTGGTGACCTGCTCCGCCGTCGAACAAAACACGCCCACGGCGCCGGAATCTCTGAGGATGTACTCGGTCTGTTTGGCCGTCAGCGTGGGGTAGATCGGCACGTCGGCCGCCTGCGCGCACAGGCAGGCGTAATCGGCGATTGCCCACTCGGCGCGGGTCTCCGAGAGGATCGACACCCGATCGCCCGGCCGGATGCCCAACTCGCGCAGACCCACGGCGGCGGCGACGACCCGCTGCGCCAGCTCCTTATGGGTGATCGCCTGCCACACGCCGCCCACCTTGGAGCGCAGCGCCGCCGGGCGCCGCTCGGCATGCCGGTCGACGCTCGCGAAGAAGAGCTGAGTGAGCGTGCCCGTGGTCATGGCCGGAACTCCACCACGAAGGTGACGGGGGACCCGGGGACCAACGTTCCGTCGGCGCGGCGCGCGGTGGCTGACACCACCGCCGAGTCGGGCAACGGGACCCCCGTGAGCCGGAGCTGGAACACCGCGGCACCGGAGCTGTTGGTGAGCACGGTATCCCTCGGCACCAATGTGAGGTTCGTGGCCGCCAGGGGGAAGGTGACGCTCAACGCGATCCGGCGGGCGGCCGTCGAGCCGGGAGGCCCGAATACCTGCACCGCCAAGCTGTCCGAGAGCGAATCGGGCGTCGAGACGGTCATCGTGTCTCGTCCGGCTCCACCCAGCCGGATCGAGTCGAGCGGGGCCAGGATCGCGATCGTGATCGGGTTTGAACGCAGGTTCCCCACGCGAGCCTGCAGCCGGCCGGTGCCGACGGTGCGCCCCACCGTGGTGCCGGCGTTGGAATCGACCACCAGGAGGGTCGTGTCGAGCGCGCCCCAAACGAAGACCGCCGCCACCGAGTCGCCGCGGCCGTTCAACGCGCGGGCGGTCGGTCGGAGCGTGTCGCCAACCTCGATGCGACCGCTGTCGGGGACGACCACTTCGATGGCGATGACGGCGTCGAAATCCGGCGACAGGGACCGGCAGGCCGCGATCGCGCACGCGGCCGAGGTGGTAACGAGCGCCGCTCGGGCGACCTGCCTCAGGGCGCCTCCGCCGACAAGGGCGGGGACGCAGCGGGCGGCGCGCCCAGGTCGTGCAGCGCGACCGTGGCGTGCTCGATCCACTTTTGGGCGTCGGGGCCCTTGGGCGGCTGGGCGAGGAACGCTTTGAGGTGCTGCGTGGCGCCATCCGGGTCGCCGCGCTTCAGGAGCAGGAACGCGAGTCCGTAGTGCGCGCCGGCCAGCGTCTGGTCGACTTCCAGCGACCGGCGATAGTGGCGGATGGCCTCATCGACGCGGCCGGTCTTGGTGAAGGCGATCGCCATGTTTTGGAGTATGCGTGCGTCGTCTGGGTCGTCGCGCAGCGCGAGACGGTAGGACGTGAGGGCTGCGTCGAAATCGCCCTGCCGCTCGAGGGCGAGCGCCTCGTTGAGATAGTCGAGGCGTTGTGGTTGGAGATCGTCGGACCAGCTGCCGAAGAGTCGGCGCCAGAAACCCATGTGGCGAAAATAGCTTGCGGCCTCTGCGTTTTGCAATGTAGCTTCTCGCACATGCCACCGGTCCCGCCGTACTCCTCGCCTGCGCCGCGGCGCGCCCGCGCCGGCCGTCAGTCGCCGAGCGGCGTGCTGCTGGTGGATTGGCCGTTCTTCGGCGAGCTGTGCCGTGCGCTGGCGCTCAAGGTGTACCACCAGTACGACCCCGATCTCGTGGTCGGGATCGCGAAGGCGGGCGTCATTCCGGGCGCGGTGGTGGCGAGCATCCTGCAGCGCGATTTCGCCTCGATGGCGATCGGCCGCTCGGAGAGCGGTGCGCGCCCCGCGGTCATCGCCGGCCCCTCCACGCTCGTCACCGGACGGCGCGTGCTGATCGTGGACGAGACCTGCGATAGCGGCGACACGATGAAGCTCGCCCTCGCCGCGGTGCGCGAGCTCAAGCCCGCGGCGGTCAAGACGGCCGTGAGCTTCCGCTCCGGCCCGTACGCGCCGGACTTTGCCGCCCTCGAGACCGAGAGTTTCATCATTCTCCCCTGGGACCGCGAGATCATCGTCGACGGCGAGCTCGTCGTGCGTCCCGACTACGCGGAGAAGCTGCGGGCGCTCGGGGAGTGAAGGATCGGCTCCGCGCCGCGCTCAAGGCGTCCCGCGCCGACTACACCGAAATCCGCATCGAGCATACCTGGAGCGCCTCCGTCAGCTATCGCGGAGCGCGACTCGAGTCGGCCACGGCGAGCGAAGACCGGGGCGGCTTCGTGCGCGCGCTGCACCGCGGGTGCGGCTGGGGCACCGCGGCCTTCACCTCGCTCGACCAGCTCCTGCCGATGGTGGCGCGCGCCACCGAGCTGTCCCGTGCGGTTCGGCTCGACGAACCGATCCATCTCGCTCCGGTCACCCCGTCGGTCGCCGATGCGATCCTCGATCTGGACGGCGACGTGCGCGGGGTCCCCCTCGCCGAGAAGAAGCGCTTGCTCGAGGGATACAACGGCGAGATGCTCGCCGTCCCGGGAGTCGTGGACACGGTGGCGATGTATCACGACGAGATCACCGAATACTGGTATGCGAACTCCGAGGGAACGCTGTTGCACGAGCTGCGTCCGGAAGTGTCGCTCTCGGGGACGGCCATCGCGCGGCGCAACGGCACGATCGAGAAGGGACTCGAGTCGATCGGACTGCGTCGCGGTTGGAACGGCGTGCACGATCACGCGGCGGGTTTCCGTGAAGCGGCCCGTCGCGCCGCCGCGCTGCTCGACGCCCCCACGGTGAAGGGCGGCACGTATCCCGTCATCCTCGACAACGAGCTTGCCGGCGTCTTCATCCATGAGGCGTTCGGCCACCTCTCCGAAGCCGATTTTGTCTACGAGAACCCGCAGGCCCGCGAGATGATGACGTTGGGGCGTCGCTTCGGGCGGGCGGTGCTGAACGCTGGGGACAACGGCGCGGCCGCGGGCCTCCGCGGCACGCTCCCGTTCGATGATGAGGGCACCCCCACCCAGGACACGCCGCTGATTCGCGAGGGCATCCTGGTCGGGCGGCTGCACTCGCGCGAAACGGCCGCCAAACTCGGCGAGCGGCCGACCGGCAATGCCCGCGCTATTTCATTCCGCCATCCGCCGATCGTGCGGATGACCAACACATACATCGGCAACGGGCAGGGGACGGTCGCGGATCTCATGCGGGACATCCCGCTGGGCGTCTATGCCTGCTCGGCCTGGGGTGGGCAGACGGTGCTCGAGAATTTCTCCTTCACCGCCGCCTACGGGTACATGATTCGCAACGGGGCGCAGGCCGAGCTCGTCAAGGACGTGGTACTCGCGGGGAATCTGTTCCAAACGCTGGATCGCATCGAGCGGATCGCCGGCGACTTCCGCTGGAACCAGCTGGGCGGCGGCTGCGGCAAAGGTGGCCAGTCTCCGCTCGCCGTCACCGAAGGTGCCCCGCACGTGCGGATCGAGCAGGCGCTGGTCGGGGGCGACGTCCCGGCGTGATCGAGCGAGTGCTCGACGCCGTACGCGCGCGCGCCGCGGCGGCCGACGCGCAGTGGGAGCGAGTCGAGCGAACGTCCATTGCGTTCGAGTCGGGACGGCTCAAGGCCTGCGGCATCTCCGAAGCGGCGGGTGTGAACCTCCGGGTGGTGCACGACGGCCGGGTCGGCATCGCGGGGACGACCGCCGAAGACGTGGACGACCTCGTGGCTCGCGCCCTCGCTTCGGCCGAGCTCGGGGAAGCGCTCGACATGGTGTTCCCGGCCGCGGCTCCGCTCCCCGACGTGTCGACCCAGGCCGCCCGCGCCGCGGCCGCGTCGCTCGAGCGACTCACTGCGATCGGCCACGAACTGGTCGAGCGTGTGTCGCGGGACGGCTGCCAGGTCAACGTGTCGATCGAGCGTGAGGTCGCCGAAACCCGCATCGCCAACACCGCCGGCACGAACGCGACGTACTCCGCGACCGGTGTCGCGGTCAGCGTTGACCTGACGCGCTTTGCCGGGGACGACGTCCTGATGGTCTACGACTACTATGCGGGCGTCGACCTCCCCGAGCCGGCCGAGCTGGACGCCCTGGTCCACACGATCGAAGACCGGTTCGCGCCGGCGTTGCGCGTCGTGGCGCCCCCGGAGGGATCGCTGCCCGTGGTATTCACGCCCTCGGGGCAGGCCGCGATCCTGCTGCCGCTCGAACAGGCAATGTCCGGCAAGTCGGTGCTGCAGGGCGTGTCGCCGCTCGCCGGAAAGGAGGGGGCGCAGCTATTCGATGAGCGGTTTGCGCTCACCGACGACCCACTCGTCGCCGGGCGCCCCGGCTCGCGGCCGGTCGATGACGAGGGCGTGCCCTCGCGCGTCGTGCCGCTGGTAGAGCGCGGTGTGGTGCGGCAGTTCGTGTACGATCTCGAAACCGCCGCGCGCGCCAAGACCTCGAGCACGGGGCACGGCAATCGCGGCACGTTCGGGAAGCCGCGCATCAGTTACTCCAATCTGGTCGTCGGGCCCGGAGCAGCCGATGGACGAGCGCCGGCGTCGGGTCGGAGCCTCGGGGGTGGACTGATCGACGGCATCGCGGATGGTCTGGTCGTGGATGATCTGATCGGCGTCGGGCAGGGAAACGTCATCGGCGGCGCCTTCAGTCACCCTGTCGCGCTGGCGTTCCGGGTGCAGCAAGGCGAGATCACCGGTCGCGTGAAGGACGCGGCGGTGGCGGGCAACGTCTACGAGCTGCTGAAACGGATCGGCGGGTTCGGGAACGACGGACGCTGGATGGGAAGCCGGTGGGCGGCGTCGCTGCGACTGGAAGGAGTGAGCGTGGCGCGGCGGTGAGCGTCGCGGCCGCTGTGGCGACTCAGCTCGCGCCCAGCGCTTCGCTGTAGGTCATCCCGGTCGTCATTTTCTCGTAGACCTCCTGCAGCGTTGCCGGGGACGCCGAGAGAAACCGGCAGTGCGGATCGTCCTTACTGCGACATTCCACTTCCATCACGGCGACCGCTTCTCCCGACACTCGACCCAGGAAGTCCGCGAGCATGCCGGCGGAGAAAAAGCACATCGGCATCTGCGCCGTACCCGGCTCGGCCTCGAGCCAGTCGGTGGAATCGAGCGCCAACGCCGCTGCACCGAGCGGCGCCACGTGCAGGCTGCCCCATCCTTTCGTTTGGAAAAACTCCGACAGCACGTCGCCGAAGTGGGCGGCGTCGAGATCTCCGGGGTGGTCGATGCCGCTGCGGGCGACGAGCCAGGCGGCGAACGCTTCATAGACGCCTTCCCCGGAGGCGTAGCCCGTTTCCTGGAGGATGGCGATGGCGGCGTCCGGCGCGTGTTGCTGCAAGCTGCGGTGCAGTTGACGCAGGCCGCCCTGGCCAATGGTGAGGCCTGTGGTCGTCATAGCGGTCGCCAACTTAAGCCTTGGAGGTCGCGCGACGCAACAGTTCCGACTCGTCAATGACCGGAATGCCGAGGGTTTGCGCCTTCGCGAGCTTCGATCCGGCGTCCTCCCCCGCGACCAGCGCGGTGGTCCGCTTCGACACGCTGTCGGAGACGTGACCGCCGGCCGATTCGATCAATGTGCTGGCGGCGTCACGCGAGAGGCTGGGCAACGTCCCGGTGATCACATAGGTCTGGCCCGCCAACGGACCGGACCCCCCGGTGCCTCCGACCGGCTCAGACATGTTCAGGCCGAGTTTGGCCAGGCGCTCGATCGACTTCCGGTTCGCGGGCGTGGCGAAGAACCCCGCCGCCGCCTCGGCGATCGCGGGCCCAACCCCGCGGATCTGGGCGATCGCGGCTTCCGGCGCCTGCGCGAGCTTCGCCATCGAGCCAAAATGCCGCGCCAGCAGTTTCGCCCCTTGGGCGCCGACGTGGCGGATGCCGAGGGCATACAGCAGGGTGGACAGCGGCTGTCGCTTCGACGCGTCGATCGCGTCGAGCAGCTGTTGCGCCGACTTCTGGGCGAATCCCTCGATGGTGAGCAACGGCAGCAGATGCACCTGCTTCCGGTCGTACAGGTCTGCCACGTCGTCGATGAGTTTGGCGTCGAGCAGCGCGCGCACCCGCTCGTAGCCCAGCCCCCGGATGTCCATGGCGCCGCGCGACGCGAAGTGGACGATGCCTTCGAGGATGCGGCCGGGACACGAGATGTTGGGGCAGTAGGCCATCACTTCGTCGCGCGGGTGTTCCACCGGCGATCTGCAAATCGGGCACCGCTCCGGCGGCCGAAACGCGGGCTTCCGTCTGACCCCCTTCTTCAAGACCGGGCCCAGGATCTGGGGAATGACCTCGCCCGCTCGCGTCACCTCGACCAGGTCGCCGGCGCGGACGTCCTTCGCCCGGATCTGATCGAAGTTGTGTAGCGTGACGGTCGACACCGTGACGCCGCCGATGCCCACCGGCTCGAGCACCGCATACGGAGTCAGCGCGCCGGTGCGACCCACATTGACGCGAATCTCCAACAGTTTCGTGACGGCGACCTCGGGCGCGAACTTGCGCGCGATCGCCCAGCGCGGCTCGCGGCCACCGACGGTCCCGAGCTCGGTGTGCAGCGCGAGCCGGTTCACCTTCACCACGACGCCGTCGGCGCCGTAGTCGAGGGTCGGGAGCAGCTGCTCGAGCGCGGCGATCTCCCGATGCGCCGCGGTCAGCTCCGGGACCAGGCGGTGATGCGGCTCGACCGGGAACCCCCACCGCCCGAGCTGCTCGAGCAGCGTGTGCTGCGTATCGAAGGGCGCTTTCTGTCCCGGCGCTTCGATGTGAAAGCAGAAGACGCGCAGACCACGGGCGCGGGTGATGCTGGGGTCCAGCTGACGCAGGGCGCCCGCCGCGGCGTTGCGCGGGTTGGCGAACAACGGCTCGCCGGCCTTGGCGCGGTCCTTGTTCACTTGGACGAACCGGCTTTTCGAGAGGTACACCTCGCCGCGCACCTCCATCAGCGGTGGCCAGCCCTTCCCCTGCAGCCGCAGCGGCAGATCGAGCACGGTGCGCAGGTTCGGAGTGACGTCTTCTCCCTCGACGCCATTGCCGCGCGTGGCGCCGGTCGTGAGCACTCCGTCCCGGTACGTCAGGCTCACCGCGGCGCCGTCGATCTTGACCTCCAACGTGTAACCGCCCCGGGCGACTTCGCTGACGAGGCGCGCGTTGCGCTCCTCCCAGGCGGTGAGCTGCGCCTCGTCGAAGGCGTTGGCGAGCGACAGCATCGGCACGCGATGCCGGTGTTTTGTGAAGGCCGCCGATGGCTCGGCGCCGATGCGGTGCGTGGGGGAATCGGAGGTGCGCAGCTCGGGGTGCCGCGCCTCGAGGGCTTGGAGCTCTTGAAACAGGCGATCGTACTCGGCGTCCGACATCTCCGGACGGTCGAGCGCGTAATACGCGTGGCTCGCCCGCTCGAGCAGCCGCCGGAGCTCGGCGGCGCGCGCAACCGGCGTGGTCACTGGCCTTTGGCTTCTTCTTGGATCACCGCCAGCGCGACGCCCACCAGCCGATCCAGCTCCTCGGCGCTTGCCTTGGGGAGGAGCCCTTCACCCCAGGCGCCATCCTGGCGGCCAAACACGTCCATCAGCCGCCGCAGGAACGACAGCAGCGCCACGCGCTCGAGCTCCATGCGTCGCAGCGCTTCTCCCGTCTCCGCCTGACGTTGGGCCAGGCGCTCGTACCGGTGGGCGTTGCGCAGCGCCTGGGCGGTGAGCGACGCGACCACCTGGACGAACCGCACGTCGGCGTCCGAGAAAATGGGGCCATCCCGGAAGGCGCGCAGGAAGATCGCGCCGATCGCCACGCCCCGCCAATTGATGGGGACGACGGTGATCGACTTCACCCGGCGGTTGGTCAGCTCGGCTTTCACGTGTTTCAGCGTTGGATCGTTGACCGCGTCGGGAATGAAGACGGTCTCGCCGTGGTGGATCGCGCGCTTCAGCTCGGGGTAGCGCTCCAGATCCACGAGGTGATTGCGGATCGTGGGGTCCTCGTACGAGGCCACCAGCCGCACGTGCGTGCCCCCGCGCTCGGAGAGGAAGATCGAGCAGCGATCCAACCCGAACGACTCGCCCAGTTTGCGGGCGATGGATTGGAGGATGTCGATGAAATGCAGCGAGCCGGAGATTTCCTTGAGAATCTCGATGACCGCCAGCAGGTGCTTCCGTTCGTGCTCGAGCTCGGCGATGCGCGACGCCAGGCGCTCGGTCTCGGCTTGGGTGAGGGCCGAAGAGATGGTCATGCGCATACAATGGCGACCGCGCGCGCGGCGCGTCAAGTTGCCGGGCCATCTGGGCCGCGGTAGCTTCGGTTCCATGCGGACTCTCCTCGTTCTTTGCCTGTCGACTGGCACGCTCGGGGCGCAAACCCGGCCGACGCCGGCCGCCGTCCCGACCCCGATCGGCTCCTGGACTGTTGTGCCCCAGCTCCCGGGCATGGGCCGGTCTATCGACACGTCCGCCACCGCGGCCCGCCGCCGGGCGCTGCTGGCGCGCATCGGCCGCGGCGTGGTGCTGATTCCCGCCGCCCAGGAGCGCGATCTCGAGCTGGATTACATCCAGGACAACGATTTCCGGCAGAACAACACCTTCTTCTATTTCACCGGGCTCGAGTCACAACAGGCCTGGCTGCTGATGACCGCGCGGGGACCGGACTCGAACGAGGTCGTGCTGTTTCTGCCGCCGCGCAACCCGGCCCGGGAACGCTGGACCGGGATCCGGCTCGGTCCCGACAGCACCGCCGCGCGCCTCACCGGCATCGCCACCGTGCTGCCGACCGATTCGCTCGAGCGGCGCCTGCGGATCGCGCAGTTCCGCGCGCGCGGACCCATCTATGCGCCGCTCGACGTCACCACAAAGAACGAGCGCCGCGTGCTCGACCTGGTGTTCGAGGGCCGGGACGTTCGCAACCTCCGACCCATCGTGGACTCGTTGCGACTCGTCAAGGATGCCGAGGAGCTCGCGCGGCTCCGCATGGCGGTGAACATCAGCGTGGTGGGCCACATCGCGGCCATGCGCGCCGCCCGGCCGGGTGTGTACGAATTCGAGATCGAGGCCGCCTTCGAGGGTGCCGTGCGACGTGAGGGCGCCGATCGCCTGGGCTATCCCTCGATCGTCGGCAGCGGGGTGAACGGCACCACCCTGCATTACGACACCAACCGGCGCCGCACCACCGACGGCGACATGGTCGTGATCGATGCGGGGGCCGAGTACGGGCAGTACACCGCGGACGTCACGCGCAGCTGGCCGGTGAACGGGAGGTTCACGTCGCGTCAGAAGGCGATCTACGATCTCGTGCTGGGATCGCAGCAGGCGGCCTTCGATGCGGTGCGGCCCGGGGTCAGAATGGCGACGCTGGACAGCATCTCCCGCGCGTACATGCGCACGCACTCGGGGACGTTGTGCGGCGACAAGTCCTGCGACACGTACTTTATCCACGGTCTGGGACACTGGATCGGCATGGACGTGCACGATGTGGGCGATTACACCACGCCGCTGGCCCCCGGGATGGTCTTCACGCTCGAGCCGGGGATCTATCTGCCGGACGAAAGCCTCGGCGTGCGGATCGAGGACGACGTCCTCGTCACGGCGACCGGGGGGGAGTGGCTCTCCACGGGGGCGCCGCGCACCACAGAAGAGATCGAGCGGGTGATGCGCGAGGCGCACAGCGGTCGACGCTAGGCTTTGCGGAGCCGCTGCCTGGCGTCGTCGGCCCGGTTGTTCCGGAGATCGGCGAGGGCGGCCGCGGCGACACGGTGGTAGTATGGATCCATCGGATCGCCGACGGGCAGCCCTGTGATCGTCTGGAGCTGATCGATCGCCTTGGCCGGCTGGGCGAGGTCGAGGTAAACGCCGGCCAACTCCAGACGATGGTAGACGTGCCGGGGGTTGAGTGCCACGGCGCGCTCCATGTTGGCGACGGCGCTGTCCCATGTGGCGCGATCCATGAACCCCGCGCCGAAGAGCGTCTTCGCGAAGAAACGGGTCAGGCTCGACAGCCGCTTCACCTCGGCGTTCCACATGCCGAGGATGTGGTAGGCGCCGTCGTGGCGCGGGTCGAGTTGGACGGCACGCTGGGCCTCGTCGTAGATGATCCTGGCGAAGCGGACGCGCTCCTTCCCGCCGCGGGTGCGGGATAGCCGGCCGAGAACCAGGGCGAGCGCGAAGTGGGCGTCGGCGTCGGTGGAATCGGCGCGGAGCGCCCCTTCGGCCCAGGCGCGGCCCACCGAGTAGAGGCTGTCGCGTCGCTGCTTGAGCGAGTCGCCCAACAGCTGTTTGGCCACGTCGGAGATTTCCCGGGCGGCTTTCCACTGCGCTTCGGCGTAGCGCGGGTCGGGTGAGCCGTCGGCCCGCTCGAGGGCTTCGATGGCCGCCTCGTACTGCCGGAGCGCCTGCTCGGACGCGAGCGCGGCCCGGGCGCTGTCGCCGCGAGCGAGATGCTCCACGGCGCTCGACTGCGCCGTCGCCGGTTCGGCCAGGACGAGGAGTGCCAGGAGCGAAACGCAGACGCGCATGGAAGGACTTCGCAGGGGAGGAGTGCCACAATGCTGGTTGTGCCTCTGATTGAGCGCAAGCGGGACGGCGGTGCCCTGACCCCGGAAGAGTGGTCGGCGCTCGTCGCTGGCTACACCGCAGGGCGCATCCCCGACTACCAGATCTCAGCGCTGTTGATGGCCGTGATGTGGCGCGGGCTCGAGCGCCAGGAGCTCGCGGCCCTCACCGACGCGATGATCGCCTCGGGCCAGCGGCTCAACTTCGAAGGTTGGACCACGCCTCGGATCGACAAGCATTCCACCGGCGGCGTGGGTGACAAGGTGTCGCTCGTCCTCGCTCCGCTCGTCGCCGCGTGTGGCGTGGCCGTCCCGATGATGTCGGGCCGCGGCCTGGGCCACACCGGCGGCACGCTGGACAAGCTCGAGGCGATTCCGGGCTTTCGGACCGACCTCTCGCTCCCGGAGGCCAAGGCCCAGCTGCAGAAGCTCGGGGTGGTGCTCATCGGCCAGACGCCGGAGATCGCGCCAGCCGACAAGCGGCTGTACGCGCTGCGCGACGTGACCGGGACCGTCGCGGCGATCCCGCTCATCTCGGCCAGCATCATGTCGAAAAAGCTGGCGGAAGGACTCACCGGCCTCGTGCTCGATGTGAAGCACGGCGGCGGCGCGTTCCTACCCGAGACGGAGCGGGGACTCGAGCTGGCGCAGACGATGATCGCCCTGGGCGAAGACCGGGGCTGCCCCACGGTTGCGTTGCTCACGGCGATGGACCGCCCGCTGGGCCGGGCATGCGGCAACGCCCTCGAGACCGAGGAAGCGATCCTCGCGCTGCGCGGCGAAGGACCCGAGGACCTGCTGGAGGTGACGTACGCGCTGGGCGTCGAGATGCTGTTGATGGCGAAGACCGACAAAACGCCGGCCAAGGCGCGCCAGCGCCTCGAGAACGCGCTCAGCTCGGGGATGGCGGCGGAGAAATTCGAGCAGGTCATTGAGGCCCAGGGCGGCAACCCCAAGGTGGTGGAAGATCCTTCGGTCATGCCGCAGGCCCAGGCGGTGGAGGTGTACTCGGCGCGGCAGACCGGGGTCGTCACGCGCGTGGAGCCGCGCCCCATCGGACGCGCGATCGTGGCGATGGGCGGGGGCCGCACCACCGTGGAGGACACCGTGGATCCGAGCGTCGGCTTCGTGATCACGGTGAAGCCCGGCGACAAGGTCCTGGCGGGGGAGCCGATTGCGTCGGTCTTCGCGAAGGACGCGGCGGGGGTCGAGCTGGCCTTCGAGGCGCTGTCCGCTGCCATCACGATCGGCGATCGGCTGCAGGAGAAGCCGTTGCCGCTCGTATCGCATCGCGTCAACCGGGATGGTGTGGAACCCCTCGGTGCCGGGGCAAAAAAGGGCGGCCGCGAGGCGGCCGCCGGGACCCGCAAAGGCTAGAGCTGCTCGGGCGACCGCGGCTTTCCCGCTCCGGGTCCCCAATCGCGCACGCTATCCTCGTCGCTCGCCTCTCGCACGTCCCGCTCCGCCTGCTCGAGCTCGGTGTAGTCGATGGTCTCGTTGGTTCGGCGGTGCGCGGTGGGTTCGGGGGCGCGGCCTCGGCCGCCGAACAGGAACCAGCCCAGGAGCACCAGCAAAACGGCGATCGCGACGAGGACGGCAGCCATCCGGGGACTACACGTCGAGGTTCTTGACGAACTTGGCGTTTTCTTCGATGAACCGCCTTCTCGGCTCCACGTCGTCCCCCATCAGCGTCTCGAACAACTGCGATGCCTCGAGCGCGTCCTCCATCGTGACCTTGAGGAGCGTCCGCTTCGGTGGGTCCATCGTGGTGTCGCGCAGCTGGTCCGGGTTCATCTCGCCCAGTCCCTTGTAGCGCTGGATCTGCAGACTGCCCCGGCCATCGGCGCCGTTGCTGAGCCGCTTGACGTACTCGTCGCGTTGCTTCTCGTCGTAGGCGTAGAACTCTTCCTTCCCCTTGGCGACGCGGTACAACGGCGGCTGGGCGATGTAGATGTATCCGGCGTCGATGAGCTGCTTCATTTCCTTGTAGAAGAACGTGAGCAGCAGGGTGCGGATGTGGGCCCCGTCCACGTCGGCGTCGGTCATGATGATGATCTTGTGGTAGCGCGCCTCCTCGACCTTGAAGTCTTCGCCGACCCCCGTGCCGATCGCCGTGATGATGGTCCGGATCTCCTCGTTGGAGAGAATCTTGTCGATCCGGGCCTTCTGGACGTTGAGGATCTTGCCGCGCAGCGGCAGGATCGCCTGGAAGCTGCGGTCGCGTCCCTGCTTGGCCGAGCCGCCGGCCGAATCGCCCTCGACCAGGTACATCTCGCAGAGGCTGGGGTCGGTGAGTGAGCAATCGGCGAGCTTGCCGGGGAGCAGCCCGCTGTCGAGCGCGTTCTTGCGGCGCACCAGCTCGCGGGCCTTGCGTGCGGCCTCACGGGCCCGGGCGGCACTCAACGCCTTGGCGATGATTGCCCGAGCGACGCTCGGTGTCTTGTCGAGAAAGTCGCCCAAGGCCTCGTTCACCACGCTCTTGACGATGCCCTCGACCTCGGAATTGCCGAGTTTGGTCTTGGTCTGCCCCTCGAACTGCGGATCCTTCACTTTTACGTGGAGGACCGCGGTGAGGCCTTCGCGCACGTCGTCGCCCGTGAGGGTGAACTCCTCCTTCTTGAGGAGACCGTCCTTCTTCGCCCACTCGTTGATGGTGCGGGTGAGCGCGGCCTTGAACCCCGTGAGGTGGGTCCCGCCCTCGTGGGTGTTGATGTTGTTGACGAACGAGAACGTGTTCTCGTTGTACCCGTCGTCGTATTGAATCGCGCCTTCCACCTCCACGCCGTCGCGCCGGGCTTCGAACGCGATCACTTTCTGATGCAGCGCCTTCCGGCTCCCGAGCAGCCACTTCACGAATTCGACCAGGCCACCCTTGTACAGGTACGTCTCTTCCTTCTTCGACCCTCTGCGCTCGTCGTTGAGGGTGATCCGCAGGCCCTTGTTCAGGAACGCGAGCTCGCGCAAGCGGGTGGCGATGGTGGCGAAGTCGAAACGGGTTTCGGTGAAGATCGCATCGTCCGGCCGGAACGTAATGGTCGTGCCGGTCCCTTTTGCCTTGCCCAGCACTTCGAGTCTCCGTTTGGTTTCGCCGCGCTCGAACGCCATATGATGGCGCTTGCCGTCCCGGTCCACCCACACCTCGAGCTTCTTCGAGAGGGCGTTGACAACCGATACGCCGACTCCGTGCAAGCCGCCCGACACCTTGTAGGTGCTTTTGTCGAACTTCCCGCCGGCGTGCAGCACGGTGAGCGCGACCTCGACCCCCGGCTTTTTCTCCGTCTTGTGATTGTCGACGGGGATGCCGCGGCCGTTGTCGACCACGGTGACGGAATCGTCGCCGTGGATCGTCACGTCGATGTTGGTGCAGTACCCCGCCAGCGCCTCATCTACCGAATTGTCCACCACCTCGTAGACGAGGTGGTGCAGCCCCCGGCCGGACACGGAGCCGATGTACATCGCCGGCCGCTTTCGCACAGCCTCGAGGCCCTTCAGGACCTGGATCGAGTCGGCCTGGTAGTCGCCGTTGCCGTTCTGCTTTTGTTTCGTCGCCGCGGGTTTTTTCGATTTCGCCATGGGTTACCGTGCGAGGAGCCAACGTATGGTCTTGATGCGTCCGGCGCCGCGGCCCGCGTTGATCCGGGCCATGATGTCGGGCATCATCAACTGCAATTCGTTCATCCAGGCGCTCGTCGCGACCCGCACGAACAGCGTGCCGTCGGGCGCGACGCTCTCCGGTGTCGTGACCGACGCGATCTGCGATCCCACCAGCGTGGGCCACTCGATCACGACCTGCGCCTGCGCAATCCGGGGGCCGATCCCGGAGCGGGACAGGTACCCTTGGAGGGCTTCCCCCACTGCCATGGGGGCGCGACGCCGCGGCTTCTGTTCGGTCATTGGAGGGGCTTCGAGCGAACCTCGGAAAGCCCTTCCAAATTACCCGGAAATTATTGTCAGGTCAAGACTTAGTTGCGTTTGGCAAGCGTCGGATTTGCAGTCTAGACAAGGAGTTGGCCGCTACCTGGAGAGGGGTTGCCGTTCACGGCGCCCGGACGACGACGAAGGTGTCCAGGACGCCGGTGTAGCCGCCCAAATCGCGGCCGCTCAGCTGCACCACCACCCGGTCGCCGAGCACGTGGCCGTTGCGGATTCCGGCCCGGAAGGTCGCGAGGAACGTGGGATCGAGCGCACCGTCCGCCCCGAGCGGCGGCGCCGAATCGACCGAGAGCCAGATCGAATCGATCCCGTCTGGATCGTCCGCGCGGACCAGTCCGGTGAGGGTGTCGGGCGAGAGGACCGAATCCTGATCGAGCGTGATGGAGAGACGAGGCGGCCCGGGGCGGTCGCGGTCGGTCTGGCAGCCCAGCGCGCCAGTCGCGAAGAGGCTGACGAGGACCGCCACTCGGGCGGCGGCGCGACTCATCGCCCTTCGAACCGGGCTGGCCGCTTTTCGAGAAAGGCGGTGGTGCCTTCTTTCATGTCGTGCGTGGCCGCGAGCAGGCCGAAGTGGTTGGCTTCGAGCAGGAGGCCCTCATCCAGTGTCATCTCGAACCCCTGGTCCACGGCTTCGATGCACAGCCGCACCGCGAGCGGCGCCATCGCCAGGATACCCCGCATCATCTTTTCCGATTCGGCCAGCAAGTCAGCGGCCGGCACCACCCGGTTGACCAGCCCGATGCGGTATGCTTCCTGGGCGTCGATCATCTCTCCAGACAGGATCAGCTGCAGCGCCACACCCTTGCCGACGAGTCGCGGCAACCGTTGCGTGCCGCCGTAGCCAGGGGCGATGCCGAGCTTCACCTCCGGTTGGCCGAAACGGGCGTTTTCGCTCGCGACCCGCACGTGACACGCCATCGCCAATTCGCAGCCGCCACCCAGCGCGAAACCGTTCACCGCGGCCAGGACTGGCTTGCCCCCGGTCTCGATGCGTCGCAGCACAGCCTGGCCGCGCATCGCACGCGCCTTGCCGTCGAACGGTCCCTGGCGTGCCAGGTCCCCAATGTCCGCCCCGGCAATGAACGCTTTGGGCCCGGCACCGGTGATGATCGCGCCTCGGATCTCTTTCTCGGTGGCGATACGCTCAGCCACGTCGGCCAGCTCGGCCATCACCTGATCATTCAACGCGTTCAGTTTGTCGGGGCGATTGACGGTCACGAACGCCAGGCCGTCGCGCAAGTCGAACAACAGAGTCTCGTAGGTCATGGGGCAATGCTAATTGCGGATTGCGGATTGCGGAATGCGGATTGGCAGGGCTGGTCGAATCGCGCCCCCACCTCCCATGGCCATTCCGCAATCCGCAATCCACAATCCGCAATCTGCATTAGCTTGTCCGCCATGTCCGTTCAGGCGATCACCTGGTCTCCCTCTGGCGCCGTGCGCGTCGTGGACCAGCGTGCACTCCCCGAGGCGCTGGTGCAGCGCGATCTCGAGACCATCGAGGCGACGGCGGAAGCAATTCGCAGTCTCCAAGTCCGCGGGGCACCGCTGATCGGTATCACGGCGGCGATGGGGATGGTGGCGGGACTGCGCGACGCGCGCTCGCTGCCGCGCGCCGCGTTCCTCGAACGGGTCACGGACGCGGTCGGCCGCCTCGGCGTCACGCGGCCCACCGCTGTCAATCTCCAGTGGGCGCTGCGCCGGATGAGTGACGTCGCCCGGCGCACGCGGGGTGACGCGGGCGAGGTGTGGGAACGGCTCCGCGCCGAAGCGACGCTGATCTGGGAAGAAGATCGCGCGATGTGCCGCAGCATCGGCGAGGCGGGCCTGCCGCTGCTGCCCGACGGGGCGAATGTGCTCACGCATTGCAACGCGGGCGCCCTCGCCACGGGCGGGATCGGCACGGCGCTCGCGCCTATCTACCTCGCGCACGAAGCCGGCCGCAAGGTGCATGTCTTTGTAGATGAAACGCGGCCCGTGCTGCAGGGCGCGCGGCTCACGGCATGGGAGCTGACACATGCCGGCGTACCTTGCACGCTGATCGCCGACGGGGTGGCGGCGAGCCTGATGCGCGCTGCGCGGGTCGATCTCATCCTGGTGGGCGCAGACCGTATTGCCGCCAACGGCGACTTTGCCAACAAGATCGGTACGTATTCCCTCGCCGTCCTCGCGCGCCACCACGGCGTGCCGCTGTATTGCTGCGCGCCGTCCTCGACCATCGATCCGGCCGTCCCCGACGGCGACGCGATTCCGATCGAAGAACGCGGGGCCGACGAAGTGCGTATGATCGCCGGCCGCGCCATCGCGCCCACCAGCGTGGCCGCGTTCAACCCAGCGTTCGACGTGACACCTGCCCGCTACGTCACCGGGTACCTGACCGATCGCGGTTCCGTGCGGCCGCCGTTCGTGGCGTGATGGCCGTGAAACCGCTCGTGGCGGTGGTCGGGGGCAGTGAGTGCACCGCCGCCGAGGGTGACGCCGCCGAAGCGGTCGGCCGGCGTCTCGCGCAGGCCGGAGCGATCGTATTGTGTGGTGGTCTGACCGGCGTGATGGAAGCGGTGGCGAAAGGCGTGCGGGCGGGTGGCGGTCTCACGATCGGCATCCTGCCGGGGAACGATCCGGCCGACGCGAATGGCTACATCGACATCCCCCTCGCCACCGGAATGGGCGAGATGCGCAACGCCCTGATCGTGCGCGCCGCCGGGGCCGTTATCGCAATCGGGGGCAGCTTCGGCACCCTGTCGGAAATCGCCCTGGCGCTGCGGATCGGGACACCGGTGGTCGGGCTGCACGATCGCTTCGCGGGAGCGGTTGAGATTCCCCGCGCCCGGGATGCGGCCGCGGCTGTCGACCTCGCGCTCGCGCGGGCGGCCCGACCGCGGGATCTCCGCTCCTGAAACCAAGCCGTCCCGATCCGCGTACGCCGGGCAACTCGACACGTGGAGTGTTCATGGACAGAGCTCTCATGACCGCGCTCGTCTTGATCGGGCTGGCGGCCGGGTCGGCTCGAGCGCAGACCTCGGCCTCCAGCGCGGCCCCGGCGGCCGCACCGTCACCGCTGCCGGCGGACTCGATCGCCATCGCCCGGAAGTACGCCACCTGGTTTCTCTCGTATCAGGCCGACAGCCTGTTCGCGCATCTCCCACCGGAAGACAGGCAACGGCTGGGCTCGGTGGCCGACATGAACGAGCAAATGATGCGCTTCGCGGCGCAGGCCGGGACGGAGACGGCGCTGGTGGAGGAGCGCTGGGTGCGTCGCAACGGCAAGCGGCAATACTGGCGCAAGGGGGTCTATTCGATCGCACCGGAGCCGGTCTTGCTGCGTCTCGTGATCCTCCCGGACGGCTCGCTCGGCGGCATCGGCCTGGGGCTGGCCAGCCAACCGCCCCCGATCGACCCGGAGCAATAGACCGACACCCTCGCACCCGACAGGGCTCGCGCGGCAACCGCTGCGCGGGCCGTGCCGTCCGGCTTCATAAACGCACGATCCGCCCCAACCTCCCCGAGCGTCACCGCACAGGGTATAATTCAGTCATGAAAGCCGGCATGAAGTTCGCCATCGGGGCGGTGCTAATCGTCGGCTCGGTTGGGTACTTGATGGCCTCCGGCATCAAGCGAACCGGGCAATACTTCCTCACGCCCAGCGAGCTGTCGAAAAAGCTCGCCGCGGATCCCACATTTTACGACGTCGGCATGAAAGTGGGCGCGTACGTGGTCCCGGGGAGCGTCACCCGCGAGGTCGCGACCCAGACGATGCGTTTCCAAATCACCGACGGCAGCGCCACCTATCCAGTGGTCTTTCGGGGGCTGGCGCCGGACACGTTCACCGATAGCGTGGAGGTCGTGGTCGAGGGGCGACTCCAGAAGGACGGCGTGATTCACGCGACCGACGTCCTGGCCAAATGTGGCTCCCGCTACGAGTCGGTCCCGAAGGCGTAGATGACGCTGCTCGGCAGTCTGGCGTTGTGGGTCGCGTTCCTGTTCGGGCTCTGGGGTGCCCTCACCGGATTCCTGGGCGGCCGTCGCGAACGCGGTGACCTGATCGCGAGCTCCCGCCACGCCGTGTACGCGATGTGCGGCGCGCTGTTCGTGGCGGTGGTGGCGCTCGAGGTCGCGCTGTTCCGCCACGATTTCAACGTCGAGTACGTCGCCGCCTACACCAGCCGCAACATGCCCGTCTTCTACAATTGGTCCGCGTTGTACGCCGGGCAGAAGGGCAGTCTGCTGTTCTGGGCTGCGGTGTTGGCGCTGTTCGGCGCGCTGGCCCAGGCACTCACCGCGCGGCGTCACCGCGTCTATCTGCCGTACGTCGGAGCGATCACGTGCGTGGTCGCCGTGTTCTTCGTCAGCGTGATGCTGTTCGGACACGCGAATCCGTTCGCGCGCCTGCCGTACACGCCGATCGACGGCAACGGACTCAATCCGCAGCTGCAGAACCCGGGGATGGTGTTTCATCCCCCGATGCTCTACCTCGGATACATCTCGATCACGATCCCGTTCGCGTTCGCCATGGCGGCGCTGCTCTCCAAGCGGCTCGACGCCGACTGGCTGGTAGCGATCCGCAAGTGGACGCTGCTCTCGTGGCTATTTCTCTCGATCGGCATCTGTCTCGGAATGTGGTGGGCCTACGTTGAGCTCGGGTGGGGCGGGTACTGGGCGTGGGATCCGGTCGAGAACGCGTCGTTCTTGCCGTGGCTCACGATGACGGCGTTTCTGCACTCCGTCATGGTCCAGGAAAAGCGCGGCATGCTGAAAAAATGGAATCTCGCGCTCATCATCGGCTCGTGGCTACTCTCGATTTTCGGCACGTTCATCACGCGCTCCGGCGTGATCTCGTCGGTGCATTCGTTCACGCAGTCGAACGTCGGGTATTTCTTCCTCGTCTTCCTCATCGTGTCGGCGATCGTGAGCTTTTGGGTGTACGCCACGCGGCTGCCCTTGCTGCAGGCAGAAGCGACCCTCGAATCGATGGTGAGCCGCGAAGCGAGCTTCCTGTTCAACAACCTCCTCCTGGTGGGCATCGCGTTCTCCGTGCTATGGGGCACGCTGTTTCCGATTCTCTCGGAGCTCGTGTCGGGAACGAAGGTGACCGTCGGTCCGCCATTCTTCAATCAGGTGAACATCCCGCTTGGGCTCGGTCTGTTGGCGGTTACCGGCATCGGCCCACTGATCGCGTGGCGGCGTTCATCCGGGGCGAACTTGCGGCGCCAATTCGCTGTTCCCGCCGCCGCCGGCGGCCTTACGTTGCTGGCGCTGCTCGCGGCCGGGATGCGGGAGTTCTACCCGCTGGTGGCCATCGCGCTGGGCGCGCTCGTCAGCGCGACGATCACCCAGGAGTTCGTCCGTGGGGTGGCCGCTCGCCATCGTCAATACGGGGAAGGCTGGCCACTTGCCTTTGGCCGCCTGATCGCGCGCAATCGCCGCCGCTATGGCGGCTACATCGTGCATGCGGGCATCGTGATCCTGTTCATTTCGTTCACCGGGATGGCGTTCAAGACCGAGACCGAAGCCACGCTGCGCCCCGGCGAGACGGCGACGCTGAAGAGTCCGTACGGCTGGACATATTCGTTCACCCACCAGGGTGTCTCGCAGTACGCGGCGCTCAACCGTCAGGTGACCGCGGCGACGGTCGCCGTGGCGCGCGACGGCCGTCGCATCGGACTCATGACCACCGAGAAGCGCCAGCACGTCGACGCCGTCGGCCGGCCCACGTTCCAGCCTTCGACGGAAGTCGGGATCCGGAGCGACTTGCGCGAGGACCTCTATATCGTGCTCGCGGGCGTCGTGGACGGCACCGAGCAGACGGTGTTCCGCTTCACGATCAACCCGCTCGTGTGGTGGGTGTGGTTTGGCGGTCTGATCGTCGCGCTCGGCGGACTAGTCGTCATGTGGCCCGGAGGCGGTGCGCCCGCGGTGCGTCGCGAGCAGGCGGGGTACGCCGTCAAGCTGGTGGCGAAAGATGCCGGATAGCCGGATGGTCGGATCCGCGGATCATTCTCGACGGGAGTTTCTCGCGGCGGGGTTCGGGGTTTTGCTATCCGTCGATCCGGCCATCCGCCGCTCCGCTCAAGACTCGGTCGTGGCTGCCGACCCCTCGGGGAAGCTCTACAGCCCTGAATGGGCTGGTCGGTCGCGTCAGCCCGTGACGGCCGGTGACAACGACGCCGCGATCCAGGCGATCGAAAAGCAGCTCAAGTGCACGTGCGGTTGCAGTCTGGACGTGTACACGTGCCGGACAACGGACTTCACGTGTACCGTGAGTCCCCAGATGCACCAGCAGGTTCTGACGCTGGCCGCGGCTGGGTCGTCCGCCGACGCGATCATCGCCGAGTTCGTGCGCGAACACGGCGTGGTTATCCTCATGGCGCCGCCCAAACGGGGCTTCAACCTCGCCGGGTATTTCTTCCCCTCGCTGGTGATCCTCATCGCTGGCGCGTTGCTCGTGCTTGTCATGCGTCGGTGGGTCCGTCGCTCCCCGCCCGCTCCGCTCTCCGCGGAACCGGCGGACGCTACGCCTGGCAACAGCGCGGAGCTGGAGCGGCTGCGCCGCGAGCTACAGCGCACCGAGGCGTGAACGCGCCGCTGGAGTTGGTGGTGGGTATCGTCCTCTCGGCCGTCGCCGTGTATTTCGTGTTGCGACCGGTCCTGTCCCCCGTCCCGCTGCCTGAGCGGCCGGACGCGCGGGATGATGGAGAGGATCCCGAGGAGGATTTCTCGCGCCGCGCGGTCGCGCTCCGCGCGCTGAAGGAAATCGAGTTCGACCGCGCCACCGGGAAGCTGAGCGACGCCGACTACGACGCGTTGAAACGGAAATACACTGCGGAGGCGTTGGTGGCCCTACGCGAGGACGCCACGACGCCGTTGCCGGTCGCCACGCGCCCGTCCCCCTCAGGCCGCCTCGTCGCATGTCCCACGGATGGCCCGCGGCCCGAACGGGACGCGCGCTTTTGCTCCACGTGCGGCCGCCGGCTCGGCGACGCGCCCGGGTACTGCACGCGCTGCGGCTCCACGTTGGAGCCCGAGGCCCGCTTCTGCGCTCGCTGCGGGGTGAAAGTCGCGGCCTAGCCGCTCCGTTCAGTTTCTCGGCGGCGCGGTGGCCAGGGCTGCCCGGAGATACACGAGCACCGCATCGGTTTCGTTGCGGAACCGATCCTCGAGCCCACGGGCCTGGGCGACCTCTCCGGCTTTCCCCGCCTCCTCGAGCTGCAACAACAAGGTGGCGAGACTCTTGGCCCCGATCGCACCCGCGGCCGACTTGAAGGCGTGGGCGGCGCGCTCGATCTCTGGCGCCGAACCCGCGGTGAGGGCGCCCGTGACCGCCGTGATCCGGTCCGGGGCGGTCTGCAGGAAAGTGTCGAGGATCGAATCGACCGCCGCCTCTGCCCCCGCGGCGCGCATATCCTGGCGAAAATTGTCCAGATCGACCGGCGGCGCCGTCGCCGGCGCTGCCGGCGCCGTGGGACTGGCGCCGGCGGAGATCTCCTGTCCCCACCCTTCCACGGCGGCGAACAGCTCGTGCGCCTTGTACGGCTTGGAGAGGTAGCCGCTCATGCCCATGGAGAGGCACCGCTCGCGCTCACCACTCAGGGCGTGGGCCGTCAGCGCAATGATCGGGAGTGCGCCTCCGTCCGGCCGGGCGCGGATCACCTGGGTCGCTTCGAAGCCGTCCATTTCCGGCATCTGGATGTCCATGAGCACCAGGTCGTAGGGTTCCGCGGACACTGCATCGACTGCGGCCCTGCCGTTCCCGACGACGTCGACGGTGTGGCCGCGTTTGCGGAGCATCGAGGCGGCCACTTCCTGGTTCACCGGATTGTCCTCGGCCAAGAGGATCCGCAAGTGTTTGCGGGACTCGGCGATGGAGTGGCGGGTGACAAAGTCGTCGATGGCGGGGGACCCGAGCACCGCGCGCACGGCCTCAATCAGATCGCTGCGAGACGCGGGTTTGGGGAGATAGCCGTGGATGCCTAGTTCGCGGCATCGTTGGCCATCGCCGCGTTGGCCGGCCGAGGTGAGCATGAGGAGTCGGGTTGTGGCGATCTTCGGATCGCGTCGTACCGCGGCGGCAAGCTCGAAGCCGTCCAATCGCGGCATCTGGGCGTCGAGGACCACGAGGTCGTAGGGGGCCTGGTCGTGGTGCGCGGCGCTGATGGCGGCGAGCCCCGCATCGCCGTCTTCGGCTTCATGCACCCGAATGCCGGCCGCCCCGAGCATGTCTTGGACGATGCGGCGGTTCGTCGCGTTGTCGTCGACCACCAGGGCGCGGAGTCCGGCGAGGTGTACGGCGCCGTGCGCGGGCGCCTCGGGTGATAGGGGAGCGATCTCCGCCTCGAGCGGGATGGCGAAGTAGAACTCCGTCCCACGACCCACCTCGCTCGTGACCGCGAGCTCGCCGCCCATAAGCCGTACCAACCGTTGGGCGATCGCCAGTCCGAGGCCGGTCCCGCCGTACTGGCGTGTCGTCGAGACATCCGCCTGACTGAACTCCTCGAAAATGGCGCTCAACTTCTCGGTTGGGATGCCGATGCCGGAGTCGCGGACAGCGAATCGTACGAGCGCGCGGCCGTCGGGTCCGAGGACGCTGGCGACGCCCACCACCACTTCCCCCTGCGGCGTGAACTTGATGGCATTGCCGATGAGGTTGGTGAGTACTTGCCGCAGGCGGGTGGGATCGCCGCGGACCATCGGTGGAACATTGGGCTGCACGTCGGTCAACAGCTCAAGCCGGCGTTCGCGCGCCCGCACGGCCAGCAGCCCCATGGTGGACTCCACGAGGCGCGGGAGGTCGAATGGGATTGACTCGAGCTGCAGGTGCTCCGCTTCGATTTTCGAGAAGTCGAGGATGTCGTTGATCAGCGTGAGCAGTGTCTCCGCCGAAGACTGGACGAGCGAGAGCGAATGGCGCTGCTCGGGGGCGAGCTCGGTGTCGAGCGTGAGCTCCGTGAGGCCGAGGATCGCATTCATCGGCGTGCGGATCTCATGGCTCATGTTGGCGAGGAACGCGCTCCGGGTTTGCGCCATACGTTCGGCGGCGTCGCGCGCCACGCGCAGGGCGTCGCGCGTCGCGACCTGTTCGCTCACATCGCGCGCGATGGCCGAGAATCCGCTGATCTGCCCCGCCGTGTCCCGCGTGAGCGAGATACTCATCGAGACGGGAATCCGCGTGCCGTCCTTGCGCAGGCGCACCGTCTCGAAGTGCTCGATGTGTTCTCCGCGCCTGATGCGGTCCAGGTTGCGGGCGACTTCCTCGGCGCGGTCCGGGGGCGCGAGCAGGCTGATCGACTGGCCTTGCACCTCCCCCAGGGTGTAGCCGAACATCCGCTGGGCGGCGGCGTTCCAGCTTACGATTTTCCCGTCGAGCGTCTGCCCGATGATGGCGTCCTCGGACGTCTCGACGATGTTGGCGAGCCGGGTGACCGCGTCCTGCGCTTTCCGGCGATCGGTGATGTCCTCGTACATCACGAACAAATCGCTTTCCGCGATGCTCTCGACGCGTGTGGCGGAGGCTCGCACCGGGACGAGGTGACCGTCTTTGCGACGGCGCTCCACCTCGACCACCACCGTCTCGCCCCGGCGGGCGCGCTGGTTCAGGACCCCGGCCTTCGCCATCTCGGACTTCGGCACAATGAGTTCGTTGATATCCCGACCGATCGCGTGCTCCGCCGTGTAGCCGAAGAGGCGTTCGAACTGCGGATTGGTGCCCCGGACCCGACTTTCGCCGTCCAGCACGGCGATTGCCACCGGCGCGCTCGCCAGCAGGCCGTCGAGGTAGGCCCGGTCTCGCACCGCCTTCCGCTCGTTCCGCTCCGACTCCCCCGCGTGCAGCAGGTACCCTTGCAGCAGCAGGTAGGAACGGCGGTGGAAAATGGTCATCGCAGCGCCAAACAGCAGGATCAGGATGATGGTAAGCACCGCATCCGTTTGCATTGAGCTGCCGAGCAGCCCGATGGGCACGGGCGCCAGGAGCCCCGCGAGGTAGTAACGGAAGCACCAGAGATCGGCGGCGAGAGACGCGATGCCTCCTGCCGTCAGTCCGGCGAGCACCACCAACAGGAGCCCGGTCTTTTGCACGGGGATGTCCGGCATGAACGCGGCCACGCCGATGCCCCAGGCCATGCCGGTAACCGCCAACATTGGGCGGATGCGCCGCAGGCTCGTCTGAACCGGTGGGTTGTTCCGCAACAGCCATCGACGCAAGGCGCCGCGGATCACCGTGAGCCCGACGATGACGGCCGCCCAGACGCCGAGGACAGCGGGATCGACCAAGCCCCACAGGACGGCCACCACAATTGCGAGTATCACGAGGTGGGCGACTTCCGCCCGTGGGCCTTCGGCGAGGAGCCGACGGACCAACTCGCGACCCACGTCCTCCGTGACGCCCGGCTGGACCGCCCCGATCTCGGTTTCTGGCCGGACAGTGAACAGCGATGTGCGCGGAGGACGGGGGACGGAATCGGTTGCGGATCTCATGGCTGGCCTGGAGGTTGCCGACTCAACATTGTGTCCAGTCCTCCCGGTCGCAATGCCCGCGTCGCGCGTGACGACGGTCACACCCTTAACGACCACGGGATCGCCGGCGTCTGTTCCTGCGGTTTCGAGCAGTTCGACCGTCCGCGCACCCACCGACAGGAGCTGGACCGATGCGTACAATCCGATTCGCCCTCACGGGCGCCATATTCGCCGCCGTTGCCGGAGCGGCCTGCAGTGATTCTGGCACCGCCGTTTCCGCCGACCAGGCACAGGTGCAGGCGGCCTACGAAGCCTTGACCGGCTACACGAACGAGGACTTTGGCGATCCCGGCGCCGTCGAATCAAACTCCGCCACCCCCAGCCTTGCGAGCGCCGGCCTGCTCGATACCGCGATCGCGCCCCGTTTCTGGGGTCGCCTGCGGGTCGTGCAGGGAGGCCCCCGTCCGGTGTTCACGCGCACCATCATCGTGCAGGGCGACTCCGCGTGGGTGACCCGCGGCGTGGATTTCCAGGGGATCTTCCTGGTGGATACATCGACCGACAACACGTTTAACCCGACGAGCAAACCGCTCGCCGACGGCGTGCGCCAGCGCGCGGTGTTCGTGCGCGATGGGTCGGCGCCGCACGGGTGGCGGCTCGTCGCGCTGACGCTGCTCAACTGGCAGAACAGCGCCGTGGATCGACGCACCGTGCGGATCACGAGCGTGGCCGTGTTCAAAAATGATTCGTTGTTGTTGCAGGTCGACAACCCGGACTCGCTCATCGACGTCGAGCCCAGAGTCCCGCGCTTCCGCGAGGGTGACACCGTCCGGGTGGTAGCGCAGGTGGAGAACACCACCGGCGGCAGCTTCTCGCCAACGACGTTCGTCTTCCTGCACGTGCGTCACGCGGATCCGGTGCGGATCGGCTGGCGTCGGGTGCCGATGGTCGACAATGGCAATGGCGAGTACGAGCGCAGCTGGGTCGTCCGTCACACCGGCCGTGATCGGTTCGTGATCGACGCGCTCGATGCCGCGACGTTGCAGCTCGGCACGGCGGACAACTATCGCTCGAACGAGTGGGGTATCCCGTTCCGCATCGAGTAGCTGATGGGACCGATGCGTGAGCAATCGAACGGCGGGGCGCACCGGCGTCCCGCCGTTCGCGTCTCCGCCGGGCAAGCGCCACGCGACCTTGCGACCGGGCATACGCCATGACAGTTTCCCGTGCGTCAACCGTATGACTTATTCTCGACTGGAGCACATGACGTGAGCGCGGTGCTGCGCCATGCGAGTGTATTACTGGTGGCGGGCCTGCTGCTGACCGGGGTGCTGCAGGCGCAGCGGGGGACGACGCGCGGCCGTTCCTTCGAGCCGGTGCGCCTCGGCCCGCATATCGGATACAACTTCGATGCGGACGCGCTGACGCTCGGCGCACAAGTCACGCTGCCGCTCTCGCGACGAGTCGAGCTCTACCCGACGTTTGACTACTACGCGATCAGTCCCGGTTCCGCCTGGGCCCTTAACGCGGATGTGAAGTACCGGCCACCCACGCGGGCCGGAGCTCTGTACGTGGGCGGCGGATTCGGCTATCTGCGCACCGGCACTACCGGGGACGTCAACGTGAACCTGGTGGGCGGGATGGAGTCCCTCCGGCGTGCCTTCGTGCCCTACGCGGAGGGAAGGATCACTCTCGGCAATGGCAGCGCGTTCCAGGTGGTTGGCGGCGTGAGTTTCAAGTTGCGCTGAACGAGTCTTGATTCCCGGGCCCCATGGCCTTACTAGTTTCAGACCCTCTTTTCCATAGGAGCTTCTGCGTGAAATCCTTGACTCAACGGCTGATTCTGGTAGCCCTGGCCAGCCTGCTACTGTCGACCGCCGCCGTCGCCCAGAGGAAGCAGATGCTGCTGGGCCCCCAGCTCGGTTTCGCCACGAACGATTTTGACTTCTTCCTCGGCGCGCAGTTCTCCTACCCGGTGGCGCCGCAGTTCGACATCTACCCGTCCTTCGACCTCTACTTCCCGGGCAACAACGTGACCGCCTGGGCGTTGAACGGCGACGTGCGGTATTGGCCCAAGCTCAACATGGCGGACGCCGGACTGTACGTCGGTGCGGGGCTGAACTACACGCATGTCAGCATCGATCTTGGAGCATTCGGCAGCGCCTCGGCCAACGAAGTCGGGCTCGGTCTGCTCGGAGGGTGGGATTTCAAGGCGGTGAGCTGGCGGCCGTTCGCCCAGCTGCGCATCGTGATCGGCGACGCCGACCGAATCGAGATCGGCGGCGGGGTCAACTTCAAGCTGTAGTCGGCGCCCGCGCCCCCGCTCCGCGCTCGCGGAGCGGGGACCCGGGGATCAGAACTCGAAGCTCTCCATTCTCCGGAGGCCAACGCGCAGCGGGATCACCGTGGCGGCCGCGCACAATCCCGCGGCGGCGGCGAACGCGGCCACCATGATCGCGTCGACGCGGGTGGGAACCCCATCGTACACGTTGCGAACGTACGCGGAGACCGGCACGCTCAGGACGACGATCACCGCCGCGAGCAGCGCGATCGTCGTCATCATGAACACCAGCCCCCCAAACGACGTCGGGATTTGCGCCGCATTCTCCGTCTCGAACTGCGGGTAGAGGGCGCCAAAGCCGAGCGCCAGCGCGGCGATCGCGAGGGTCAACGCGCAGATCGTGGCGAGACTCACGACCATCATGAACGGCGAGGCTTTCAGGAGGACGTTTGTGAGCCCGGTCAACAACAGGGCGAGCACGAGCAGCGGGATGGTCCCCACCCAGTATTTGGACCAGAGCAGCGCGCGGAGGTCGAGCGGGCTCGAGCGCAGCAGCCACATCTGGCGCCCTTCGAGCGACACGGCCGGGAAAATGAAACGCGCGGCGATCGACGCGAGCACGAATCCCGAGAGCCCGAGGTTCAGGAACGACACGAGGGTGACGGTGAACAACGGCACCTGTTCGCCGCGAAACAGCGGCAGCGCCTTGATGTTGAAGAGGTAGACCACGACCAGGACGGCGAGCAGGATCAACTGGCTCCACTGCGTCGTGTCGCGGAAGAACAACTTCACGTCCTTCAGCACGAACTCCCGCTTGGCCACCGATAACGGAAACAACGCGGTCCCCACCGTGCGTCGCCAGAACACGCCGCGGACAAACCGCTCCGCGCCTTCCTGTGCCTTCGTGAATCCGGCGGCGTACAGTTGGCGGTGCAGCAGGGCGCCGAGGGTCACGAACGCGGCCGCCGTCGTCCAGAGGAGTAGCAGCGGCAGCGGGTCGAAGTCACCGCCCAGGAAGCCCATGATCGCCTTCGTGGCCCATTCGCTGGGCAAAAACGGCGACGTGGGCGTCCGCAGCACCGCGATGAAGTCGAGCAGGTTGCGGAATCCTTCGGGCCGGGCCAGCTGCTCGGGACGAATCAGGCGGAACAACAGGATCACGCCTGCTGCCGCGCCCAGCGCGACAATCGAGAGCAGATCGCGGGTTCGGCGCGCGGGAAACACGTTGACCAGAATCAATGTGAGGGCGCTCCCGAACACCGCCGGGAGCGCGAGTAACGGCAGCAACACCGCGAGCGCAAACGGGACGAACAGCAGCCCGCCGCGGTATACGACGCCGTATGCCGCCAGGATCGGCACGGTCATCAGCGCCACCATCCAGGACGAATGCACCAGGGTTTCCCCCAGCTTCGCCAGGTAGAGCCGCAGCCAGTCCACGGGGGTCGAGACGAGCAGATCGAGGTCCTTGGCCAGGAAAAAGCTCGACAGGGCCGTGATGACGTTCGAGAGGATGAGAATCGACACGAACGACAGCAACGCCACCCCGAGCAGCTTCGCCCCGAGCAGCGGGCCCAGTTCCTCGACCCCACGGAAGTACTTGAGGATCCGGAACAGCACGCCGAAGACGCCCGCCCAGAACGCCCCGCCCACCACCAACAGGAGCACGAGCTTGCCCCCGCCGCCGCGGATGCGTGACTCGCGCCACCGCTGTTGCGCGGTACGCCATTTGGGCTGCAGGACGTGGGTGAGCGATGGCTGGTTCACTTGCCCAGCACCTCGACCAGGTCCCGAACGGCGTGGCCGCCGGTGAGCTTCAGGAACAGCTCCTCGAGGCTCGCGTCTCCGGCCGTGTGCTGGCGACGGATCTCGGCCATCGTGCCATGCGCGACGATCTGACCATGCTGGAGAATGCCGATTTGATCGCACATCACTTCGGCCACTTCCAACGTGTGCGTGCTCATCAGCACCGTGCCGCCCCGGTCGACGAACTGCCGGAAGATGTCCTTGAGCAGGCGCGCGCCTTTCGGATCGAGGCCGACCATCGGCTCGTCCACCACGATGCACTCCGGCCGATGGATCAGCGCGCTCGAAATGATGAGCTTCTGGCGCATGCCGTGGCTATAGGCTTCGATTAGCTCGTCCTTCCAGCTCGAGAGCTCGAACACGTCCAACAGCTCGGCCGTGCGTCGCTCCACCGCGTCGCCTTCCTGACCGTATAAGCCCGCGACAAACCGCAGGAATTCCGCACCGGTGAGCTTGTCGTACACGAAGGGGCGATCCGGGATGAAGCCGAGGCGCATTTTGGCGGCGATCGGGTTCTGCTGGACGTCGTCGCCCCCGATGAGCACGCGGCCGTCGGTGGGACGCAGGATCCCGGCGATCATGCGCAGCATCGTGGTCTTCCCGGCGCCGTTGGGTCCGAGACAGCCATACAACACGCCGCGCGGGACGTGCAACGAGATGTGATTCACGGCGACGAAGCTGCCGTAGTTCTTCGTGAGCCCTTCCAGTCGAATCATGGCGCCTCGAGCGTGAGGCTACCCAGCAGCTGCACCAGCTCCAGCTGCCGGGCGAGACCGCCGACTACGAACCGCAGGTGCGCGGCGTCGGCGGGGAATTGGTCGAACGTCGGATCCACGGCCACCCAGTCGTCGAAGTACACCTCAGCCCAAGCGTGATAATAGAAGCGGCCGCGCAGGTACAGGAGTCCGGCCACCGGGCGGGCCGGTAGCCCGAGGGCGCGCGCCAGCGCCACGAACAGCACCGTATGCTCGTTACAGTCCCCGCGGCGACGCTCCAGCACCTGCACCGCGCTGGGCGATGCCGCCGCCAAACCACCCGCCACCTCGGTTGCCGTCCAATGCGCCAGCCGCTGAGCGACTCGGACCGGGTTGCGATCGGTACCGACAATGAGGCGCGCTTGCGCCTGGATGCGCAGGTCGCCGCTCTCGATGAGCGGCTCGGGGAGCAGAAACTCGCGCAGTGCGGGGTTGCCGGCGGGGAGGCGGTAGTGGGCCACGAGCTGGGTGGCCCCTTCCTGCTCCACGACGAGCGTGTCACCGGCGAGGCGTTGGCGCCCGCCGGTGAGATCGAGGCCGTCGAGCGCGCCGCCGAGGCGAATACGCAGGCGCTCGGGCGTGGAGCCCGGCCGCAGGCCGGCGGCAATGGCGGTGGCCGCGACCACTTCGCCCGGCGCCGGCGCGGCAGTGGAGCGCAACAGCCGCAGCGTATCCCGGTTTCTGAAGTTCTCATACGCCAGCTCGAAGGCCGTGCGTTCCATGGAGAAACCGAGTGCGGTGGTGGCGCGCACCACTCGGCCCTGGGGGTCGATCCAGGTCGAACGCGCTCCCCCCCCGCCACCGCCCGTGCCCGCAGCGTCCAGACGGAACGCGTGCACGGTGTCGAAGAGCACCGGGACCCAGGCCATCGTGGTCGAGTCGTAATCGGCGCTGTCGGCCACCACGAGCGTGGACTCTGCCGCGACGCGGGCGACGATGTTGCGCTCGGAGAGGGTGAACGGATCGAGCAGCCACGCGGTCACCTCACGTCCCAGGCGGAGCTCGCCGCCGAAAGCCAGGCGCAACGGGAGCAACGAGGGGAGCACGAGGGGGCGGGTAATCGGGACCGAGGTGGTCTGCGAGTCTCCGCCGACCGTGATGGTGAGGTGGAGCACGCTGTCGGCCGAAACCGTTGCGGAAAGCGTGAGCTGCCCGTCCGCGCCATCGACCTCCGCGGTCACACCGCGGAGATGGAGGGCCCGGTCGAGCGTCGCCACGCTCCGCCCTTCGGTACGGTACAGCCGTCCCAGGGCCGGCACGTCGATCACGATCACGTCGACCACCCGGATCGTATCGGCCAGCGTGTCCACCGTCGTCGAGCTATAGCCCAGCTGCCGGGCACCCACGGACAAGCGGTAAAACAGCGCGCCGGGCGACACGGCCAACGCGGCCTCGGCGAGCCGCGCTCCGGTGGAGCGGAAGTACTCGCGCTTGACCAGCCACCCGAGCGACACCGCCCAGGCGGCGAGGATCACGACAGCCCAATGGCGACGGGTCAGGAGAGCCTCGCGCGCAGGCGTCGCAGCACGCCTTCAAACACATCTCGTTGGTCCTCGGTTTCCACGACGATGGCGACGTCGGCGGGGACCTCCACACCGGCCGGTTGTTCCTGAAGTACCGAGATGAGGATCTCGGCAGCCTCTTCAAGAGCGAGGTTGCCGGCTCCCAGGCCGAGGGGCGGCACCGTGAGGCGAGCGAAGCCCCACTCCCGCGCCCGCTCCAACACGGAACGCCAGGCACGGGCCACACCGCGACGCGAAATCGGCTCATCCCGGCTCTGGATGATCGCGTGAATGACGAATTCGGCCGGGAGGTCTCCCCCGGCCCCGGTGACTACCGCGGCGCCAACGACGAGCTCATTGTGCAATTGCAGCTGACGCTGGAACTCAGGCCCGCCCAACTGCTCGAGACGGCGCAGCGCCGGGGTGGTCGGCTCGAGCTGCGCCGTGGCGGGACGGACGATGGCGTCGGAGGGGAGGAACCCGAGATCGTCCACGACCACGCGGATCACCGCGCGGCGACCTCCCGGGAGCGTCGGTACATGCTGGTGGCGTCTTCAGGTCGGCGCAGCCGATCGAGCACGACGCCCTGGCCGTACAGCGCCTTCGCATGGTGGGGATCGATCTCGGCGGCGCGCCGGTATGCGGCCAGCGCGCCTTCCAGGTCGTCCACGTGGTTCAGCGCTTCGCCGAGGTAGAACCACGCCGTGGGGCTCCAGCCTTCGGCCTCCACCACGCTCCGCAGGTGCGGGACGGCGTCCGCCCACAGTCCCTTGCGCAGGAACACGATGCCGAGCGCGGTGCGCACCGTGAGGTTGGCGGGTTCGAGCAGGAGCGCCTGCTCGAGGTCGGCGCGGGCGGCGGCGTATCGGCCCATTGCACCGAGGTGGGAGGCGCGATCGAGCAGCAGGGAGATGCTCGCGGGTTGCTCGGCGAGCGCTACGTCGAATGCGGCGAGCGCGCGTTCGGCCTCGGAGCTGCCCGGCTCCGGCCTGGCGCCCTTCCCGTTCTTCTTCACGTTTCCGTTCCGGTGCCCGTTGCCGTTCCCGTTCCCGTTCGGCAAGGGGAGCGAGGTCTGCGGCGACGAAGCCGTCAACATCGCATGTTCCGTCAGCTGTCTGGCTTCTTCCTGGAGCTCCGCTGCGACGCGCGCCCGCTCCTTGGGTGTTTCGTGTTGTCGTTGATCGTTAATCACCCTGCTACCTCGCTCGCGAGCCACGTCAAATACCGCTCGAGTCCCTGCGTCACCGGGAGCGCCAGGAGTTCTGGAACCTGGTAGGGATGGCGTCGCTCGACCGTCGCGCGCAGGGCGTCCCATTGTGCGCTATCGGTCTTGAGCAGTACCACCACTTCCGACTCCTCGGTCGTTTTCCCCTCCCACCGGTAGATCGAGCGGGCACCGGGAAGCAGCGTCCCACACGCGATCACCCGATCGTCCAGCAGTGCGGTGACGAACGCGCGCGCATCGGCTTCGTTGCCGAGCGTGGTGATCACCACCAGCGCCTGCCGAGTCATGTGAGGGGCAGCTAACGTACCGTCCGAAATGGAGTTGAGCAAGGGTGTGGCCTTGGCGCCACGGGGCGGGAAATGACGGCCGCGGGGACCCCGCTCGGAGCGTAGGCGCAAAGCGGGTTTTAAGCACGCCCAGTCCGGTGCGGGAGCCGAGCGGCGTCCGGCATCCGCAGACGCTCGATGCGCGAATCATCGGAGCATTGACCGCCGCGGCGCGTCCCGGGTAGCCTCCATGTCTATGCCCAGCGAGTCGCTCGTCGTCCGCGGCGCCCGCGAACACAACCTCAAAGACATCACCGTAGAGATTCCTCGGAACACCCTCACGGTGTTCACCGGGCTATCAGGCTCGGGGAAATCGTCACTCGCCTTCGACACTATCTACGCCGAAGGTCAGCGCCGCTATGTCGAATCGCTCTCCGCCTACGCGCGCCAGTTCCTCGGGTTGATGGAGAAACCCGACGTGGATGCGATCGAGGGACTATCGCCCGCGATCTCGATCGAACAGAAGACGGCGGGTGCGAATCCCCGATCCACCGTCGGCACCATCACCGAGATCTACGACTACCTCCGGCTCTTGTGGGCTCGCGCCGGGACACCCCATTGTCCCAACGACGGCACTCCGGTCGAGCGCCAAAGCTCGTCGCAGATCACCGACCACGTGTTGCGGTGGCCCGAAGGGACGAAGATCGAAATCCTCGCCCCGCTGGTGCGCGGCCGGAAGGGTGAATTCCGTGACGTGTTTGACGGCGCCCGCAAACAAGGGTTCGTGCGGGTGCGCGTCGATGCCGAGACGTACGACCTCGCCGCCGTTCCCAAGCTCAATCGCCGCCAGAATCACGACATCGCGGTGCTGGTGGACCGGCTCGTCGTGCGCGCCGCGGATCGCAGCCGGCTCGCCGACTCGATCGAGACCGCCCTGCGCGCGGCCGAAGGCGTAGTCGAAGTCGTGCGCCACAGCGCCAACGGCGGCCCGAAGTCCACCATGTTCTCGGAGCGCTACGCCTGCCCCAAGTGCGGATTGTCGCTGCCCGAGCTCGAGCCGCGTCAATTCTCGTTCAATTCACCGTTCGGGGCCTGCGCCGATTGCTCCGGGTTGGGGACTCGTCGCGAAGTGAACGCGGAATTGGTGGTCGGCGACCCGAGTCTCTCGATCCTCGAGGGCGTCATCCTGCCGTGGGGTGAGCCATCGGGTTACATCCGCAAGGTCATCCTGCCGACGCTCGCCCGGGCGTTCAAGTTCGACCTCGACGCCCCGTGGAAGCGCCTCCCCGTCGCCGCGAAGAAAGCGATCCTGCACGGCGCTCCGGGAAAGACCTTTACGTACCAGTATCACAGCGAGCGGTGGCAAGGCTCGTATGAATCGGGGTGGACCGGCGTATTGCGCCACGTCGAGAAGCGGTACCGCGAGACCGCGTCTGAACCCGTGCGGGAGCAGCTCGAGGGATACATGGTCGAGCAGCCGTGCCCCACGTGTGGCGGCCGGCGGTTGCGTCCCGAAAGCCTGTCGGTGCTGATCGCGGGCAGGAGCATCGGTGAGGTCGTAACCCTGCCGGTGACGGACGGATTGGCGTTCTTCGAATCCCTGCCGCTGCGCGGGAACGGCCGGCCGGGCCTCGACCCCGAGGTTGCGCGGCCGATCCTCAAGGAAGTGACCGACCGGCTCCGCTTCCTCAAGAACGTCGGCCTCGACTACCTGACTCTCGAACGCTCGGCGGTGACGCTGTCCGGCGGAGAGGCGCAGCGCATCCGGCTCGCCACCCAGATCGGCAGCCGACTCGTCGGCGTGCTCTACATCCTCGACGAGCCCTCCATCGGACTGCACCAGCGCGATAATGCCCGATTGCTCGAGACGCTGCGCGAGTTGCGGGACCTCGGCAACACCGTGCTGGTGGTAGAGCACGACGAGGAGACGATCCGCGCCGCCGACCAGGTCATTGACTTGGGCCCCCGCGCCGGCCGCCACGGCGGCGAAGTGGTCGCCGCGGGGACGCTCGACGACGTCCTGCGGCATCGTGATTCGCTCACCGCCCGGTATCTGCGCGGCGAGCTGCGCATCCCGATTCCGCCGAATCGGCGCGTGCCGTCGGACGACCGCACGCTGCGCGTGATCGGCGCGCGTCACCACAACCTGCAGGACCTCACGATCGACTTTCCCCTCGGCCTCTTCATCGCCGTGACCGGTGTGTCGGGCTCCGGGAAATCGACCCTCGTCACCGACATTCTCTATCAGGCGCTCGCGCGGCACTTCTACCGTGCCAAAGTGGTGCCGGGAGTACACACGCGCATCGAAGGGCTCGCCCACGTGGACAAGGTCATTGACATCGATCAGAGCCCGATCGGCCGCACTCCGCGCTCCAACCCGGCCACCTACACGGGGCTCTTCACCCCGATTCGGGAGCTGTTCACCTACCTCCCGGAATCCAAAATGCGCGGCTACGGGCCGGGGCGGTTTTCGTTCAACGTCAAGGGCGGACGCTGCGAGGCGTGCCAAGGGGACGGGCTCGTCAAGGTCGAGATGCACTTCCTTCCCGACGTCTACGTGCCCTGCGAGGTCTGCAAGGGGCGGCGCTACAATCGGGAGACGCTCGAAGTTCGCTACAAAGGAAAGTCGATCGCGGACGTCCTCGACCTATCGGTGGCGGATGCCCTCGAGTTCTTCGAGAGTCAGCCGCGGATCCGTTCGAAACTGGAACTGCTGAACGACGTAGGGCTCGGCTACATCCACCTGGGCCAATCGGCGACGACCTTGTCGGGGGGCGAGGCGCAGCGCGTCAAGCTCGCGACCGAGCTGTCCAAACGGGACACCGGGCGGACGCTCTACATTCTCGACGAGCCGACGACCGGGCTCCATTTCGAGGATGTGCGGCTGCTGCTCGAGGTGCTGCACCGTCTGGTGGACAAGGGCAACACCGTCGTCGTGATCGAGCACAATCTCGACGTGGTGAAGACCGCGGACTGGGTCATCGATCTTGGCCCCGAAGGGGGCGACCGCGGCGGGCGCTTGGTGGCGGCCGGATCACCCGAGGCCGTGGCCAAGGCCGGCCCCTCGCATACCGGGCGATTCCTGCGCAAGGTGTTGCGGGTGGGGGACTGACCGCTAGGTTGGACGGAGGAGGCCGCGCTGACGTATGAACATCGAAGGCATTCTCGCGATCATTTTCCTGTTCGGGGGCGGAACCCTGGTGGGGCTGGGGTTTTCGCCGGTCGGGCGGGCGATCGCGGACCGAATCCGGGGCAAGCACGCGCGGCCGCAAGCCGAGGAGCTGCGCGCCGAACTCACCGAGCACCACGAGGCGGTCGAGGAGGAGCTGCAGCAGACGCGCCGCGAGATGGCCGAGCTCGCCGAGCGCCTGGACTTCGCCGAGCGGCTGTTGGCGCAAGGGCGCGGCGCCTCTCAGAGCGCACCGCGCGAGTGAGATGAGCGGTCCGGAGGCCTTGATGGCGGCGGCGGTGATCGGCGGGGGGATGTGGCTGCTGAGCCCGATCGCCCGCGCGGCGGCGGAGCGGCTCCGGCCGCGGCACGATGCTGAGCTCGATGCCGCGCGGCAGGACGAGCTGGCCGGTCAGGTCGAGCGGTTGCAACACGACATCGTCGAGCTCCAGGAGCGGCTGGACTTCGCCGAGCGCATGCTTGCCAAGCAGCGCGACGTAGATCGACTCGCCCCGCCGAGGTGAAGAGTGGAACAAGGGGTGACGTTTGTCTTCGTGATGATCGGAGTGAACGGCGGAGGTGGAGCTGCTCCGGGGGCGGGTCCGCGCCGCCGAGTCGCTCGAGCGCAGGGTCGCCGAGCTCGAAGAGCGGGTCGATTTTGCCGAACGCCTGCTGGCCCGGCCGCCCACGGGTCGGGCTGAAGGCGGTTAGGGGGCTCAATGGACGACAACACAATGGCCGTGTCGATGGTGGCGCTGCTCGCTGGCGGCACGGTGCTGTCGTTTTTCGCCTTTTTCATCGGCCGGGCGTGGTCCGAGCGGATTCGCGGCCAGAATCGTGGGGCGGGTGGCGAGGAGGTCAAGGCCCTGCGCGAAGACTTGCTGGGGGAACTGAACTCGCTGCGACACGAGGTCGGCGAGTTGGCCGAGCGCGTGGACTTCACCGAGCGGTTGCTGTCCAAGCAACGCGAGTCGGCGCGCCTGGGACCGCCGTGACCGCTACGCGAGGACCAGCATGAATTTCGAGGAGACAATCCTTCTCGCGGGGCTGTTCGTAGGCGGGTTCCTGCTGTTGCGGCCACTGGTGGGTGCGATTGCGGAGCGGATCCGGCACAAGGCGCTTCCGCAAGCCGACGCGGTGGACAAAGCCGAGATCATGGAGGAGCTCCAGGGGGTGCGCCAGGAATTGACCGAGCTCGCGGAGCGCATGGATTTCGCCGAACGGTTGCTCGCGAAACAGAGCGAGGCGGCGCGACTCACGCCGCCTGGTGGGAGCTGAGGCATGGATGCCGGAGCGATCGCCGTTCTCATACCAATCGTCGCCGTCGGCGGGTTCTTCGCGTGGATGATTTCCCTGTCCCCGTTGGGAAAAGCCTTCGCCGAACGGTTGCGCCATGGCCCCGTCCCGCCGGCCCAGCGGGGGATCGTCGAGGGTGAGGAGCTGGCAGCGACGGTGGACGCGCTACGCCAGGAGGTGGCGGAACTCGCGGAGCGGGTAGATTTTACGGAGCGGCTGCTGAGTAAGGCCCGGGACGCCGAGCGCGTCTCGCCGCCCAATCGAGTTTCCGGATGAAACACCCGTCGTCTGGGGGGCGTACCGGATGCTCGTGACCCAGACTCCCGCGCCGGACCCGATTCCACCGCTCCCGCCGATGCCGGTGGACCCGAATTTTCTCGTGTCCCAGATCATGCCGCTGATCGGGGGCATCGCGACGCTGATCGTGGTGGCGTTGGTGGCGCGCTGGTTCTTCCAATCACCGATTGGCGAGGCGCTCGCCGAGGGGATCCGGCTGCGGCGGCGCCGTCGGTGGGGCAGCTCGGGTGAGGTGGGGGGAGAGGACCCGCGGGTGGCGGCGCTGGAGGAGCAAGTCCGGTCGCTGTCCACGCAACTGTCGGAGATGGGTGAGCGCTTAGATTTCACGGAACGGGTGCTGGCGGGCAGTCGCGACCGGCGCGTCGGAGCGGGCGAATAGATGCTGGACTATCCGTGGGTAATCCCGGCGATCGCCGCGAGTGTGGCGTGGGCGCTGATCGCCAAATGGTTCTTCCAGTCCCCGGTCGCGGAAGCGCTCGCCGAGCGCATCCGCACGAGCGGACGGCGCCGCAAGCACTGGAAGGGGCTGGGCGGCGAGTGGCACGACGAACCGCTCGACGGCGCCGCGCTGGACGACCGCCGGGCCGCGGAGCTGGACGACCGGCTGTCGACGCTCACCGCGCAGGTGTCGGAGCTCGCCGAGCGACTCGATTTCGCCGAGCGGTTGTTGGCAGAAAAGCGCGCCGCGCCACTCAAAGCAGGGCGATGACCGTCCGACTCACTCTCGAGGACTAGCCATGGGCTTCTTTGACCGACTCTCGACGCTGCTCCGGTCGAACCTCAACGACCTGATTTCGCGCGCCGAGAATCCTGAGAAAATGCTGAACCAGCTGATCCTCGATATGCGGAGCCAGCTGGCGAAGGCCAAGCAGCAAGTTGCCTCGGCGATCGCGGACGAGAAGCGGCTGGCGGCGCAGGCGGAGCAGGAAAAGAAACTCTCCGAGGAGTGGGAGAAGCGGGCCGAGCTCGCCGTGCGCGAAGGCCGGGATGATCTCGCGAAGCAGGCGCTGCTACGCTACAACGAGCACCTCCAGGGCGCGGTGCAGCTGCACGAAACGTGGGTCAAGCATCGCGAAGAGACCGAAAAACTCAAGCTCTCGCTGCGGCAGCTGAACGACAAGATCGAGGAAGCCAAGCGCAAGAAGAACATCCTCATCGCGCGGGCCAAGCGCGCCGAGGCGCACAAGCGCATCCAGGAAACCATGTCCTCGATGTCGGACAAGAGCGCCTTCGAGACCTTCGAGCGCATGTCCGAGCAGATCGAGCACGAAGAGCGCAAACTCATCGCGGCCGCCGAGGTCAACGATGACCTGTCCGGCGACTCGCTGATGCAGCAATTCCAGGCGCTCGAAAAAACGGACGCCGACCAGCAGCTGGTGGCGCTGAAGCAGCGGATGGGGCTGCTCGGTGCCGGCTCGCCTCCGGAAACGAAACAGCTCGGCACCGGCGCGGCCGAAGCGGAGCTGGTCGACGACGACGAGCACCGGCCCTGACCGACGCCGCACCGCCGTCTCGACTCTCGGGCGCCACGTTCGTGGCGCTCTTTGTTGCGGCCCTGGCCATCTGGTTCGTGGTCGGGGTGGTGGACGTCCTGCTGCTGGTGTTCATCGCCGTCCTGCTCGCCTTCTACTTCTCCTCGATCACCGACTTCCTCGAGCGCCGGTTCGGCATCGCGCGGTGGCTCGGGTTGTCCATCGCCGTCCTCGCAACCGGCACCGGCCTCGCGGGGCTCGCCGCGCTGCTCGTCCCGCCGGTGATCGACCAGACACAGGCGCTGATCGGCGGCCTGCCGCAGACGCTCACCAACATCCAAAACGTCGTCGCCCGCTGGGCCAGCCAGTATCCGGTGCTGCGTCGCACCGAATTGGCCGACCCACAGTCCGGGCTCGTCGCCGGTTTGGTCAACGATGCCACCACGTTCTTGCGGGGCTCGCTCTTCCCATACGTGACGGCCGGGGGCAAGCTCTTTATCGAAGCGGCGAGCGTGCTGGTGATGGCCCTGTATTTGGCGCGCCAGCCGGTCCTGTACCGTGACGGCATTGTTGCCCTCGTCCCCCCTCGCCACCGCGAGACGGCCGTGCGCATCCTGCGCGACGCCGGGGCTACGCTGCGGGCCTGGGTCGTGGGCCAGTTGCTCGCCATGCTGGTGCTTGCCGCGCTGACCGCCCTAGGCCTGTGGATCCTGCGCGTGCCCTATTGGCTGGCCTTTGGGATTTTTACCGGGCTCGTCGCCCTGGTGCCGTTCTTCGGCACCCTCGTCTCGACGATCGTGCCGGCGTTGTTCGTGCTCGGCACCGGAGACTGGCTCCATGTCGCGGCCGTGCTGCTGCTGGGAGTCGTGGTGCACGTGTTCGAGGCGAACATTGTGGTGCCGCGCATCATGCAACAGCAGGTGGCGCTCCCACCCGTGCTCACCATCTCGAGCGTCCTGATCATGGGTACGTTGCTGGGCGCCATCGGGCTCGTGGTCGCCGTGCCGCTGCTCGCGGTGACGCTCGTGCTGGTACGGCAGATCCTGCAAGGGGAGGTGTACGGCGACGATGCCGTCGAGCGGCCTGCCGTGCTACGCACGACCGGTGAACGGCGCGCCGTCACAGCGCGGGCGCGCCCGTGACGGAATCCCCGGCTCACCGCTTCCTCGTCATCGCCGATGGGCAGTTCGGCCCCGAAACATCGAAGACCGCGAACTCCTGCATTCGGTACTTCCCCGAGCGTATCGTCGGTGTGTTCGATCGCGTCCAGGCAGGCAAGACTGTCCAGGACGTATTGGGATTTGGTGGTGCGATTCCCGTGGTGGGGGACTTCGCGCGCAGCCTCGCCCTCGGCAGCGGGGCCACCGCGGTGCTCATTGGCATCGCGCCGGCAGGTGGCCGGCTTCCCGAGGAATGGCGCGGCTGGATCCGCCTGGCGATCGAGCGCAAGCTCGAAGTGTGGAGCGGGCTGCACACGTTCATTTCGGATGACCCGGAGCTTGGGGCCTTGGCCCGAGACCGTGGGGTCCGGATCCTCGACGCCCGCAAGTCGCCACCCAATCTCCCGATCGCCGACGGTCGCGCGGCCGATGTTGACGCTTACGTCGTTCACGCCGTCGGATCGGACTGCAACGTCGGCAAGATGACCGCGATGCTCGAGGTGCGAAACGACCTCGTGCGGCGGGGTCACCGGGCGCGCTTTGTCGCGACGGGGCAGACCGGGATCTTCATCGAAGGGTGGGGCACGGCCGTCGATGCGGTTGTCGCGGACTTCATTGCCGGGGCCGCCGAGGAGCTGGTGCTGCAGGCCGCCAAAGACGCTGACATCATCTTGGTGGAGGGGCAGGGGAGCCTCATCCATCCGGGCTACTCAGGCGTCACGCTCGGCCTGCTGCACGGCTCGATGCCGCGCGGGCTGATCCTGTGTCACCAGTCCAGTCGCGATTTCATCGGTGACTATCACGGGCGTGAGCCGTGGGTGAAGATTCCCCCGCTCGCCGACCTGGTCGAGATCTACGAGCAGGCCTCGGCGCCGGTGTTTCCGGCCAAGGTCCTCGGCATCTGCCTCAACACCTACGACCTGGACGCCGCGGCGGCGCGTCGCGCGGTCGATCGGGCTGAGACCGACACCGGGCTCCCCACGACCGATCCGGTGCGATTTGACCCGGCACCGCTTTCAGAGGCAGTGCTGCGGGCGGCTCGCGCCGCATAGCGTTTTCGATCCCCTCGGCAAAAATCCGGTACCACTACCAGACCGGTTCCATCCTAACGTTGCGGCGTGGATTTCGTCCGCCGCGTCCTCGCAGAATGGCCGATGCTCCGCACTCGGCTGGTCCGTACCCGGCTCGGGGTGTGGCTGCTGCTGCTGACAGGGGCCCTGCTGTGGCTCGAGCGGCACGCGCCCGCGCCTGACCCGCTCGGCACCGCTCTCACGGCCGGCGCACTGGGCGCCGTGCTCGCTGTCGCCTACCTGGCCGGCTCGAGCGCCGACCGCATGGCGCTCGTGCTCGTACTGGGTCACCCCACGACGCCGCGAGCGGTGGCGGTCGGCCGCTGGCTCGCCGCCACCGGTGGCGCCGCGCTCGTGGTGCTGGCCAGCGCGGTCCATTCGGCCTGGAGCACCGGCGCCGTCGCGGCGAGCCTGGGTGCGGCGCTCGCCGGCCTCGCAGCGGCCGCCGCGGTCGCTGCCTGCACACTGGCACTCGTCTGGACCGGCGGCAACGCACTTGCGGGTGTGTGCTTTCTGTATCTCTCCCTGTTGGGAAACGTCCCTCCGGAAGCGGTGATCGGCCATGCAGACCCTGGCGCCGCGCGATTCACGGTTGCCACGCTGCTCGAGCTCGTCCCGGGACAGTGGCGATACCGCGGCGTGGCCGTGGGCGATGTCGGCGCGGCGGCGCATGCGGCGTTGTGGGTGGGCATCGGCCTGCTGGTCGCCGAGTGGCGCGCCGCGCAGTTGGGTCGGAGGGCGGGATGACGATCCCGCTTCAGGTGCGTGGGGTGCGGCGCGCGTTCGGGCGAGGGTGGGGACGGCCGCCGGTCGTGGCGGTGGCGGAAGCGTCGTTCGAACTCGGCGCCAGTGAAATCGCGTGTCTCGTCGGTGCCGACGGGGCGGGCAAGACAACATTGCTGCGACTGGCGGCGGGATTGGAGCGGCCGGATGCGGGGGTGATCCGGATCGCCGGCGAGCCGCCGCACGGTATCGCAGCGCGTCGCTTGATCGGGTTCGCACCGCTCGAGGCGGCGTTCCCGCCGGCGTGCACGGTCCGCGAGGTGCTCCACTACCTGGCCTCGTGCCAGGCGACCGGTCGAGTGCGCCTCGCCCTGGTGCAGGAGGCGCTGGACTTGTCTGGCCTCGGAGCGGCGAGCGAACGCCGTGTGGCGACGCTCCCGCTTGCGGAGACGCGGCGCTTGCTGCTCGCCCAGGCGGCCCTGGGCGGCCGCCGGGTGTTGCTGCTCGATGAGCCGTTCACGGGACTCGACGCGATCACGCGGCGCGATGTGGGCGACCGACTCCTGCGGCTCGCGGGCAGCGGCGCCGCCGTACTGGTCTCGTCGTCGGATCCGGTGGGCCTGGAGCGTGTGGTGGACCGGGTGCTCGTGCTACGCGCCGGCCGGCTGGCGCACTCGGCGCCCGCCGCGGCCCTGTTGGGCGGGCGAGTCCTCGAAGTGATCCTCGACGCGCCGCCGTCCGAGCCGCCACCAGGCTTCCGCCTGACCGCCACCGGACTCGAGACCGACCTGGGTCGCGGCACGGCCGAGGCGGCCCTGGCGCTATGCCGAGCCCACCGCCTCGCGGTGCGCGCCACGCGTGTGCGGTTGCGGACGCTCGACGAAGCCATGCTCGAACCACACGAGGCCACCGCGCGTTGACGGCCCCACCGGGGGTTTCTACGTTTCCGCATGACGCTCGCGCTGCACAACACGCTTACCCGCCGCGTAGAACCCTTCGTCCCGCTGACGCCGCCGCGCGTGACGCTGTACACCTGCGGGCCGACCGTCTGGAACTACGCCCACATCGGCAACTTCCGCTCGTTCCTGTTCGAAGACCTGTTGCGTCGCACCCTCGAGTCTGCGGGGTTCGAGGTGTTCCACGTCATGAACCTCACCGACGTGGACGATCGGACCATCAAGGCCGCCGCGGCGGCGGGCAAGACGTTGGCCGAACACACCGCGCCGTTCACGCAAGCCTTCTTCGAGGATCGCGACTACCTGCGCATTACTCCCGCGCACGTCTATCCACGCGCCACCACTTCGATTCCGGCGATGGTGCGACTGGTAGAGCAGTTGTTGGCGAAAGGCGTCGCCTACCGGGGCGATGACGGGTCGGTGTATTTCGCGATCGACCGGTTCCCCGGCTACGGCCGCCTATCGCAGCTCGACCGGCGTGAAATCAAGGTTGGCGCACGGGTAGCGAGCGACGAATACGCCAAAGACGACCCGCGTGACTTCGCGCTGTGGAAGGCCGCCGAGCCGATCGACGAGCAGGTGGGCGCCGCGTGGGATGCGCCGTTCGGCCGGGGCCGACCCGGGTGGCACATCGAGTGCTCGGCGATGTCGCTCGACGAGATCGGCCGGCGCTTCGACGTGGCGACCCTCGACATCCACTGCGGCGGAATCGATCTGATCTTCCCCCATCACGAGGACGAGATCGCGCAATCGGAGGCCGCGACGGGGCAGCCGTTCGCCCGTTATTGGCTGCACGGGGCGTTCCTCAACGTCCGCGGCACCAAGATGTCGAAGCGGTTTGGCAACTTCCTGACCGCGCGAGACCTGCGGGAAGACGGCGTGGACCCCGGGGCCATCCGTCTCCTCACGTTTCAGACGCATTACCGCAAGGAACTGGACTATACCGACGAAGCCTTGGCAGCGGCGAAGGACGGGTCTCGACGCCTGGGGATCTTTCGCGACCGGTTGCGCGCTGCCGCGGAGGCGACGGCCGAGGATGTGCGGCTCCAAACCCTCGCTCGCACGATGCAGGAAAACGTCGTTGTCGCGCTCGACGACGACCTGAACGCGCCGCGCGCGCTGGCGGCGGTGTTCGATTTCGTCACCGACGGCAATCGCCTGCTCGACGCGGGCGCCCGTCCCGGTCCGTCGGTGCTCGCGGCGTGGGCAGCGGTCGACGCCATGCTCGACGTCTGCCCCTCGGCCCGGGCGGACGACGCGGAGCTGCGCACCTGGGTGGAGGAGCGGATCGCCGCCCGTACGGCGGCGCGGCGGGCGAAGGACTTCGCCGCCGCCGACCAGATTCGTGCGGAGCTCAAAGCCCGGGGCGTGGAGATCGAGGACACCCCGGGTGGAACGACGTGGCGCGTGGCCTGAACCTGACGCTTACATGCCGGGGACGCCCATCGCGCCGGGCCGCCAGGCGAACTGGCTCACGATGACCCCGATGACGATCCACAACACAATCGCCACCACACAGACGACCACCGTGTATCCCACCGCCTTTTCCTGCGGGGCCTTCATGAGCACGGGCAGGCCCAGGTACAGCAGGTACAGGCTGTACAGGCTGATCAGCGCTCCCAGGATGGCCAGCGTCGGAAACACGTTGAACACCGCTCCGACCCACGCCGCGGTATAGGAATACGCGGCCACTTTGAGTGCCTGGATCTGGTTCTTCTGGCCGCCGAAGGTGGGGGCGAGCGCGTCGATGATCAGGCCCAGCACGAACACCCCGATCAATCCGAGCACGTACACCACCAGGGCGTTTCGCACGCTGATGCCGATCGGCAGACGCATCGAGCCCAGGAACGGCAACCGCATGCCGAATACCGACCACCCGATAATCGATGCGATCGGGCCGATAGCGGCCAACGGAATGATGTAGCCTGTGTAGAGCCCGCCCACCGTCGCCGGTTCCGCATCCACCACCGGCCACTCTTCCTTCGGCGTGAGCAACATCTTCTTCACGCGGTCAATCAGGGCCATGATCTCCTCCAGCAGCGTTCGGGTGGCCGGACTTCCCTCGTGGAGGTCCGCTGCCGCGCCCGCAGAGGCCGGACGCGTGGGATTGGCGCTCCATAGCCTGCGCTCCCGGGCCGGATTTCGCAACTCGCGCCCTTACCCTCCGCGCGGCCACGTCGCATCTTCGATTTCGTCCGCCACTCGAGGAACCACGCGCATGCGTCGTCTTACGTCGGTCCTGGCGATCGCCGTTCCGGTCATCCTGCAGCCGCTGTCGGCGCAAGTGCCGGCCGAGGCCAGCGACATGCTGCGGCGGCTGTACGCCTCACGGGACTTCTCCTCGCAGTCCTTCGGGCCGGCGCGCTGGATCGGCGGCGGCGTCGCCTACACCACCGTCGAGCCATCGGCCCTGGTGCCGGGAGCCGCCGACCTCGTTCGCTACGAAACCGCCAGCGGGGCGCGCAGTATCCTCGTCTCAGCCCGGCAGTTGACTCCGAGGGGTGCGCAGACTCCGCTCGACATCGACGACTATGAGTGGGCCGCGGGCGATTCGCTGCTGCTCGTGTTCACGAATACACGCAAGGTCTGGCGTCGCAACACACGGGGCGATTACTGGGTGCTGAACCGCAACAGCGGGACGCTCAAGAAGCTCGGCGGCCCCGACGCCGCCGAAGCGACCCTCATGTACGCCAAGTTCTCGCCCAAAGACGACCGCGTCGCCTACGTGCGCCGCGGCGACATCTATGTGGAGCGGCTGGCCGACGGCACCATCACCCGGCTCACCGCGGATGCCGACTCGCTCCACGTCAACGGGATGACCGACTGGGTCTATGAGGAAGAATTCGACCTGCGCGACGCCTTCCGCTGGTCGCCGGACGGGACGAAGATCGCGTACTGGCGCTTCGACATGACGGAGGTGCGGACCTTCACCCTGATCAACACTACGGACTCGTTGTACCCGTTCACTATCCCGATCCAGTATCCCAAAACGGGGACACCGAATTCCGCCGTGCGGGCCGGCATCGTCAGCGCCGACGGCGGCGTCACGACTTGGATTTTCCTTCCCGACAATCTCCGGGACAATTACCTGCCGCGCATGGAGTGGGTTGGATCAACGGAGCTGGTGCTGCAGCGGATGAACCGCCAGCAGAACACGAACCGCGTGCTGCTGGCCGACGCCGTCACCGGCGGCACACGCCCCATCCTGACTGAGCGCGACAATGCCTGGCTCGACGTGGTGGAGGAGATCCCGTGGCTCCCGGGCAACACACGGTTCCTGTGGCTGAGCGAGCGGGACGGCTGGCGTCACGTGTATGTCGTGGGGCGCGACGGCAGCCGGCCGCTGCTCATCACGCCCGGCGCATTCGACGTGATCGATATTGCCGCGGTGGACCCCGTCGGCGGGTGGCTGTACTACCGGGCGTCGCCGGACAACGCGACACAACGGTATCTGTATCGCATCCGTCTGAGCGGCGGCGGGAAACCGGAGCGCGTCACGCCCACAGGAGCTCCCGGCACGCATTCGTATCTCGTGTCGCCCGACGCGCGCTGGGCCATCCACACCGTCTCTCGATTCGACACGCCGCCCACGACCGACTTGGTGCGGCTGCCGTCCCATCAGGTCGTGCGAAGTCTCGTGGACAACGCTGCGTTGCGCGCGGCGATGGACACCCTTATCACCCGGCCCACCGAGTTTTTCAAGGTGCAGGTTGGTGAAGGGGTGACGCTCGACGGATGGATGATCCGGCCGCGTAACTTTGATTCGACCAGGACCTACCCGCTCCTGATGCATGTCTACGGCGAACCGGCCGGCCAGACGGTGTTGGACCGGTGGCCGGGAACG
>DATBLG010000135.1:0-26476 GCA_036555485.1 Gemmatimonadales bacterium | reverse complement strand
CCATCGCTCGGTTGAGGGCGCCGAAGCAGAGCGGATGCAGAGCGGCGCGATGGAAGTGCCGCCGCCGGGCGAGGGCGTGGTCGAGCAGGCGCGGCAGGTAGCGCCGGTCGCCGTCCAGCCAGCCCTTTTCCTGCACGAAGTAGAGAAACAGCACCCGCGTGAGCACCGTGAGGGAGAGCGCGTGCCGTTCGGCGCGATTCCAGGAGGCAGCGAGTCCCCCGGCAAACCGCTCCAGGGTGGACCGGAATGCGCGGAAGAAGCGAGCCGTGACGGCCTCGCTCGCGAGCGCCTCCCCAACGCGCAGCGACAGCGCCAGGGCGGATTCACCGGGTCGTGGCGCCAGCCGCTCGAGGGTAGCGAGGCCGACCGCGCTCGGCTGGCGTAGAGCCACGGACGTGAGTCGCACGCCCGGGTTACCGGCAACGGTGGCGCGCCAGGCACCGAGGGCGAGCCGAGGCGGGGTCCCACCAAGCGCGCACGCGAGTCCGCGCTCGGCGTCGGCGGCGAGCCGACGGGCGGCGGCTCGAACGGCATGTTCCGGCTCAGCGGCGGCGAGCGCTACGACGCGAAACGCTTCGTGACGCGCGACGAGCGCCGCGACCGTTACCCCGGCTCCGGCGACCTCGTCGGAACCGAGCCAGGGCCCGGGTGGAACGGTCTCCCACGCCGACTGGTAGCCGAGCACGCGAAACAAGTCGCGGAGATCGGAGATCTGCTCGGTGCGGGTGAGAAGCTCCCGAAGCACCACGGGCCCCTCGGTTCGAAGGGCCCCAAGATGTGAATCACCGCGCGAAAGCCCGGTACCGGAGTATTGCGTGGAGGATCGGATTACTTCACAGCACCCCAACGCAAGACGGGGGGCGGCACGTCGCCGTGCCGCCCCCCGCCCGCGTCGCCCGTCGCCTGCTACAGGGCTTTGCGGATCCTGATGCTGCCGTTGACCGTGGTGAGATTCAACGTGCGCCCGCCGCTGCCGATGGTGCCGCGCAGGCGGCGCGGACCGAATCGGCCGGTCACGGTGAGTGGAAAGTCGGTGTCGAGATCGCCGTTCACCGTTTCAGCATGGACTTCCGTATTAACGCCCGCGGGCAGCGTCAGGGTGATGCCGCCGTTGACGGTAGTGAAATCGGCCTCGCCCACCCAGTCGGACCGGCCGAGCGTCGCGCTGACCGACCCGTTCACGGTGCGCGCCTCGGCGAGTCCGCTGGTCGAGACGCGCACGCTGCCGTTCACGGTGCTGGCTTCCACGTTGCCGCGCAGGCCCTCGGCGTCTACCTCCCCGTTCACCGTCTGGCCGGCGAAGACGATGCCCGCGGGAACGCTGACCGTGAAGTTCACATTGACATCGTTGTTGTCGGTGCTCGAGTTCCAGTTGTGACCGGATTCGCAACTATTCTCACGGCGTGCGTTCCGCCCCGTCGGATAGACCGCGCAGATCGTCACTCCGTCCTCGAATGGGACGACTTCGATCCGCACGTCCTCCGGATCGCTGCGCCTGCCCATCTTTCGGGCGGTGACCTCAATTTGATTGCCGCTCGCGAGCGTCGCACGGATGTCGCCGCTCACGCCTTTGATCTCGAGCCGCTTCCCGGGGGCCAGCGTTCCGGTCCAGTGGAAGTCTTGTGCCGCGGCAGGCGTGCCGCCGAGTAGGGCCGCCGCCAGCAGCGCGAGGAAACCGTATGCAGCTGTGCGCATCGCTTTAGTCCTCATTCTCTGAGTGTACCTGCCCGGGCCGGCACAGGTTGATGCTGCCGTCGAACGACTCGAGCTCCATTCGCGCGCTGCCCGAGCCGAGCGTAAAGGTGAAGCGGTGCTTCGTTTTGTTCAGCGTGAGTGGGAAACACGAGTCGAAGCTGCCGCTGAATGTGGCGACCGACACCGTTACGTTGGCCCGCTCCGGCACCGACACCGTGACGCTGCCGTCGTGCGTCGTCAGGCGGTAACGGCCGGCGTCCCGAATCGTGCCGTCGTACTCGATGCTCCCGTCGACGGTGCTGGCATCCACGTTCGCCGATTCGATCCCCAGCATGGTGATGCTGCCGTCCACCGTCTCGATCGTGATGTCTCCGCTGATGTTCCGCGCCTCGATGCTGCCGTCGACGCTGTTCAGCTCGATGTGTCCGCGCGCGCCATCGAGTGAGATTTCGCCCTCCACGGAGCGGAGCGAAATGTCGCCGTTCCCGCCCACGACGCGGACAGACCCCTCCACGGTTTCAACCGAGACCGCGGCCTGGGTCCCTTCAATCGTGACCTCGGCTCCCGGGGATCCGGATATGGCCAACGGAAGCCAGACGGGCACGAGAAACTCATAGTCCACCAGGGCGGGGCCGTACCGACCGGAGGCGTTGACGCTGACGACCGACCCTTCGGTCGAGATCATGATCTGCGCTCGACTCGAGTGGCTTGCTTTTACGCGCACGGAATTCTGCCGCCAGGTCTTCACGGCGACCACGCCGCCGAAGTCGGTGACCGCGAGTCGCTGGCCCTGTCGGACCGCGAACGTGGTATCGGTTTCGCCCTGGAACAGCGCCAGGGTCGCGACGGCTGCCAGTACGGGCAGCATGGAGGCTCCTCTCCTCTAAGTCCGGGCGGAGGCGATACGATTCGCCTGCCGCAGGAAGTCGAATTTGCGCCGATACGTGTCGGCGAGGTGATGGTTCAGATACGCACTACCGGGATCGGACTTGAGTGCCCGCGTCGCCTGTGCGATCGCCGAGTCGATCACCGCGAGACTGTGTTCCAGGCTCGCCACCGTCAGGGAATCGAGCCGGCCAGTGCGCTTGCCATCGGCGAGGGCGGAACGCAGCTCCATAACCGCGATGTCGGAGCTCTTTTCCACCTTCGGCATCCAGGTCGCGAGCTGCGGCGTGGCCGGAGCGACCTCGCTCGGGCGAGCAACCGGTTCCGGCCGCGGGCGCAGTGCCAGCCACGCCGCTCCGGCGGACGCGGCGACCAGGACGATACTGGCCGCGATCAGCTGGGGCACGCTGAAGGAGAAACGACGCTCCCGGGTCCGTCGCCGCACGGTGAACTCGTCGGTCGATAGGCCGATCCGCCCGGCGATACCGGGCCAGAGGTCGGTCGTCGGGGGCCGGTCTTCGAGCTTCCCCGCGCGCGTCACGACCTGCCGCAGTTCGGTGAGGGTCGCCGCGCACTCGGAGCAGGCGTTGAGGTGCGCCGCGAGCTCGGCACGCTCGCGCTCGCCCAGCTCGCCGTCCAGGTACTCGGAGAGTCGATCAGTCCACGGGTCGTTCATCATCATTCCTCCTTCACCCTCTACCGATCCAGGTACTTCCGCAACGCCATCCGTGCGTGATGCAGCTGCGACTTCGATGTTCCCGCCACGATGCCCAACAGCTTGGCGATTTCCTCGTGGCGGTACCCTTCCACGTCGTGCAGCAGGAACACCTGGCGCGAGCCATCGGGGAGCCGAGCGAGGGCCTCCTCGAAATCCACCGTGTGCTCCGGCCGCTCGTTGCGCGCCACCACCGTCTCGAGCGGCGTATCGTCCGCGTAGCGTCGACCCCGCTCTATACCGAGACCCTTGCGACGCGCCAGCACCACATTCACCGCGAGCCGGTGTAACCAGGTCCCGAACGCCGCCTCGCCACGGAACGTGTGCAGTTTCTCCCAAGCGCGGACAAACACGTCTTGTGTGACGTCATCCGCCTCGTCGCCGTCGAGCATCCGGCGGATCAGACTGTGGATGCGGGACACGTGGCCGCGGTACAGCCGTTCGAAGGCGCGTCCGTCGCCGCTCTGCGCGAGCGCTACGTCCGCCGTTTCCGCGTCCGTTGCCGCCGTCGTCTTGTCCGTCGTCAGAGTCGGCACTCCGAGGCCTGTTCAGCCGGTTCGTAGGTTTGGATAGATAAAGAAGGCACTATGGTTGCAGAGTGAACAGGGTCTTCACCCGGCCTTCATGCACGGCCCCTATATTGTTGCCTGCCATGGCGCCAACCCTTCCCGCCGTCCTGGGAATCGGGCTCCTGCTCGGGTTTCGGCATGCCTTCGAGCCCGACCACCTGGCGGCCGTTTCGACACTGGCCACGCGCCAGGGGTCGGTACTCTCGGCCTGCCGGTTGGGGCTCGCCTGGGCCCTGGGGCACACCGCGAGCGTCGGGGCAGTGGTGCTGGCGATCATCGCGGCGGATGTGCGGTTTCCCGCGTCCCTCTGGCCCGTCGCCGACGTAGCCGTCGGGCTGCTGCTGATCGGCCTGGGAGGGTCGGTGATTTTTCGCTATGCCCGTGGCCGCTGGCACTTGCACGCGCATCGTCACGCGCCCGGAGAAGGGACGCACCTTCACCTGCACAGCCACGCCGCCGGGCAGTCGCACGCGCACGGGCATCCGGGTGCCGACGCGCGCCGATCGCTCGGTTTCGGCCTGCTGCACGGGCTCGCGGGGAGCGCCGCCATCCTTGTGTTGCTCGTCGGGGCGGCGCCGACGCGCGGCGCCCAGGTCGCCTACTTCAGCGCCTTCGGCGTCGGGACGATGCTCGGCATGCTCGCGGTATCGGCCGCCCTGGCGACGGTGATCCGCCTTGCGTCGCGTCGCGGTGAACGGTGGGCACAGGTGCTGCACCTGACTGCCGCGACCGCGAGTCTCGTGGTGGGGGTGCTGCTCGCCGCGCGTACCATGGGAGAGCTCTAAGGCCGCTCAGGACTGTCCCAGCAGCACGCCGAGTCGAGCGCTCAGAATGTGCGACCAGCGTTTGCGCGGTTGCCAGTAGGGCCCGGAGATGCTCCCAACCCGAATGTGTCCGTCGAGCCCGTAGTTGGTGGGTCCGAGGATGGCATGCGACACTGCGCCGTCGACGGCGATGCCCCGCGCGAGTCGCAGCGACACGCCGGCGCCAGTCTGGAGCGCGGGCGCGAGGTCGGTGTAGCGCTTGCGGCGGGTGTAGCGGTCGTCGGTTCCGAGGCCAGCGAGCGACATGACGGTGGAGGCGAACGCGACGCCGGCGGCGGCGTGCGCCGTGACGCGCCTGGCGCCGCGGCCCAGCATGAGCTGCGGACCAGCTGAGAGAAGGAAGCGGGAGCCGCCCGAGCTCACGAGCACGCTTGCCGGGAGGGTGAGTAACGTGTCGCGACGGTCGGCGGCGCGAAACGGAGAGGCGAGGTACATGGCATCGACGCGCAGGCCGAGTGCGCGCGTGGGATAGCGCCAGGCGAGGGTCCCATTCACGCCCCAGGCCGGCGCCAGGTAGGTGCCGAGCGCGCCTATGGGGGCGGCGTATGCGATTCCGGCCGTAACCGTCGTGCTGCGCGACTGCGCCGCGAGCGAATGGAGGCCGCCGGTCGCAGCTACTAGCAGACAGACAACAGACATGGGGCGCATTGGCCGGTCGATACCCGGTCCGCAGTGACCGGTTCCTGGGGCGCCGGTGCTGGAGAGAACCCCATTAGACCTTGTAGAGACGCCCGCGCCACTCCACCCTCCTGCCGCCGCGCCACGCCGACCGCAACATGATGTACGCCACCATACTCGCTCCCATGGGATACAACAGCGCGTACCACCACGGCGCCTGCTCGCGTCGGTAGATCTCGAGCCAGGTCCCGAGGGACGCGGCCATCGCGATGACCGTGAAGTCCCAGCGCCACACCAGCCAGGCGAGCGGCGGGCCAATCCACGCCAACACCGGAAGCCACGTTAGGTAGGGGATCAGCCGCCGGAGGATCGCGATCGGCGGCGTCATCAAGGGTGCGCCGAGCGCCAGGTTCTTCGACCACCCGCCGATGATCTCGCTGAGAGAGCGGTACATCCGCGTCGCCATGTACTCCATCGCGTGCACCAGGAAGATGTCCCGGCCGCCCCGCACGTACGCCTGGGCCAGCATGACGTCATCGGCGACTGAGTCGCGGACCGCGACATGGGTGCCTACCGCGTCGTAGGCGACGCGCGTCGTGAGGATGAATTGCCCGTTCGCGATCGCGTTCCACGCCGTGCGGGTGCGATTGAGATGACGGAGGTTGCCGACGCGCGCTTGTAGCGCGAAGAACACGTGCGGCTGCACCAGCCGCTCCCAAAACGTCTCCATCTCCTGTCGTGGGAGGATGGTAACGAGATCCACGTGCTCGGTCCGGAGCGCGGTCACGGCGCGAGGGATCAATTCGGGCTCGTGTTTCGTGTCGGCGTCTGCGAACAACACCAGATCTCCGGCAGCGACCCGGTAACCCTGTACCAACGCCCATTGCTTCCCGAACCAACCGGGCGGCAACTCCTCGCCCCGCACGAGTCGGACTCTCCCCCCGGCTTCCGGCGCGGCCGCCAGGCGCTCGACAATCCCGGCCGTATCGTCGCTCGAGCGGTCGTCTACCACGATGATCTCGATTGGGGTATAGGCGGCCGCGAGCACCGAACGCACGCAGCGCTCGATGTTCGGCGCCTCGTTTCGGGCGGGAATGATGACGGACAAGGTGGGGCCGGCCGGCCGGGGCGCGTAGCCGTGCAGCTGCGGCCCGCGGGAGGCGTAGCGGCGCACGACGATCCACAGGACCGCGATCCACGGTGCGGCCAGGAGCAACGACATCATGGCGGGGGCCCCTGCCCATGGCCACCGAACGTCAGCCCATAGGTGTGCACGCTAGATTCTCCGGGCCGGGCGAAGGACGGTCAAGAGTGGCGAGTCCGATCAAAACCACCTTTCGGCTCACCGGGGCCGACGGGGGGCCGTTGCGTGGAGACGTTCGAACGGCGGGGCGCTACCGGCCAGCCGTCGTCATCTGCCACGGCTTCAAGGGCTTCAAGGATTGGGGTTATTTCCCGGTCACCGCGGATCGCCTGGCGCGAGCCGGGTGCGCGGCGGTGTCGTTCAATTTCTCCGGCGCTGGTGTCGGCGAAGACGGGGAAACGTTCGCCGAGCCGGAGCGCTTCGGGCGAAGTACCTATTCCCGCCAGCTGGTCGATCTCGACATCATCCTCCAGGCGCTCGGTTCGGGCGCACTCGGCCTGGAGCCGTCAGCCGTGGGGTTGCTTGGGCACAGTATGGGTGGGGGGGTCGCAATCCTGCGGGCGGCGCGGGATCGCACGATCCAGGCGCTGGTGACCTGGGCGTCGGTGGCTCGCTTCGGGCGGCTGTGGCGGGATGACCAGATCGCCGATTGGCGCCGCACGGGGAGGCTCGACGTGGTGAACCAGCGCACTGGTGACGTGTTGCCCTTGTATCCTGACATCCTGGACGACCTCGAACAGAACCGGGCGTCACTCGACGTGTTGCGAGCGGCCCGGGACGTGCGTGTGCCGTGGCTCATCGCTCATGGGAGCGCGGACGAAACAGTTCCAGTGAGCGATGCCCGTGAGCTGTCCGCGGGAGCGCCAGGCGCTGCCCCGCTGATCCTCGATCGGGCCGGGCATACCTTCGGCATCAAGCACCCGTGGAGCGGCTCCACCGAGGCCTTCGACCGGCTGCTCGAAGCGACGCTGGACTGGTTCTCCCGGCACCTGCTCCGATGACGCTCGAGCGGGCGCGGCAAGCGCTGGCGCGCTACACCGCGCTGGAAATCTCCGCGCCGGAAGCGCGTCCGGCCGCCGTGGCGCTGATCCTGGTCGAACAATCGGGCGGTCTGGAAGCGCTGTTCATCAAGCGAGCGGCACGAGTCGGGGACCCATGGTCCGGCCAGGTGGCGTTCCCCGGAGGCCGCCACGATCCGGAAGACGGCGATCTGCTCGCCACCGCGATCCGCGAGACCCGCGAGGAAACCGGCGTTGAGCTCAGCGACGCTGAGCGCCTCGGGGTGCTGGACGACCTCTACCCACGCACGCCGACGCTGCCGCCGGTGCGGGTCCGACCGTTCGTGTTCGCCCTTCCCGCGCGCCGACCGCTCGTAGCTACGGCCGAAGTGGAGCGGGCGTTCTGGGTGCCGCTAGCGCGGATTGTGGAACCCAGCGTGCGACGCGACGTGAAGCTGGTGGTGGGTGGCGTCGAGCGCGTGTTTCCCGCCTACGATCTCGGTGAGGACGTCATTTGGGGAATGACGGAGCGGATCCTCACGCCGTTTCTGGAACTACTCGGCTACACAGCCTGACTGACCGGTCCGCTTTTCGTCCACTTTCGCCTCCAGACTCACGCCCAGTGTCAGAAACCATTACCCCACAATAGTTTCTACTAATCACCATATTAGCTTGTGAATACGCTCATATTAGGCTACACTAATGTCTCCAATTGCCATTGAGTTAAGCCACTACGACTCGGTGGCATGAGGACCGTCATTCGCTGCCGTTGTGGATTCTCAAGGGGTGACTTTGCCCGCAAGCGTTCAAGAGCCAGCGCTCACCCGGTCGGTCGAGGACTACCTCAAGGCCATTTACAGGCTGTCGAGTCAGGGCGGCTTTGCGACCACGAGCGACATCGCTGGGTTGTTGACGCTCTCCGCGCCGTCGGTAAGCGGAATGGTCAAGCGGCTCTCGGAAATGGGCCTGATCGAGCACGTCCCCTACCGCGGCGTGCAGTTGACCAGCCAGGGACGTCGCGCGGCCCTGAGGATGATCCGGCGCCATCGCGTGCTGGAGCTTTACCTCACGCGCAACCTCGGGTATGACTGGGACAACGTTCACAACGAGGCGGAGCGGCTCGAGCACGCGGTGTCCGACGATCTCATCGAGCGGATGGCCGCAACGCTCGGCGACCCACGTTACGATCCGCACGGTGATCCGATCCCCACTGCCACAGGCGACATCGAGGAAACCGAGTTGGCTTCGCTCGCCGACGCCGAGGTCGGCGCCGAGCTCGAGCTGCGGCAGGTCGGCACGCAGGAGCCCGCGCGGTTGCGTTATTTCGCCGAGCAGGGCCTGGTGCCCGGCGTGCGGGTGACGGTAACCGACCGCCAACCGTTCAATGGCCCAACCACCGTCTATCTCAACGCGTCTGGCACGGCACGTATCGTTGGCCGCGAGCTGGCGCAGGTGCTGTGGTGCCGGGAGCTGTCACCATGAGCTGGCGCATGCTGGCGGGGGTCGTGCTGCTCGGTCTCGGGATTTCCGGCTGTGACGCACTGCTGCCGTCGACGCCCCGAGACGAGGAAGTGCTGGATGGGCCCATCGAGGGCCTGAACGGCGCGCAGCTCGCGACCTTCGCCAAAGGGGACGAGCAGTTCAATCGGGTGGTCAGCGCCGGGGAGGGGACCGGGCCCATGTTCGTCGCAACGGCGTGTGGGTCGTGTCACGCCGGCGATGGCAAGGGGCATCCGGTCTTCAACCTCACCCGATTCGGGCGGATGGGGGCTGGCGGGTTCGATCCGATGCGGGCACTCGGGGGCCCGCAGGTCCAGAATCGCGCGGTGCCGGGATACATCGCCGAAGTCGTGCCGAACGGCGCCACGGGCGTATCGGTCTTTACCGCACCGGCCGTGACGGGCATGGGCCTGCTCGAGGCGGTGGACGACACGACGTTGCTGGGGCTCGCGGACTCCGCCGATGCCGATGGTGACGGGATCTCCGGCCGGGTCCAGCTCCTCGATGAGAACGACCTTCTGGCCGAGGTCACCTCGCTTGAGGCGGTGGTCGCCGACGGTGGGCCTACCCGCGGTCTCCTGATTGCGGGGAAGTACATCGGGCGGTTTGGGAAGAAAGGGGTGAGCGTCAATCTGTTGCACCAGGCCGTGAGCGCCTACCACGAAGACATGGGGCTGACGACCGATCTGATTCCGACGGACCTGTTCAACCGTCAGGTGGGCAACTTCGCCAGCGACGACGTGCCCGACCCGGAGATCTCGTCGAGCACGGTTGGTGCCGTGGTGTTTTACCTCAAGACACTGAAACCGCCGCCGCGTCGCGACCCGGGCAGCCAGCAGGTGCAGGCCGGCGAGGCGCTCTTCGCGCAGATCGGCTGCGGCGCCTGCCACATCGCCGCGCTCCGTACCGGAGCATCCTCCATCGCGCCCCTGGACCGCGTCCAGTTTCATCCGTACACCGACCTCCTGCTCCATGACATGGGGCCCGAACTGGACGACGGGTACACCGAGGGGGTCGCGCTCACGTCTGAGTGGCGCACGGCGCCGCTCTGGGGGATCGGGCTCGCCGCCGCGTCGCAAGGCGGGCGGATGCACCTGCTGCACGACGGACGCGCAAAGACATTGCTGGATGCGATCGGGTTCCACGGCGGGGAGGGCGCGGCCAGTCGCGCTGCGTTCAACGCGCTCACCCCTGCTGAACGGGCGCTCCTGATCCGTTTTCTGGAGTCGCTCTGATGGTCTCCCGTCGCGAATTTGTCGAACGGGTCTCGGTCGGCGTGGTGGGTGCCCTCCCGCTCGTGGCGGGTGCCTGCGCGAAGTTTCATTACGTGGGCAGCGGACTTGAGCAGGGCCGCCTCGTCGTCAGTCTGGCCGAGTTCGGCGCCGGACCGTTCGCGTTGGTCGACGCACCCAATCTCCCGATGCCGATCTATCTGTACCAGCATGCGGACGGCAGCTTCACGGCGGTACTCACACGTTGCATGCACCGCGGCTGCCAGGTCGAACCCACCGGCGGACACCTCGTCTGTCCGTGTCACGGCAGCGAGTACGACAATATGGGCGGGATCCTCAAGGGCCCGACGCAGTTCCCCCTGATCCGGTTCCCGGTCGAGACGCAGGGTGGCAACCTGTACATCGCGTTGACACCAGTGGAGGAGGTGCAGCCGTGAGACAACTCCTGCCCAGCCTCGTGTGCCTCGCGTTAGCGGCCGTCCCGCTCGCCGCCCAGGAGACCCCCGACACGGCTCCCCCTCGCATCCGGGCCCGGATCGACAGCGTTCCGGTGCAGGGCGGGGTGTACAATCGGCCGTTTCTCGCCTCGGTAGGCCGCACCGCGATCGGCGGGTATCTCGAGGGTAACACGAACTACTTCCGGGAAGACGGCATCTCCGACGGCTTCTCGACGGAGCTCCGACGCTTCAACGTCTTCCTTTTCTCGTCCATCGGTTCGCGCATCCGCTTCATTTCCGAGCTCGAATTCGAGCACGGCACCGAGGAGATCCAGCTCGAGACGGCGCTACTCGATTTCCAGGTGAACCCGTCCTTCATACTGCGCGGCGGGATCATCCTCCCGCCCATCGGCGCCTTCAACGTCAATCACGACTCACCCCGCTGGGACGTCGTCGATCGTCCGCTGGTGTCCACCGAGATCATCCCGGCGACGCTGTCGGAGGTCGGATTCGGCGCCCACGGCAGGCTGTTCCCGCGCGCCATCACGATCACCTACGATGTCTACCTCACCAACGGCCTCGGCGAGGGGATCATTCTCAACGAGCACGGCCGCACGCGGCTGGCGAGCGGGAAGGGACACGGCCTGGTGGGGGAGGACAACAACGGACGACCGAGCGTCTCGGGGCGGATTGGATTGCGGCGCGGGAGGGGTGGAGAGATCGGGCTCTCCTACTATGGTGGACCTTACAACAGCTACCGATCCGAGGGGATGGAGATCGACGAGCGGCGGGACGTTCAGCTGGCGGCCGTCGACCTCACCACAGAACTGGGGCCGGTGAGCCTCCGGGGCGAGATGGCGTTCGCCTGGATCGACGTGCCGAGCGACCTCCGAGAGGTGTTCGGTGAACGGCAGTGGGGGTTCCATCTCGATGCGGTGGTTCCGCTGTTCCGGCCGCGGATCCGCGGGCTCGCGGATGCCGTGGTGAACGGGGTGCTGCGCGTCGAACGTGTGGACTACAATCGCGGCGCGTTCGCGAGCACCGGTGACCCAATCGGCGACGAGGTCAGCGCGGTCGTGATCGGCGCCAGCTTCCGTCCCGTCGCCGGCACCGTTCTGAAAGGGAACTACCGCCACGAGTGGATTCGTGATCTGCAGGGCAACGCGCTCGCCCGGCGGGCCGGGTTTCAGGTCGGCCTGGCCACCTACTTCTAGGGAACGCAATCCGTGAGAACGCCACACCGTGTCTGACCCGCTCGGAGACGCAGCGCCAGGCGGCAGTCCACAGAAGGCGCCGGCGGTTGACGCCGGATGGCGGCTCCCGCGCTTCGCTCCGAGTCTCGTAGAAGTCTATCGCACCGTTCCCGTCCAGCATGCGGGCTGGTGGCGCAAGGCGCTGGCATTCGCCGGGCCGGGCTACCTCGTGGCGGTCGGCTACATGGACCCCGGCAACTGGGCCACCGATCTCGCCGGCGGGTCGCGCTTCGGCTACACCCTTCTCAGCGTCATTCTCCTCTCCAACCTGATGGCGATCCTGCTGCAGGGGCTTGCCGCGAAACTCGGGATCGTGACGGGTCGGGATCTCGCGCAGGCGTGCCGCGACCACTACTCGCGGCCGGTATCGCTGGGGCTCTGGGTGCTGTGCGAGATCGCGATCGCCGCGTGCGACCTGGCGGAAGTGATCGGCTCGGCGATCGGGCTGAATCTGCTGTTTGGGATCCCGCTGCCGTGGGGGATCGGCATCACTGCGCTCGACGTGCTGCTGGTGCTCTATCTTCAAAACAAGGGCTTCCGCCTGGTCGAAGCACTGGTGGTGACGCTGATCGCGACGATCGCCGGCTGCTTCCTGTTCGAGATCATCATCTCGCGCCCCGAGCTGGCGGGCGTCGCCGCGGGGTTCGTGCCGAGTCCGTCGATCCTCACGAACCCCGAGCAGCTCTACATCGCGATCGGCATTCTCGGCGCCACGGTGATGCCGCACAACCTGTACCTGCACTCCTCGATCGTGCAGACCCGGGCGTACGACGAAACGCCGACGGGCAAGCGCACGGCGGTGCGCTATGCGTTTCTCGACTCGACGATCGCCCTGTCGTTCGCGTTGTTCATCAACGCCGCGATCCTGATCGTCGCGGCCGCGACGTTTCACCGCGCGGGGCACACCGAGGTGGCGGAGATCCAGGACGCGTTTCAACTGCTCACCCCGCTGTTGGGCGTCACCGCCGCGAGCGCCGTATTCGCGCTCGCCCTCCTCGCCTCGGGCCAGAACTCGACCCTCACCGGTACGCTGGCCGGGCAGATCGTGATGGAGGGGTTCCTCAACATCCGTATTCGACCGTGGCTGCGACGGCTCATCACCCGCGCGATCGCGATTGTGCCCGCCGCGCTCACGGCTATCTTTTTCGGCGAGCATGGCACCGCTCAGCTCCTCATACTGAGCCAGGTGATCTTGAGCCTCCAGCTCTCGTTCGCGGTGTTCCCGCTCGTCCGGTTCACCTCCGAGCGGGCGAAGATGGGTGAGTTCGTGAACTCCGGTTGGTTGAAAGTGCTCGCCTACGCCGTCGCACTCGTGATCGCGTCGCTCAACGCCTGGCTCCTGGTGCAGACCATCCGGGGCTGGCTCGCCTGATGTTCAAGCGGATCCTCGTCCCGTTGGAGCATTCCCCCACCGACGAAACGATCTTGGGGTACGTCCGGCCCTTGGCGCGCGAGTGCCGGGCGACGCTCGTGTTGGTCCACGTGGCGGACGGCTGGGCGGCTCGCAATATCCACCAACTCGAGCTACGAGAGTCGGAGGAGATGAAGGATGACCGGGCCTACCTCGAGCATGTCAGCCTGGCGCTCCGGGCGGAGGGCTACGACTGCGACGCGGTGCTCGCGGCCGGCGAGCCGGCGAAGGAAATCGCCGAAGCCGCCGAGCGGGAGCGATGCGATCTCATCGCAATGGCGACGCATGGGCATCGAGGACTGGACGACGTGATGCGAGGGAGTGTCGCCAGCCAGTTACGCCATATCACGATGGTGCCGGTGTTGATGGTTCGCGCTCAAAAAGCAAAGACGTAGGGAGAACGGCGTAGGGGGCAAAGATGTAAGGAAGAGGCGTACGCCCTTCTCCCTACGTATTTCCCCCCTACGGTTTCCCCCTACGTCGTTCTCGCTTGCTCCAATGCCTTCAGGATCGCCGCTAGCCGCCGATCTCTCGTAAACCGCAGCATCTCGATATTCCCCGAATACTCCTTCTCGATCGCCGCGATCAGCGCACGTTGTTGCTCAGGATCGAGTTTGTCCCAGGACGCGAGGTGGGCCCACCACGCTTCGAAACTGGTGAGGAGGCGCTGGAGGAACATGTGGACACCGCCCTCGCCCGCCCCGAGGTGATAGGTGAGGTGCGGTCCGGCGGCCGCCCAGCCGAGCGCGGGACCGAGCGACACGGCGCGATCCAGGTCGGCGACATCGATCACATCGTTCAGCACGAGGTCGATACACTCCCGCCACACAGCCGCGGCGATGCGCCCAACGACATACCCCGGGACCGCCTTGTGCAGCACAATGGGCATGCGGCCCAGCGCGCGCAGGAATCCTTTGGCACGTTCGATCGATTCCGGGGTGGTTTCCTCGCTCGGTACCAGCTCGACGAGGGGCAGCAATTCGGGCGGGTTCAGGGGGTGCGCCACGAGACAACGGCCGCCCTGCATCAGGCGGCCGAACAGTAAGCCGGGCGCGAGGCCACTCGATGAGCTGGTGACGATCGCGTCGGGTCCGGCGACCTGCTCGATCGACTCGAGCAGCCGTTGCTTGGCGCCGAGGTCCTCGTGGATCGCTTCGATCACCCATTCGGCCCCGCGCACCGCCTGGAGCAAGCTCTTCGCCAGCTGCAACTCGAACAGCCCGCGCTCGACGATCCCGGCGGACGCCCGACCCATGGCGATCAGCGCTTGCGCGCGGCGCGGGATGTCTTCCGCCGCGTGTTCGATGGCCCGCGCGTTGGTGTCGAAGATGCTCACCGGCCATCCGGCGGACGCGCACAGCGCCGCCCAACCGCCACCGATCGCCCCGGCGCCGATCACGGCGACCTTGCCCGGCATCGCGCCGGCGGCCGCGGTCACCGCGATGCACCCGCGAGTGCCACAGCCGGCAGGACGCGATCCACCAACAAGCGGTGCGCGACCTCGTGCTGCACGGCGGTCGCCATCCGCGCCGCAGCTCCGTCGGCGGCGATGCGGGTCCGGCCACGCGACTCCCCGTCTTCGAGGTCCACCGTGAGCTGCAGCGGCTCGAAGCTGAGCGTTCCGGGGGCGATCAGCTCCGCGATGGGCAGCACGTCGTTGATCACGCAGCCGTCCAGATCGTCGTACTTCCGGTGAAACGCGAGGTAGAACCGCAGCGCGCCGTGCAGCCATCGCGCCATCTCGTCGTCGACCCGGCCCAGGCGGTCGATGTCCGCGCCTTTCAAGACCAGTTTGCGTGTGACGTCGAGGCCCACCAGCTCCGTGGGCAGCTGGGCGTGCAGCACTTCGGCGAGCGCCTCGGGATCGCACCACGCGTTGAACTCGGAGTATTTCGTCGTGTTGCCCTCGGCCCTGAGGTTGCCGATCATCGCGAGATGCCGAGCCACTTTGGCGCGGACCAGGCGCGGCTCGCGCCGCAGCGCGAGCGCCAGCCCGGTGACGGGGCCCAGCGTCACGAGGGTGACCGGCTCGTCCTGCTCGGCGAGCAGGCGGTCGAGCGGCTTCACGAAGTCCAGGATCACTCCGGCGGGCGGGAGCGTCGCCTCCCCCAATCCCGATTCCCCGTGTGTCTCGAGCGCCACGGCGAGCGCGCGCTTGAGCGGCCGGCGCGCGCTCACGCCGAGCGGCATGCGCCGGCCGCCGCGCCGCAGGATCTCGACACAGTTGCGGTGCGCGTGCTCGACGACGGTGTTGCCGTAGGAAGCCGCGATGCCCCGCACGTCCAGCTCGGGCGACCGGATGGCCAGAAGCAACGCGAGTGCATCGTCGATCCCAGGATCGGTATCGATGATGACGGGACACGGAAAGCGAGAGAGGGAAAGCTCCGGCTGTTGCACGGGTTCAAGCCTACGGGCCGGCTATCTCCTTAGCAATAGTCGCCGACAAACGCTGGAATTCCGCGGCGCCTCCGAAGCCGAAGATCCGTTTGATCACGCGACCCCGCCGGTCGAGCAGCAGCGAATAGGGGAGCCCGCGGTAGCGGTACACCTGTTTCATCCGGCCGCCCCCGACCAGAATCGGAAACGGCGGTCGGAACTCCCGCACGAAGGCGAGCATCCTGTCGCGGTCGACGTCGTCCGAGATCGCGACGATCGCGAAATCGCCACGCGCGAGCGTGCGGTACAGCTCGCTCATGTGCGGGAACTCCTCGCGGCACGGGTCGCACCAGGAGGCCCAGAAATTGACCAGCGTGACGAGTCCCTCGAAGCGAGCGAGGGTGACGGTGTCGCCGCTCGTATCGGGCAGCGCGAACGCCGGAGCAAATGGCTCGCGCTCAGTCGTTCCCCAATTCCCGGCGACGAGCGTCGCGGCGTCGAAGGTGACCAGCCGGCCGCGGGCGTCCACGGCCACCGCGGTTTCCCCCGGGCCGAGCTTGCGGGTCGTGAGGATCGCGCCCGTCGCCGTGTCCAGGACGTCGACGCGCAACGCCGTCGCGGCGGAGTCGTCGGCGCCGAGCACGTAGAGCCGTCCGTCGGGTCCCAAAACGAGCGCGATGTTCACGAGCGCGGCGTCCAGTAGCAGTTCGCCTCCCCGGCCGCTCGCGGGAAGAAACACGGGGTCGCTCTCATGCGGGTAGATGCCGCGCGTGGTGGTCCACCGGGGCGCGCCGCTCCGGTCGTACTTCACGATCTCGTCCCGGGCGAGCGGTGCGTAATAGATGGCGTCTCCCCTGGCATCCGCGGTCACCGCGCCGGCGTTGGTGATCTGCGTGAGGAACGGGGTCGGCGGGACGTGGATCGTGGCGAGGCCGTCGAGCGGCCGTCCCAACGTGTCGATCACCCAAAAGAGCGGAGCGGTCGAGGGCTCGGCGACGAGCTGCGGCACGCGGTAGGGGGAGCGCACTGCGATCACTCGATCGCCCGCCGCCGCATACAACGCCACGGGGAACGGGCTCCCCCATTCGCGTACCACTGCGCCTGTCGTGTCGAGGATCAGCCCCTCGCCGGTCTGCTCGCTGACCAGCAGGTGGTCGCCTAACGTGGTGACCGCCATCGGCAAGGCGAGCTGTGGCCCCGCCAGGCTCGCGATCGGACGCAGGCGGGCGTCGAACACGACGATCCGGCTGTGATCGGGGTCCGGCGCCCACGAGCGGCCGCCGAGGGCGGCGGCCGGGGACCGGTCATAAAAGAGCAGGGTGAGACCGCTGGGCGCCGCGGGCCTGCAGGCCCATGCCGTCAAACATGCCAGGACGGCGCCCAGCGTGCGGTGCATCTCAGCTCGCGGCTTCGATCGACTCGATTTCGATAGTGTGAAGGCCGCTCACCATCCGGTGCGTGCCGGTGACCTTCACTTTGCCTTCGGCGAATTGCACCAAGCGCGAGTTCTGCGGATCGGCGGGCTTGGAGCTCACGGGCATGTAGACGGTGCCATCCGTCGTGAGAATGGCCAGGCCGACGCCTTTGTTGGCGCAAGCGACGGCGCACGATTTGTGTGCCGCGCCCTGCGCCTGATGCGTGACGTAGCAATTCACGTCGACCACGGTTCCGGTGAGGGTGACCTTGTCGCCCGCGGGCTGCGCGGCCTGCGCGGAGAGCGGCAGCGCGAAGAGCACGAGCGCGGCGGCCGAGGTCAGAATACGCTTCAGCATGGTTTGGTATCCTCCCATCTGAGTGAATAGGACAGCCCGACGGGACATCCCGTTGTACGTACGTTGCCACCATCCGTTCCGGATGTCGATATATTGGCCGCCATGAACCCGGCCTACCGGCAACTGATCGACGCCTTCGGCGAGGGGTGGGAGAAGGCGGACATCGAGCTCATCTGCTCGGTGTTTACCCCGGACGCCGTGTTTCTCGAGACCCCCTTCAGCCACAAAGATGTCGGGATCGCCGCCGTCCGGACGTATTGGCAGGACCTCCCCATCACCCAGGCCGAGACCTCGTTCCGGTCAGGTGAGATCTTCGAGGTGGGGCCGTGGTTCGCCACCGAGTTCCGCTGCACCTTTCGCCGCCGCCGCACGGGAGAATGGGTCGACGCCCGCGGTGCAATCTTCTGCGAGACGAGGGAGGGGAAGATCAGTGAGATGAGGATGTACTGGCATCGCCAGGCAGGAGGGAAGGAGGAGCCCAAGCCGTAAGGGCCTAGTCACCGACCTTCCGTCTCCGAACGTAGTCCAAGGCCCATTCCATTAGTTCAGCATTCCTCGTCCCCACCCTCATCGCGGTTGTCACCGCGTCCTCCTCCGCGAATCCCTGATCCAGCATCAAGTACGGAATCAACGCCGCGCCGACGCGGTTGCCGCTGGCGCAGTGGAATAGGATCGGCTTCGTCCCGACGTTCGCTTTGAGGGCGTCGCGTATCTGTGTGAGCGTCGCGTCGTCGCCGCGCGAGTGCCCTACCGGGATACAGAGGTATTCGAGTCCGGCGGCCGTGACGTCCTCCGGCTCGCGCAGCGGCCGCGGCTCCATCGGGTCGCGGCAGTCGAGCACTACGCGGCACCCCGCCTGGCGCAGCGCCGCGAGGTGCGGTGCCCTCGGCTGGCCGCCCGTCACCAGGCCGGGAACGGGCTCGCTCGCGTTGGGGACACCGGAGATGGCGTCCAGTAGTCCACTCATACGAGGTTCTTGGCCTGCGCGTAGAGGATCAACTCCACGCGGCTTTCCACCTTCAGTTTCTTGTAGATGTTGTGCAGGTGGATCTTGACGGTCCCTTCGCTGATGCCCATCCGCTCCGACATTTCCTTGTTGCGGAGCCCGCGAGCCACCATGCCCACCATCTCGATCTCGCGCGGGGTGAGCACGCTGCCCGCCTCCCGCTCGCCGCCTTCGCGTCGCAGCAGCGTCTCCAGCGCTCGGCCGAAGGCCTGCTTTTCGAGCCACCGTTCGCCCGCGTGAACCTTGCGGACGCACTGAACGACCATCTGTGGCGCCAGCTCTTTGAGCACCATGCCGCGGACACCGAGGCGAAGGGCCTCGAGCACCTCTTCTTCCTCCAGGGCCCCGGCGAGGAGAACCACCTTGGTGGGCTGCTTTTCTCGATGCAGTTCGCGCAGGACCGCGATGCCGTCCTTGCCGGGCATGCGGATGTCCAGTACCAACACGTCCGGCTGGTAGCGACGCACCGCCTCCACACCCTCCTCGCCGTTCACGCAGCGCGCCAGCACACGGAAATCGGGCTCGAGGCTGAACAAGTTCTCCAGTCCGTCCAGCACGATGGGGTGATCGTCGACCAGCACGAGACGAATGGACATGCTATCCGTCCTGGTGGGGCAACGGCAGACGGATGTCGAGACTTGCGCCGGCCGGGCTGGAGTGGACGGACAACGTCCCTCCCAGCGACTTGACCCGCTCTTTCAGCATTACCGGACCGAGATGCAGCGCGTCGAGCTTGGCGTGGTCGTAGTCACCTGCGAACGGGAACCCGCCGCCGTTGTCGGTCACGGCGACGTGTACCTTGCCGTTCTCCCGCCCGACGGCCACGCGGACTTCGGAAGCCGAAGCGTGTCGCGCGGCGTTGACGAGGGCTTCTTGGACGATGAAACAGATGTCGTACGCGAGCATGTCGAACGAACGATCGTCCTGCCGCTCCAGGTGCAGCTCCACGCGCAACCCCCACAGGCCCTCCAGCCGCGTGACCAAGTGGCGCAACGTGGTATTCAGGCCAGCGCTCCCCGCCGCGAGACCCAACGGCGCGAGCTTCGAGAGACGAATAAAGCCCCGAAGGTTGCGTTGCTCGTCAACGATGAGTCGCTGGATCGCCGCTAACCGCTCCCGGGCGGCCTCGGGCTCCGATTCCCAAAGGCGCTGCACGGTCTCGAGCTGCAGAGCGGCGCCGGTCAGCGACTGCAGCACGCCGTCATGCAGGTCGCGCGACAAGCGCATGCGTTCATCGGCCACCGCCGCCTCGCGCACACGCCGGGACAGCAGTGATTGATCCATCGAGGAGGCGACTTCGTGCGCGACCACCTCCCCCAGCAGCAGATCGTCTCCTGTCATATGGGGCTTGTCCAACGCAAACAGGTGCCCCTCCAGACATTCCCCCCGGAGCGGAAGGCACAACACCGTCGTCATGGAAAACCGCCTCACCAGCTCGGGGTTGATGGGCGGCGCTCGCCGGCCGCGCGGGATGCCTGGCGAGGCATGCACGACGATCGGCTCGGGTGAGTGAACACCCTTTGCCAGAAACGTCATGGCGGCGAACGGCTCGGCGACGAGCGGCTGGAACATCTCGGGCGCCTCGCGCCACGCGCGAAACTCACGGTTGCTCCAGGTGGCGAGGCGCAGCCACGGCTCATCCGGCTCTTCCCATGCGAGCAGCAGTCGTCGCGCACCGAGAACCCGCGCGGTGCTCTCGAGCACCTCCGGCTGTGGCAGTTCCGACCCCCGGACTCGATGGGGCGGCCAGGCGGCGAGCTCGGACATCTCGTGCCGCCGTCGCTCTTCGTACGCGCCGAGATACCCGAGCAATCCGGCCATCACTGCCAGGTAGAGGCTCCGGATGACGAATCGGTTCTCCTCGAACGCCGGGTTGTTCATCACCTCGGCGGCGAAGATGCCGATGCCGTTAAACGAGAGGAGAGCGACCGCTGCGGTCCACAGGGCGCCGCGCCATTGCCAGCGCAGCGTGGCGGCCACGATAGCGAAGGTAAAGTAGATGAAAAAGGGGCTGGCCGGACCCTCCGTCAGATAGATCAGCAGGGAAAAGAACAGCAGATCCAGCACATGGGTGACGAGGCCCAGCCGGACGATACGGCCGTGCGCCAGCCAGGCCACCGACGCCACGATGAGCGCGTAACTCACGTACGCGAGCAGTAGAAAGTACGTCGCCCGCGCCTGAGTGCCCGATGTGTGAGGATCCAGCCAGACGGCCAGGAGCGAGAACAGCGCCAGCACGACCCGGCTGGTCGCGATCAAACGCTCGGCGCGTATGCGGGGGGCGAAAATCGTATCCGCCAGCCTCCCGCTCCCCGCCGCCGTGATACCGGCGCCCCATAGGCTGTGCAACGTCTGAACCCTCATCGCAAGGCCATCCCTAACAGTATCAGCAAGATACCGGCCATGCCAAAGCGGGGATTATGCCGCCCAGGCTGTGGTGCCTTGACCGCACGTGCTGCGGAGGCCCGGCAATAGAGGCTGTTACTGAAAGTTATAGGCGCCTGTATCCACCGCATAGGTGCCACCAAACGCTGGCGTCGTGCCCTTCATGTTTACCGTGGCAAAAGTGCCCTGGCGACCGTTATAGCCGCTCGACCCAATGTCGGGGCAGGACGCGAGGGATGCGCGGAGCCCGGATTTTGCTTAGGGCACCTACGGTGGCGGTCCCCAATTCACTCGAGGTGTGTCGAAGCATGACCTGGAAATCGCGTTTCGCGTCCCTGCTTGCGATCGTGTTGTGCGTCGGACTGTTCGTTCGCTGCGCCGGGGCGCAGGACAGCAGGACCGCCGCTCAACAGCCTGCGGATGCTCAACAGCCCTCACAGAATCTCCCACCCTTCGATCCCAGCACCTTTACCCGTTCGAGCCAGATCGACAACACCTGGATGCCCCTGAAGCCCGGGATGCGGTTCACCTATGAGGGGACCACCATCGAGGACGACGGGACAGCCGTTCCGCATCGCGTCGTGATCAACGTGACCGACCTGACAAAGCTGGTCGGCGGCGTTCGCTCGGTGGTCACGTGGGATCTGGACTACAGCGATGGTGAGCTGGTGGAAGCGGAGATCGCGTTCTTCGCGCAAGACTCGACCGGCACCGTGTGGCGCATGGGCGAGTACCCCGAGGAATACGACAACGGCAAGTTCGTTGCGGCTCCCGCCTGGCTCCACGGGCTCGAGGGCGCCAGCGCGGGGATCATGATGCACGCCCAGCCGCAGGTCGGGACACCGAGCTATGCGGAAGGGTGGGCACCCGCCGTCAACTGGACCGATCGCGGGCGGGTGGATCAAGTGGCGCAAAAGACCTGCGTCCCCGCCGCCTGCTACGACGATGTGATCGTGATCGCCGAAACGAGCGCGGGTGAGGTGGGCGCCGAACAGCTCAAGTATTACGCGCGCGGCATCGGCAACGTCCGTGTCGGCTGGAGAGGCGCGGGCGAAAAGACCAAAGAGACGCTGGAGCTGACGAGGGTCGAGCAGCTCGACGCGAGGGGCGTAGCCGAGATCCGCGCCGGGGCGCTCGAGATGGAACGGAGCGCGTATCAACGCAGCAAGACGGTGTACGCGGGTACGCCGCCGGCCGAGTGAGCGTGTGACCGTGAATCAAGGCGGAGGTTGCTCCGGAGTTGAGTTCGAAGTTGGCCACAGACTCCACACAGAGGTTCAGCCATGATGCGTCAGATTATTGAACAGAGCTTGAAGCTCCGGGTCCTGGTGGTCGCCGCTGCCGCGGTGATCATGGTCGTCGGCGTCGGGCGCCTGCGCGACATGCCAGTCGACGTCCTTCCCGAGTTCGCGCCGCCCTACGTCGAGATCCAGACCGAAGCCCTGGGTCTCTCGGCGAACGAGGTGGAAGACCTCGTCACGCTGAACGTGGAGGAGATGGTCGCGGGCGTACCGTGGCTGCAGACGATGCGCTCCAGATCGGTACCCGGGTTGTCGTCCGTCGTCATGATCTTCGAGCCCGGGACGGACATCATGGCGGCGCGGCAGATGGTGCAGGAGCGCCTGACGTTGGCGTATGCGCTCCCCAACGCATCCAAACCGCCGGTCATGATGCAGCCGATGTCGGCGACGAGCCGGGTCGCGATGATCGGGCTGTCATCGAAGGACGTGTCCCTGATCGACCTCTCCGTCCTCACCCGCTGGACGATCAAGCCCCGGTTATTGGGCGTCACGGGCGTGGCCAACGTGGCGGTGTGGGGTGATCGGGATCGGCAGCTGCAGGTCCAGATCGATCCGGAACGACTGCGCGCCCGCGGCGTGACCCAGAGCCAGGTCATCCAAACCGCTGGGAACGCATTGTGGATTTCCCCGTTGACCTTTCTCGAAGCGTCCTTCCCCGGTTCGGGCGGGTGGATCGATGGTCCCCAGCAACGCCTTGAGGTCCGCCACGTCCTGCCGTTGTCCACGCCGCAGGACCTGGCCCGTGTGATGGTCGAAGGCGCATCGACGCTGCGTCTCGGAGACGTGGCCACCGTAGTCGAAGGGCATCCGCCGCTCATCGGGGACGCGCTCCTCGCTGACGGTCCGGGGCTCCTGCTGGTCATCGAGAAGCTCCCGGGGGCGAACACCTTGGAAGTGACGCGCGGGGTGGAGGCGGCACTGGCGGAGCTGCGGCCCGGCCTTCCCGGCGTAGAGTTGGACCTCTCCGTGTTCCGGGCGGCGAGCTTCATTGAGACGGCGTTCAGCAATCTCAACACGGCGCTCATTGTCGCCGCCGTGCTCGTCGTGCTGTTGCTCGTTACGCTGCTGTACGACTGGCGCGCCGCCGTGATCAGCCTCGTGGCTATCCCGTTGGCAATCGTGGTCGCGACCGCAATGGTCGGGGCGGCCGGCGCGACGCTCAACACGATGGTCCTGGCAGGGCTCGTGATCTCGCTCGCAGTCGTCGTGGACGACGCCATCCTGGGCGTCGACGCCATGCTCCAGCGACTGCGGCGGCGTCGGGAGACGGGAGCGCACGAATCCGCCGTCAGCATCGTCATCGATGCGGCGCTCGAGATGCGCGCCCCGATGCTCTACGCAACCCTGATCCTGTTGTTGGCCGTGGTGCCGGTGTTCCTGATGGAGCGGCTGGCTGGCGCATTCTTCAAGCCGCTCGCTCTCTCGTTTGCCTTCTCGTTGGTAGCCGCCATGCTGGTCGCGATGACGGTCACCCCGGTGCTCGGGCTATTGCTCCTGCGGAACACCCCGCTCGAGCGGCGCGCCTCACCGCTCATCGAGTGGCTGCGGCGCGGCTACGACGTGGTGCTGGCGCGGACCCTCAATGCCCCGCGTTCCGCGCTGGTCGCGTCCGTGGGTCTGGTGGCCGCCGGTCTCGTGGTGTGGCAGTTCCTCGGGCAGTCGCTGCTCCCGGCGTTCCAGGAACGGCAGCTGCGGATCGACTGGGTCGGCGCGCCGGGCACGTCGCATCCGGCTATGGCCCGGATGATGACGCTGGCCAGCCGTGAGGTGCGGGCCCTTCCAGGAGTTAGCGGGGCCTACGTCCATGTGGGACGGGCCATCACGGGCGATCAGGTGGTCGATGTGAACGCCAGTCAGCTGTGGGTGAGCATCGATCCAAAGGCCGACTACGATGCGACCGTGGCCGCCATTCAGGAGACGGTCGACGGGTATCCGGGACTCGCTCGCAATGTGCAGAGTTACCTCACGGACAGAATCCGCGAGGTCCTGGCGGGATCCAGTCAGTCGGTCGTCGTGCGCGTATACGGCAAGCGGCGCGACATGCTCATGGCCAAGGCGGAAGAGGTTCGGCAGGCGCTGTCGAACGTCGAGGGCCTCGTGGACCTGCGTGTGGACGGGTACGTCGAACAGCCGCAGGTGGAAATCCAGGTCAACCTCGCCAAAGCCGAACCCTATGGGCTCAAGCCGGGCGACGTGCGGCGGGCGGCGGCCACGATGTACGCCGGTCTCAACGTCGGGTTCCTCTTCGAGGAACAGAAGATGTACGACGTCGTGGTGTGGGGCACGCCTCAGTTGCGCAACAGCGTGAGCGACATTCGCAATCTCCTGCTCGATACGCCGCGCGGCGGTCACGTACGCCTTTCGGAAGTGGCGGACGTGCGCATCGCGTCAACGCCCACCGTCATTCACCACGAGGCGCTGCAGAATCGCATCGACGTGGTCGCCGGCGTGCGCGGGCGCGATCTCAGCTCCGTCGTCGATGCGGTCGAGAATCGCCTCGATAACGTCCACTTCCCGGTCGAGTACTACCCGGCCGTGCTCGGCGAGTCTGCCGAGCGGGAGGCCGCCGAAGAGCGCATGCTCAGCTTCGCGCTCGCCGTCGCGATCGGGATTCTACTCCTGCTCCAGGCCGCGTTCCGGAGCTGGCGCCTGGCATCGCTCTTCTTCCTGGCCCTGCCGGTGGCGCTGGTCGGCGGCGTATTCGCTGCACTGTTCGACGGCGGCATATTGTCGCTCGGCTCGCTCATGGGATTCCTCACGTTGCTGGCCATCGCCGTTCGCCATGGCATCATGCTGATTCGGCACTATCAACATCTCGAAGAGGTTGAGGGCGAAAAGTTTGGCCCCGGGCTCGTGCTGCGCGGGACACGGGAGCGGTTCGCGTCGGTCTTGGTGACGACGATAACGACCGCCGCGGCAATGCTGCCTCTAGTGGTGCTCGGCAAGGTCGCCGGGCTCGAGATCGTGCACCCGATCGCGGCGGTCATTCTCGGGGGTCTCGTGACGACGACGGTGTTCAACCTCCACGTCGTGCCCGCGCTGTACCTGCGGTTTGGCGGCCGCCGTGAACCGGACCTCGGCCTGCAGGCCGCGCCGGAAGGAGCCTAGCTCGCCATGAATCGGAATGCATCGGCAGCGACCGGTGCCGGTCGCATAACGACGTCGTCAGCCGGCACGGACTCAAGCCGGCAAGCGGGGAGGATCGCACCAATGGTTGAGAACATTGGCACCGACGTGCTGGTCGCCGAGGAGTTGCGCAAGTCGTACGGACCCAGACCCGCACTGCGCGGGCTGTCGTTCTCGCTCAAGGCCGGGCGGCTGCTGGGGTTTCTCGGGCCGAACGGAGCGGGGAAGACCACGTCGATCCGTATCCTCACGACGATCTTGCAGCCCGATTCCGGCCGGTTCACGGTCGACGGCATCGGTCACGAGTTTCCGGAACGCATCCGGCAAAGGATCGGCGTGTTGCCGGAAACCTTCGGGCTGCCCAAGCAAATGACCGCGATCGAGTACGTGACGTACTTCGGACAGCTGTATGGGCGCTCCGCGAATGACGCCCGGACGTACGGGCTGAAGCTGCTGGACGAGGTGGGCCTGCAGCGCAGAACCAAATCGCTCGTCGGGTCCTACAGTCACGGCATGCGGCAGCGACTGGGACTGGCGCGCGCACTCGTCAACGATCCCGCGGTCGTCTTCCTCGATGAACCGACCCTCGGCCTGGACCCTCGCGGCCAACAGGAGCTGCGGGAGTTGGTCCGGCGGATTGCCCGGGAGCGAAAGGCTGGCGTGGTCCTGTGCAGCCACCTGCTGGCCGAAGTGGAACAGGTTTGCGATGACGTGGTCATTCTCAGCGCCGGTGAAGTCGTGGCGTCGGGACACGTGGCCGATGTCATTGGACACGCCGAGAAGGACGTCGTACGGGTTCGGGTTCCAACCCCGTCGGTCGAGGCCTCGGTTCGGGCCCTGGAAACGATACCGGCGGTCAAACACGTGGCCGCGGCGAGCGGCACGGCGGGCTGGCTGCGCGTGGAGTTGAACGGCCTGTCCGAGGCGGAACACGCCGTCAACAACCGGATCCTGGAAACCCTGATTCGCGCAAACATCACGGTGTTGAGCTTCGAGCCTCAGGGTGGCCGGCTCCAGGACGTGTTCCTGCACCTGACGTCGGAGGGAATTAAGTGAAGCCCGCCTGGTGGGTCGTGTTCGTGCGGGATCTCCGCGACCTCTGGATCGGCGGCAAAGCGCTGCACCTGATCCTCGTCTACAGCGTGATGCTGGGGCTCTATTCGTTTCTGCTCGCCAGCAATGCCGAAGTGCAGCTGCTGCCCCGCACAGAGATGGTGGCGGAGATCGTC
>DATBLG010000100.1:0-19725 GCA_036555485.1 Gemmatimonadales bacterium | reverse complement strand
CCCCCGCTCTTGCCGCCGGACTCGACGCTCAAGCTGATCCGACGTTCTGGACGCCCAAGCGGCCGGCGCGCCGACCCTAGGTCGTCCTGCCGTACCGAAACACATTGGGGCGCGTCGCGTGATAGGCGGCGCGCCCCATTTCTCGTTCCCTTTCCCCATCGCCTCAGCGCAAACTCACCTCTCCCCTGATCCGCACCCGCACCGACGTGAGCTTCGTGCCGGGGACTTGCAGGAACGGCGGAGGGCCGTAGGTCAGCGTCAGCTCGCCCGCCGCGCTCGGCGTGTACTCGAAGTCATAAATCTCGCCCGGGTCGAATATCATCTTCGCTGGACGCGTGACCGCCTGGTTCTGAGGCAGCGCCGCGCCATCCTTCGCGACCGCGCGCCACGCGATAGGCTTGGCGCCCTGGGTGATCTCGAGCGTATTGGGAAGATCGCCGTTGATGCCGATCACCCGGAACCGGTAGGTCACGCCGGCGCGCAAGTCGATCGGACCCGGTTGCGCCTGTCCGTTCAGGAGCACCGGGGGGAACGGCCCGGCGATGACGTTTTCCGTGGGCCCGCCATCGCTGAACAGCAGAATGCGATCCGTCTCCGGATCGAACGTCTGTCCGGGCTCGAGCACCACGAGCGGGGCGTACAATCCCGACGTAATCTGGCGGAACTCGTTGAAGTGCGAGTGATACATGAACGTTCCCGCACGCGGCGGCGTGAAGCGCACGGTGTAGGAATCGCCGGGAGCGATCGAGGGCAGAATGTCCTTCCCCGACCCGCTCCATCCCGGCACCCCGTCCGGCAAGCTCTCGAGCTCGATGCCATGCCAGTGGATGGCAGCACGATCGCGCGTCTGGTTCACGATCGTGACGGCGACAGGCTGGTCCTTCTGGAGCACGAGGGTCGGCCCCGGGACGGGCATGGCGTCCGGGTTCGCTTCGTCGGCCGACCCTCCGAGCACGAAGGCATAGCCGGGGTGCGCGCCGTACACGTTGGGTTTGGAACGCACCAGCAACCGGATTGGTCGCGGTTCCTGGGTCGATCGCACGAGCCTACCCTTTGGGGCGACCCGGATCCCCATCACCAAACCATACATCTGGTGCGGCTGGTCAGAAGGATGCGTCATGTGCCCCATCGTGTCCGGCTGGGCCACGCCACCTTCCGTATCGAGCGCCACCAGGTTCGACAGGTGGCCGGCAAAATGGCAGTGATAGATCCAGTTGCCCGGGCGGGTAGGCGACCACGCGAGCGTCATCGTGTGGAACGGATCGAGCATCTCCGTGACCGCCAGGCGGCGATCGGCCGGCGCGTAGGTCGTATCCGTGATGCCGTCGCCCTTCCCATCCATGCGGAAATAGAACCCATGGAGGTGCATCGGATGATCGACCGACGTCAGGTTGACGACCCGCCACCGTACGCTGTCACCCTGGACGTAGTCGAGGCGCTCGGTATGCGGCCACGAGAGCCCGTTGATCGTCATCGTGCCGTGACCCAGGCCGCTCCCACTCGTCGAGTCGAGCGTGAAGTACCAGGAGATCACGAACACGCGCTCCGCGGGTGTCGGCGGCCCCCCGGCCGGATCCACGATGATCGCGCCGTTGAGCTGCGTATCTTCGTCCAGGCGCGCGAGCAGCGGTCCAGCCACGGTTTTCCCGGCGTAGTAATACGTGCCCGGCGTGGTCGCGGTGAAGCTGACTTCCCGCGTCGCGCCGGGTTCGAGGATCACGCTGTCGGCAATACCCCGCGTGGCACCGAATCCATAGACCGTGAGCGGCTTCGCGAGCGTGTTGCGCAGCGTCGCGCGTACCTCCGTGCCCGCGGGAACGCGAATCAGCGGCCCCGGATTCTGCATCGGTCTTCCCGCTTCAGCCCACGCGGCCACGTCGAGCGATTTTCCCGCCGCGCCCTCGGGTTGCCACTGGCCGGTGCGTGCCTCGAGACTGATGCGGAATGTCCCGTCCTTCAGCAGACCTCCAGACTGGCGGTTGTCGTTGATGGCGATGCGGGTCGCGGACATTTCGGAAGTGGTCGCTCGGCCGCAGCCGCTCGACCCGAGAGCCAGCAATGAGGCCAGGGCCACGGCGGCGTGTCGCGCGGTCCGTCCTACGTGCCGAGGGCGGCAGACCATCGTGTCATCCAGTGCGTTGGGGGGGTACGGCAACAGCGCGTGGTAATCTGCCACCGTTGGATAGCCAGTCAAGGCCGTTTGAGCGTGATGGTGTTCGCCGGCGGTGGCTCAACCTCCGTGAGCGTTACCTGGTCGCCGCTCGCCGTGATGGTCCAGCTGCCCGTCTCGACACCGATGGTCAACACCACATTGTTGCCGCTCTGGACATAGGTGCCATCCAGAACGAGAGAATCGGTCGGCTCGCCCGGAAACGTGGTCGAACCGATGACGCTGAACGTGCTGTCAGTTCGGAACACCCAGGTCCCGGTGGTCACGGCGGCCACTCCCATGTCGGTGAACCCGATGAGGTCCCACGTGCCGACAAGCGACGGGCTGGGCGCGGTGTTGTCTTTGCCACACGCCGCAGCCAGAAGTGCCACGAGTGCGGCAACGCGAAGACGGGAGGTGCGGGAAATCATTGCCGCACCAGCACGATCTTCCCCTCGGACGGCACGCCCGAGCCGTTCACGAGAAAGAGCATGTACGGACCGGGTGGGGCGATCATCCCGGTCGCCGGGAAAGCGATCGACACCCCATTAGCAACCTGGGAAAAAGTCAGGGGAACGAGGCGCTGGCCCTGGTCCAGCGCGTGCGTCACCGAGCCGAGCCGAATCAACGTCACTTTGGCAATGCCGGCAGCGTCCGGCGTCTCGACGACGACCGTGTCGCCATACGCGACGATGCCGGGCACGGCGCCCGACATCGTCGGGCGCGGGCCCTGGAAGAGATACGGCGGTGAGTACAGCTCGAAGTTCAATTCGTTCACTGTCCCGCCCGCGTCGCCACTGCCGGTGTGCAGCAGCCGGCCGTCCGGCAACAGCAGGGTGGTCCCGTGGTAAATGCGGGTCACGCGGTTCGCGGCCATCCGCGTCCACCGGCCGGTCGCGGGACTCCAGAGCTCCGCGATGTGCACGGCGCCCACCGGGTTATTGAAGCCGTTGCCTTCCGTGCCCCCCGTGACGAGCACCTCGCCGGTCGGGAGCAGGGTGGCGTCCATCTGGCGACGCCGGAATCTCATCGACCCGGTGGAGCGCCACACGGGGTTCGGCTCATTGAGGTCGATGACCTCCGCCGTGTTGGTAGGCGGGTCCCCGCCACCCACATAGAGGATCTTGCCCGGCTCGTACATGACGGCGGATCCATAATCCCGTGTCCCGAACAGTCGCCGCGGGCCACCGGTCCAGCGGCCCGTACCCGTCACGTCGAGGTAGAGCGATTGCTGCCCCTCGCCGGCGTAGAAAACGCGGCCGTCCGGCGCCACGAACATTCGGGGGTAGTACGGCAGCACGAAGGCCGCCCCCGTGAGTTGGCGCCAGCCGGCGCCGTCCCACACCTCCGGGATCGTCACGTCGGCCGCGCCGGTGTCGGTGCCCGCGAGTGTCAGGACGTCGCCGTTCGGCAGGGTCGTGGTGGTGGGATACCAACGCCCCGCGGCCATCGGCGGCAGCGCCTGCCAGGTCGCGGTGCCCGGATCGAAGACGTTCGCATTCGGCAACCCGTGGAAGTCTTCAATGTGCCCGCCCGCCACGAACAGCCGGCCGTCGGGGAGGAAGTCGTGGCCGGCGCAGAACAGCCGGGAAGGTGACGGGACCGCCGTGAAGCTGCCGGTGGCCGGATCCCATAGCTGCGGCTCACCGAACTTGCCCCAGCTCAGCACCTTCCCGTCTGGCAAGAGGTGAAGATGGAGCTGCACGATCGGGGCGGGTTGCACGGCAGACCACTGGCCCACCTGCGCCACGGTGGGTGGCGGCGGCGGCGGTGGCGGTGACGGCAGCGATTCGCTGCAGGCGCACAGCAGCAGCAGCAGGCCGCGCTGCACGACTTTAGTCAACGGGGCGCGGCGCCTCTGGCCAAACCTGATCGGGGCTCGCCGGTAGGGGTTGGGACGGCCCCAGGTTCGTCGGATCGATCTCGGCAACGACGAAGTTCTCGGGCGGCACCGGCGAGCCGCTCAGGCGACGCAGCACCGCCAGCTGGCCGACATGCGTCATCGCATCGGCGAACGGGCCCTGGAGCAGCCGTTCCTCGGTCGTCCCTTTTAAGGGGGTGTCGGCTGCAAGATGTTCTGAGAGGTGACCCAGCATCTCGTGAAATCGCCCGACTTCGGCGGCGAGATCCGGAAGCGGCTCGGCTCGGTACCGGCCACCGACAAAGAAGGTGCGAGCATAGCCGAGCACACTGGTCATGTGACGCACGAGCTCGGTGGGCGTGCGAACCTGCTGGCCGGCCTGAAACGACCCGAATGAGACCGGGGCGTCACGCAGCGCCTTCTGGGTGCGATAGGCAAGTGCCGCGAGAAAGTGGCGCAGTAGACGACGCGTGGCGCTCACTAATACCTGATCGCATAGTAGATCACATAGACCCACGACAAGAAGCCGTGAAAGATCGCCCAGAGAATCGACTTATTGGCGCCCCAGGAGATGGTGATCGCAAGCGCACTCCCAAAGCCGATGCCCACCTTTGCCGCGTTTCTCCGACCACTCGTCGCGAAAACCCTGACCGTTTCTTCTGTCATGTCGTATGGTCCATCGAACGGGAATCAGTCTGACCGCAATGAGTCGAAACCCTATTGGAGAATATGCATCTGCGCCACCGTGGGCAAACTACGAGCCCCCGGTCGACGACCGGGGGCCCGGAGCTTCATTGAGACAGGTCGAGACGTTTGCCTCAGCGTGCCGGCATGGACCAGGGCGGCGTGATGCCGTTCATGCGCGCGTAGGCGATGAGCTGGCCGAGGTGCTCGTGTACGTGGGCCACCTCGGTCAGGTAAACGTTGCGATAGGTCGTCTTCTGACCAAACATCTCAGTGGGCTTGTCGAGGTCTGCATCAGAGGCAGCAGTGATGGCGGCGCGTACATGCGCAAACGAGCGCTTCAACTCGTCGACAACCTTGGCGCGGTCGGTGATCGCGTCCATGTTCTCGGAAGTGCCGGCCGGAGCCTTCACGCCGGCGAACGTCATCAGGAAGTAGTTCCCGCCCGCGACGTGCATGAACGCTTCGCTCACCGAGCGGACGCCCGTGCCCGGACGCCAGGAGTATTTGTCCTGCGGGATAGCCTCGGCGAGCTGCTGGATCTTGCCCGCGGCATCGTCGATCTGGGCGATCATGTCGCCGCGGACGCCCGACGGGGCGGCCTGCGCCGCGGCGGTCCGAGGCAGGGCGCTGACCAGGAGGAGGGCCAGCGAACTGAGCGTGAGACTCTTCATTGGAACGACTCCGGGAATTGAGGGGACAGGTTGAGGATAGAAAGTATACCGTTCGTCAAGCACCGATTTGCCGCCCAATGATACCCAACCCGCCCACCGGGTTCCCCCGCGTGGTGTGCGGGTGTCGTCACCCAGGCGGTCGCGCCGGCCGGCGATCCGCGCCAAATTTCCCCTATGCCCAAACAACTGCTGCCATTCCTCGTCGCGGCGCTCGCCGCCGGCCTCTCCGCCCAGTCCCCGGGCTGGCGCCTGGTGGAAACCACCGACGATCTGACAGGCGCCACTGACCGGCGCCTGATCGTCCGAGCCGACGACTGGCCCGGCATACGGGATACCGCAACCGTCGAGGAATACCGGCGGGCGACGATCATCCTCGCCTGCGGCGACCGCATGCCCGGATCGGAAGGCCGGAGCCTGCTCTTTTTCGCCGGGCAACCGCTCGAACCGTTCGGCGGAGAGCTGGGCTACGTGGAATTCCGCTTCGACGGCCGGCGGACACCCATCAAGGCATTTCTCACGATTCTCGACTATGGGGACGCGGTCGTCACCCCGACCGGACGTCGCGCCACGCGGCAGGTGGCGTATCTGGGCGCGGACAAGAGCCCATATTTCTCACCGCAGCTGTTTTCGCAGCTCTTGGCGGCCGGCAAACTCACGGTGAAGTACCGCGCGTTCGGCGCCGAGCAGACGGTGTCGTTTCGCCTCACCGGATTGCGTGAGGCGCTGTCACAGCTGCCGGCGTGTCGCTGGCCCTAGACGCAGTCGAGGCCCCCGGTCACTGACATATCGATCCGGCCCGCGACCCCGGCCGACGCCGCGGCGCTGGCGCGCCTCCGCTACGCGTTCCGCGCCGCGATCGACCCGCCCACGGAGCCCGAGCCGGCGTTTGTGGCGCGTTGCACCGGCTGGATGACCGAGCGCCTGGCCGCTGGAGGCGCCTGGCGCTGCTGGGTCGCCGAGCATCACGGGAGGATTGTGGGAACGGTTTGGCTCGGCCTGTTCGAGAAGATCCCGAACCCGGTCGCCGAGCCCGAGCTGCACGGCTATGTGAGCAACCTCTACGTGCAGCCGGAACGACGCGGCCACGGCGCGGGCGGCGCCCTGCTCGCCGCCGCCATGCACGCGTGCGATGCGCGGCGCGTCGATGCGGTCATCCTGTGGCCCACCCCGGAAAGCCGCAACCTCTACGAGCGACACGGCTTTGCGGTCAAGGATGACCTGATGGAGCGCCGTCGCATGAAGGCTTGAAATCCGCTTGAGCCCCTCCCCTCATCGTGTCCCCGGGACGCGCAACCGGAGGGTACGATGGGTTCGTCTGATGCGAAACGAGAGCTGACCTTTCTCCTCGCAGAACCGGAGCGGCGACTGCTCCGTAAGATCGCCGTGCGACTGCCGGCGTGGGTCACCTCTGATCAGCTCACGGCCGTGGGAGTATTGGCGGCCACCGGTGCCGGAGTGGCGTACGCGCTCTCCGGGCTTCATGCCGGGTGGCTGTGGGTCGCGAGCGCGATGTTGGTGCTGAACTGGTTCGGCGACAGCCTGGACGGGACGCTCGCGCGGGTGCGCTTTGCCGAGCGACCCCGCTATGGGTACTACCTCGACCATATCGTGGACGCGTTTGCGACGGCCGCGATCGGCATCGGGCTCGGGTTGTCGCCCTTCGTGAGCCTCGGCGTGGCGCTGGGGCTCGTCGTCGTGTACCTGGCGTTGTCGATCAACGTGTACCTCGAGTCCGCCGTGTTCGGCGCGTTCCGGCTGGGCTACGGCCGCCTGGGCCCGACCGAGGTCCGGTTGATTCTCATCGCGGTGAACGCGGGACTCGCTCTGCACGGGTACATCCCCGGGCTCGGGGCGATGCCCATCCGCGTGGTGGCCGATACGGTGTTCGCCGCCGCGGGCCTCGCGATGCTTGCAATGCTCACGGTGCGGTTCACACGCAACCTGAGGGACCTGGCGCAGCTCGAGCCGCCACACCCCGCACCGGCGAAGGCGGTGCGTTCCACAGCCCGGGGCCCGCGCTACCTGGAGGTCGACGTGGCCAGGAGGTCCGGGTCGTAGGTCTGGAGCAGCTTCTCCAAGCCTCGGTAAAAATCTCCCGCGGTTCCGTCGATGGTCCTTCTGATCCAGAACGCGACCGTGGTCTTGACGACGTTGCCGTCGTATCCGCCGTCGTCCAAGCCACCGCTCTGGCAGAACCCGTCACCCATGAAGCCGTAGAATCGTTCGTAGTATCCAGGCGGGAGCTGTCGGCTATCCACCTTGGCGGCGTACTCCCTGACCTCCCGTCCGAAACACGCCGAGTCGGCCTGAGCCTTCTGGTAGGTCACGAAGAAGACTCTGGCGAGAGGTTTCACGAACTCATCGTACAGCGGCTGGGTGAGGGATCTGAACTGTGAGTCGTGGGCCCCCGGCACCAGATAATCCACCATCCATCCCACGAAGCGTGGATCGTAGTGGCCGAAGGCGTTCCGCTGCTGGAGGGAGAGGGTGCCAGCCGAATGAGGCCCCTGAACGAATGCGGGCGTACCGGCAAGCCGCTGAAGCAATGCGTACGGGTTGGCGTTGAGCGACTGCAGATGACAATAGAAGATCCTCATCCCGCCTTCCGGAAAGTAGTCGAACGTGCCGCCGCACCGGTTCGCGGAGCGCCGGAGTCCGGTCCAGACCGGTTGGATGGCGGTCACGGCCGCGATGCTATCCGCCAGCGAGAGCACCACATGAGGCGGGGTCACCTCGACTGGGATGCTGCTCCCCGCCACGCCGCCGCCGGGTCCGAAGGCGAATACTCGGTAGAAGGCACCTCGGTTCGGGAACACCTCCCTCGATCCCCTGGTCGTGCGATCCGCTTCGACCGTGAGCTCCGCCAGGGCGACCCAACCGCCGTCACCGTTTTCGTCAACCTCTAGACGGGCGGTGTCCGCATTCTCTACCGCCCACGTCAGCGTGGTCCGCTCTCCCCGCTGAACGACCGTCGGCTCGGCGCGGAAGTCCACGGTGGGACCCAGCGGTGAGGGCTGCTTGCCACCGGAACGCGCCCAGAGCAACACGATGACCACCACCGCCGACCCGCCGATCCACCACGCGGGCTTGCGGAAGCGCCGTCGTCGCGGCACCGCGGTGCGGGCTGGAGCTGGCGGAACGTGCTGCGGGCGCGGGGTGGGCACTTGCGCTACCACTTGGCGCTTTGCCTCGGCGGCAGCTTCCTGCCGCCGCTGTTCCGTTTGCTCCGCCGCGCGCTGCGCTTGCACGGCTGCCGGACGCTGTGCGGCATCCTGGGGAGTCTCTACCGGCGCCACCCTGGCGCCGCTCAGCCTACCCGAGGCCCGTGCCACAGACGGTGTCATGCCTATGATGCGGAACAGCACGCCGTCGGGCGACCGCATGAACAGCACCGGCGTCCCCCACTCCACCGTGTTGGTCACCGACAGGCTGATCGCCTTGCGGGCCTCGGCCACCGCCGCGTCCACCGGCATCGCGTCCGCCAGGGCCTCGTAGAGCGAGTGCGCAAACTCGACCGCCGCGTCATCGCTGATCTCGTACTGCATCGCGATCACGGCCGGCACGCCCCGTCGCACCAGGATCGACGCGGTGCTCGAGAACACGTCGGTGCCGCTCCCCTTGGCGCCGAGGCAGGAGTTGAGCACCACCATTTGCAGCGATTGGTGATCGGCGAGCACCCGCCCCAGCTGGGTGGCGCTGAGCAGCGCCGTCTTGCCGGCCTCATCGGTCAAGGCGACGACGCCCTCGCGGGAGGTACTGTCGAAGCCCCCATGCCCCACGAAATGGAAGATGTGAAACGGTCCTTGGCGCATCGCCTTTTGCAGATCCCGCCAGGTCGAGCCCTCGAGCCAGGTCAGTTTCAGCAGGCCCGCCCCGCGCAGTGCCGCTGTGGCGCCTTCCACGCGTTGCCGCTCGCGCTGAACGTCCAAGGCGGCGCGGTCGCTCGGGCTGACGATCATCCCCAGAATCGAGAGCGGCGGATGCACCTCCACCGGCTCCGGGGGCCGATCGAGCTCCAGGTAGCGGACCACCGGCGTGTCCCGCGAGAGGCAGACGTAATCCCCATCACTCGGGTCGTAGAGGTACTCCCATGGCAACGCCGCCAGCTCCGGCGCCTCGATCCGCAGCCGCAGCCGCAAACCCCGGCCCGCGCTCCGCGCCCGATCCTGGCTGCGCCGGAAGCTCTCGCGCACCGCGTCGGGCATCAGCGCCTCAAATAGCCGCTGCCCGAATTCGACCACCGACTGCTGCTCATCGCTCATCACGTCGCGCCGCACGCCCCCGGACCGGAGCAGCGCGATCTGCAACATCTGGAGATTACTTTGGAGGGCCAGGGTGTCGAAGGGAAACCGCATCGTGCCACTGGCTTCGCCAGCGGGTGAGTGCAACACCGATACCGGGTATTCGCGCCCGGCGCCCGGGGCGATCCGCAGCTCGAAATCAAGGTATTCCATGGCTCTTTCGTTCCTTGGCTTATCCCGCCAGCGGCCGCACCAGCCGGATGCGCTCGAACTCCGACAGGCAAAACCGCAGGTTCGGCTCCCCAATGTCGCGGTTCCCCGGCAGCGCGTCGAGGATCGACGCGACGTCGAGGTTCCGCTTCGTCCCCTCCTCGGTCACCAGCGCGAACAGCACCTCGAGCGGGATCCCCTGCGGCTGCGCCACCCCGCGCTTCGCGAGCCCGGCCTCGATGGCGACCAGCTCATCGTCGAGGAAGGCGGAGAGCACGTTCCCCAGCTTGCCGACCCGCTCGACGAGCGCGGGGTCGAACGTGACCGTGGCGGGGGTCTCGGTTCCCTGCCGCTCCAGATCGGCGCGCCACAAGCGATCGAGGTAGACTTGGAGATTGGTGAGATCGATGCCGGTGCGCCGGTCGCGGATGTTCTCGAGGATGCGGGACACCGTCGCCGGCGGATCGGTGACCTGAATCCCGACCGCTCGCGCCGTGCCGACGATGATGCGGGCCAGGTGCGAATCGTTCAGCTTCTCGATCCGGAGCCGGTTGTCGAACAGCGCCGGCACCATCTTCTCGAACTCCGAGAGATACGCGATGTACTCCTCCCGGATCACGATCAGCACCTTGCTGTTGCTGCCGGCCCCGATGATCTGGCGCACCGTCTCGTAAAAGCGCTGCTGCTCGGCCGCGCTCCCCAGAATGAACAGCTCCTCGAACTGGTCGAAGACGAGGTAGATGGGACGGTAGTAGTCGAGGTAGAGCGCGCGAATCCGCTCGGTGATGGGCGCCTCCGCCGGCAGGCCGTCGCCCTTCATCGCGCCGGTGATCACGCGCTCGAGCGATTGGTTGAGGTCCGTGCCGCGCCTCACGTACAGCGGGAGCCAGTCGGAGTCGACGAACTGGTTTCCCAGCCCGCAGTTGATGATGCTCGTCTTGCCGGTTCCCGACGCCCCGTACACGAGCACCAGGTTCGACGCGCGCACGGCGTTGTACAATTGAGCCGTCTCGCGCTCGCGCCCGAAGAAGCGGTCCACGTCCTCCTTCTGGTACGCGTCGAGGAACTTGAAGGGGCTGCGACTCACGGCGCCGCTCCCAGGTCGGCGATGCAGGAGTCGAACTGATCGCGCAGCACCTGGAACACCTTCACCCCGCTCTCGCTGCGCACCTGCGGTTCGAGGCCGAAGCTGGCGCCGAGCCCGAAGGAGTCGGGGGCGCTCGCACTCCCGCTGAGGTTGCGCCCTTCGGTGAAGTCCTCGCGCGTCATGTCGGTGTGGAAGCGGTCGCGCTCGTTCTCGAGGGCGTAGCGGATGCCGTGATCCACGGCGAGATAGACGAGCCGGCCCCCTTCCTCTTCGTAGGCGAGCATGAAGATGTCCGCGAGGTCCTTCTTCCCGCTCACGAACGTGTTCTTGTCGACGATGAACGGGGAGAGGTTGAGGCAGTCGTCCAGCTGGTCCTCATTCCGGACGAGCACGATGGATTGGCTGTTGCTGTAGCGTGTCTTGCGGCGGTGCGCCGCGTCCTGGTACAAGCCGAGGGCGCTGTTGTCGGCCGCATTGAGCGGCCCCAGGTCCAGCTCGTACGCCACCGCCTCGAAGCGGGGCGCTTCGATCGCGATGCTGCGCACCGTCAGCATGCGGTAGCGGGCGAGGAAGGCAGCCGATTTCAGCACCACCGACAGCGCCTGCTCCGCCGTCACACAACGCTGTTCGAGGTCGCTGGCCGGTGCGCCCGTCAGCAGCTCGGCGCGGAGCTGCTCCAGATAGGCGTGGGCCTTCTGGAGCTGTCCCGCCGGGTCCTCCCACGCCTCCGCCACCCGCTCGTACTCGGCGACGTAGGGGGCCACACCCTGGTCGTGAAACAGCCGGTACAGCTCGACCGTCTTCGCCAGGAAGTCGAACGTTCCGAAGCCGCGGGCGTCCATCAGCAGGCCGGCGTCGAACGGCTTGGGCAGCGCGATCTTCTTGAGCCGGCTCTGCTCCCACAGGTTGGAGAGCAGGATGTAGTAGAGCAGCTGCGATGTCCGCACGTAGGCACTGATCAACACCTCGAGCCGCTCGGCGCCGGGCGTATCGCTGTGACGCAGCAACCTGATCTGTGAGCCCAACGGCCAGGGGAAGTTTCGGACGATGAGCTCGGGGTACTCGCGCGAGTCGCGCTTCACCGACTCGCCGCCCTTCTGCTCCATCATCTGGGTGTAGATGTCCGGGTTGTACTTGGCCATCTCGTCCAGCACCAGCATCACGTAAAGATTGGCCTTGAAGCTTTTCCCGATGTACTGGATCATGTCCTGCGGGAGCCCCACGGTACGGTAGTAGGGGAGCTTCCAGTTCATGACCTCGGCTTCGTTCGCTTCCTTGACGTAGAGCCCCCACGGGATGGCAACGCCGGGATCCGGCGATTCGCTGGCGCTCACGTCGCGCAGCTTGACCACCCCGATGTCCTTGACGTCGCCGTACTTGGTCTGGAGGAAGGCCTGGGCGAGGCCGAAGGCCTGGGAGATGGTGCGCCGATTGGCGAGCGCCTGATAAAACTGGGCGGCAAACTCGGTCGCCTTGTCGTCGCGGATCGGCACCGACGTCGCTATGACCGCCTTGACCCCGGCGGCCAGGAGCAGGTCCACCTGCGGCCGCGTGGCGCAGCCATTGAGGAAGACGAGCTTTAAGTTGGTCTGCTCGCCCAGCAGCTTGGCGATCCCCCCCGCGTGCCCCGCCCCGCCTTCCAGGCGGAGCGTCATGCCATCGGCGTGGCCCCCGTAGTGGAAAACGGCGACCCGGTCCTTGAAGGAAACCAGCGAGTCAAAGAGCGCGTCGACGTCGGCGCTCTCCTCGCGATGGACTTTGACGAACTCCTTCTCGTCGAGATCGCGCAGTGCACTGAAGACGTTCTTGCTTTCGGTCTTCAGCAGCTCGAGGTGCGCATCGGCATCGTTGGAGAATGCGAGGAACAGGACGGGGGTGCTCATAGGCTGTCCCTCACCAGGGCATCGGGCGGCGCCCCCTCGCCTGCTGGCCAGTCGCGGCAGGTGCGGTGGTAGGGGACCTCGGGACCGAGGTACTGGTTCCATTCGGCCAGTGAGAGGTTGCGGCCCGCGTTGGCGCAAGCGCGACGGACCAGGCGTGCCGGTGCCACGTCCCACAGGATCACCGTGCCGTCCACGCTCGCCGAGGCGAGGGTCTGGCCGTCGGGGCTGAACGCGACGCTCAAGACGGCGCCGGTGTGCCCGCGCAGCGGCGCGCCGCGCTGCTGCCGGCGCGCGACGTCCCACAGGATGACCGTGCCGTCCTTGCTCGCCGACGCGAGGGTCTGGCCATCGGGGCTGAACGCGACGCTCAGGACGTAATCAGCGTGACCGCGCCGTGGCGCGCCGAGCGGTTGCCGGCGCGCGACGTCCCACAGGATGACCGTGCCATCCACGCTCCCCGACGCGAGGGTCTGGCCGTCGCGGCTGAAGGCAACGCTGGTGACCAGGTGCCGGTGTCCGAACAGAGGCGCTTCGCGACGCGGTTGCGCGCCCTCGAGGTCCCACAGAATGACCGCATCGGCGCTCGCCGCGGCGAGGGCCTGGCCGTCGGGGCTGAGCGCCACGCTCAAGACTTCGCCGGGGTGTCCGCGCAGGGGCGCGCCGATCTGCTTCTGCCGAATGAAGTCCCACAGGATGACCGTGCTGTCGTAGCTCGCCGAGGCAATGGTCTGTCCGTCGAGACCGAACGCGACGCTATAGACGCCGCTCGTGTGACCGCGCAGGGGCGTGCCGATCGGCTCCCCGCGTACCACGTCCCACAGGATGACCGTGTGGTCCTCGCTCGCCGAGGCGAGGGTCCGGCCGTCGGCGCTGAACGCGACACTCGCGACGACGCCGGTGTGTCCGCGCAGCGTGTCGCGCGGCTGCCGGCGCGCGAGGTCCCACAGGACGACCGTGCTGTCGTCACTCGCCGAGGCAAGGGTCTGGCTGTCGGGGCTGAACGCGACGCTCGCGACGGCGGCGGCGTGTGCGCGCAGCGTGTCGAGCGGCTGCCGGCGCGCCACGTCCCAGAGGATGACGGCGTCGTCGTCGCTCGCCGAAGCGAGGGTCTGGCCGTCGGGACTGAATGCAATACTCAGGACCGTGCCGGTGTGTCCGCGCAGCGGTAGGCCGAGCGCTTTCCGGCTCGCGACGTCCCACAGAATGACCGAGCCATCATCGATCGCCGAAACGAGGGTCTGGCGGTCGGGGCTGAACGCGACGCTCGTGACGGCGCCCGTGTGTCCCCGCAAAGGCGCGCCAATCTGCTGCTGACGCGTGACGTCCCAGAGAATGACCGTGCTGTCGTCACTTGCCGAGGCGAGGGTCCGGCCGTCAGGGCCGAACGCAGCGCTCCAGACCCGGCCCTGGTGTCCGGGCAGGGGCGCGCCAATCTGTCTCTGGCGCCTGACGTCCCACAGGATGACCGTGCTGTCGTCGCTGGCCGAGGCGAGGGTCGCTCGGTCGGGACTGAACGCGACGCTGTTGACCGCGCCAGTGTGCCCTCTCAGGGGCGCGCCGCGCTGCTGCCGGCGCGTGACGTCCCACAGGATGACCGTGCTGTCCGTGCTGGCGGAGGCGATGGTCTGGCCATCAGGGCTGAACGCGACGCTCCAGACCGGGCCCTGGTGTCCGCGCAGGGGCGTGCCGAGCGGCTGCCGGCGCGCGACGTCCCACAGGATGACCGTGCTGTCATCGCTCCCTGAGGCGAGAGTTCGGCCGTCGGGGCTGAAGGCAACGCTGTAAACGTTGCTCGCGTGTCCACTCAGGGCGGCGCCGCGCCGCTGCCGGCGCGCGACGTCCCACAGGATCACCGTGCCATTTTCGCTCGCCGCGGCCAGGGTCTGGCTGTCGGGGCTGAACGCAACGCTATTGACCGCGCCGCTGTTTCCGTGCAGGTAGCCGCGCAGCGGCGTGGTGGTCAGATGCCAGGTCAGGAGTGGTGAGCGAGCCTCCACAGCTGGACTGGCGGAGGCCGCCTCCACCGCCAGCAGTGCCGCGAGATCCAGGATGCCGTCGTCCAGCGCGTTCGTCGTCCGGGCCACCAGTTGGCGCGAGGTGGCGAGGCGGGCTTGAACCTGGGCGGCGTGCCGCGACACAATGGAGATCACGCTGGACGCCGCGAGGACGGCGATGATGGCGACGACCGTTATGCGAACCCGGTTCCGCTTGCGGCGGAACGCCCGCTCGCTTTCCGCGATGAACGCCCGCTCGTCCCCTTCCGGACGGATGGCCTCCAGATACGGATGGATGTAGTCGAGATCGTCCCGCGTCAGCAGCGAACCGCGCTCGCGGTACATGGCGAACCGGTCGCGGATGTACTTCTCGATCTTGCGCCGCGTCTGGGCCTCGGCCGAGGCCTTGTCGAACACCTGGCGCGCAATAGTGTCGTGGCTCAGCTCGAAACGAATGACGCTCGCGTCGTGATCCATGCCTGGAGGTCGTTCGATCTAATGCTCCCCCATCCTCCTCCCGTTACTTGGCCCGGATGGCGGCACGCAAACCCCTGACAGTCTGATCAGTTGCGACCTTGGATTTGGCCCTCCGGTCGTGACCCTGCGCATGAAAGCTGTTGCCTGAAAATCCGGCCTGGACAATGGTCCAGGAGGACGATCTCTTCCGTAAGGCCAATTCATCGGCCCGAGCGAGGGCTTCGTCCACAACATCCTCCAGAGTCGTACCAGCTTCTTCCATTTCCTGGTTCAGGTCCGCCAGGTCGATTTCATCCTCGTAGCCCTCGTCGCCAGCGTCTCCAAGGGCGTCCAGGATGGCTGTTCTCAGGACGTCGAGGTCGTACTCCCCGTCGGCATCCGCCTGGGCGTAGATGTCATCAAGTTCGTCGGTGAGATCTCGCTGCAGTTGTTCATCCGTGTAGCTGTCAAGGTCGTCTGTTGCCCGACCACGAGGCTGGACCAGCGCCAGCCCCACCCCTGCCACCAAAACAATCATGCTGAGCTTGAATGCTCGGTTTGCCATCATTCTGTCCTTGCCAGAGAGGTCGTATGGACGTGCGCCGTAGCAGTACCCCAAGCAGCGAACAATGCACGGCGGCGGCCCGGCTCGCCAGGTTCAGCCTTCTTTCGGCGTAATCCGCGCCACCACGAGCGTGTAGAAAATGAGCAGGAGCGATCCATACAGCTTCTGGCCGGGGACGTGGAACGGCTCTCCCAGGGCGAACACCCATACGGCGAACGAGACGATGGAGATCACCGTTTGTCCGGTGGCGGGTGGACGCCCGGGCGCAGCGGTCTGTTTCAGGGTCCACCATCCCGTCAGTCCCAACCCGAGCACGAACGCAACCCACAGAACCGTGGTTTTCGGCACGTCCGCCCCCGCGCTCGCGACGAGGCCAGTGACGGCCACCCAGGCGCCCACGACGTCGGCCGGGATGTACTTGAGAAGCTTGTCGGAATACGTGTCGGCCCCCGGGCCAGCGGGCCCGGCATCTCGCCCGCCCGTGGCAGGCGCTGCGGCAAGGACTCTTCGGCTCACCTGACCCTCCTGACCGGAACAAGGTTGGCCATCATTTTGACCCAAGCATGCTGCTGGCTGCGAACGTTCCGCAACCCCTGCGACAATGGCATTACCGACGAACGGTTGACTGCATCGATATTGCGGAGCATCCTGTCAGCTTCGAAACGTGCCACGTTTCATGATCGTCGCCGCATCGTCACGAACCACGCTGCACCGAGGCACCATGCCCAAGGTCTACGCGCTCTTCGTCGGCATCAACAAGTACCAGGCCGTGGGGGCCCTCCACGGTTGCGTAGAGGACATCAACGCGATGGAAGCGCTGTTCAAGGAGCGCATGCCCGATTCGCTGGACCTCCTGACGCTGCGTGACGAGCAGGCCACGCGCGCGGCGATTATCGATGGATTCCAAACACACCTGCGCCGCGCCGGCGCCAAGGACTTCGCGCTCTTCTACTACTGCGGGCACGGCTCCTTGGAGTATGTCCCGTCGGAGTGGAAGAAGCTGGAGCCCAGTGGAATGAACCAGACGCTGGTGCCGGTGGATGCCCGTACCAGCGGGGTGTACGATCTCGCCGACAAGGAAATCAGCGCCCTGATCCATGAGGTGGCAGCCGGGGGCGCGGAGGTCGTGGTGATTACCGATTCGTGCCACTCCTCCGGCAACACGCGTGGCGGCGAAGACGAGACCAATCCCAAGGCCGGTGTGGGGCGCATGACGGCGGCGGCGCAGATGCGCGCGCGCACGCTCGACGACTACCTGCCACTGGCGCGCGAGCTGTACCACCCGGAGAAAGTCGCTGCAGACGGGCCGCCGCAACCACGCCACATCGCCATCGCCGCCTGTCAGGACACCGAGATCGCGAAGGAGTTTCCGCTGGCACCGCCCCCTCGGCGCGGGGCCTTCTCGCTCGCGTTCGAAGAGACGGTGAAAGCGCTCGGTCCGCAGGCGACGTACGTCGATATCGTCAACGCGGTGAAGATGAAAGTGCGCGACCGGGCAGCGGAACAGGTGCCGAGCCTGTATTTCACCGGCGGCGCCAACGGACACAACGTGTTTCTCGGAGGCCAGGCGGGACGCATCGACCTCACGATCGACGCCGATAAGGCCGGCCGCTGGTGGCTGTCCGCGGGCGCGATCGATGGCATTCCGTCTCCAGCGGAGGGGAACCTCACTGAGGTCGCCATCTACGAGCGGGGCGCCTTCGACGGTGCCACCACCGCTCCCACGCCCGTGGCCACCGCGGTGGTCGCCGAGTTGCTCGGGGATCGGGCGCGGCTCAAGCCGAGCCCCGCAGACGCGCTGAAGGCCGACAAGCAATACATTGGCGCCATCACGCGACTGGGCGGCGCCCCCGCCCTTCAGGTCGTCATCGAGGCGGCCGCGGGCGCCGAGCAGGCGGCCCAACGCGTGCGAGATGGTCTCAAGGGAAGCAGTCCGCTGTTCGACGTGGTGGATCGTGCCGGTGCGGTCCCTGCGGTCACGCTCGTGGTGAGCGGCGATGCCGTGCAGGTCAACGGTTCGGACGGAACGCCACTCACGGGGCTCCGCTACGCGCTCGACAAAACCGGCCTCGAGAAACTGACCGCCGCCTGCATCCATCTCGCGAGTTGGCACCGGGTGCGCGACCTCGAGCCGAGAGACTCGAGGCTCAATGGGCAGGTGCGCATCGAGCTCGTGCCGGTGGCCCCCGGCGAGAAGACCGCCCCGGACGATGCAAAGCCGCACGCGGCCCCGGACGGAACCGTCTCCCTATCATACGCTGAAGGCAAGCCGCCGCGCGTCCAGTGCCGCCTGCGCAACGATTCGAAAGAACGACTGTACGTGGCGCTGCTGGATTTGACCGACTCGTTCGCCAGCGCGAAGCAGTTCGCGGACTGGATTCCGGCGGGCGGCACGGCCTACATGCTCGGCGGCAAGTCGTTCAGCATGACCATCGCCACCTGGCGCGACGCGGCGGTGCGGTCCGCGACCGATTACTTCAAAGTGGTCGCCGCCATTGAGGACTTCGATCCGGAGCGGTGGACGCTGCCCGCATTGCTCGGGCCGCCGAAGGGGAGCGGGACGCGCGAGGTGGAAAAAGACGATGCCGAAGCCCCGGTGCGCACCGCCGAGGGCGTCGATGCGTTCTGGGGAACGAGCATGCTGAAGGTGGAGACGACGCGATAGGGTGAGCAATCCGCTTTCGCCCGCTGTTCGCGCAGCGACATCGTTTCTCTCGAAGCAGCGCTGGATGCCTCTCTAGGAAGGCTGCAAGCTGTCGATCTCAGCCACCGGGGGGCCATCTTCCCCGAACTGGTTCGGATCGAATTGGCGGTCCCCCGCGGGGACGAAGCCACGGTCCAAGGCTGCCTCGGATTCCACTACCATGGGCGCGCTTCGTCCCAGTGGGGTGGTGGAGACGTAGACGGGAGCGGTGACGCCGTTGATCACGTCGTCCCAGGGAAAAGCGGGGCCGAGATCGAACTTGTCGGTGCGGAAATTGACGTGGGACACGATCCCGTTGAAGCTCGTCACCTCACTCGTGGTCTCAAAGCGCTTGGCTTCCGGTAGGAACGCTCTCGGGATCTTGCAGGTGGCCGTCAGGTAGCGCAGCAACACGATCACGGCGTTGATCTGCTGCGGCGTGTAGGACGCGTAGTGGGAATACCCCCGGTATGGCTTATCCAGGACAGCATAGTGTTCCTTGTGATCCAGAGTCGTGTACGCCTTGGCGAAGTAGGTGTATAGCTCGTTCCCTTTCAGCGTGAGTGGGCCGAGGTTGGAGATCTCGATGCCGATCGAGAGGCGACTTTGCGTCTTGTTGCCGCCTTCAGCCTTGGGACCCAGGTGAAACGACCAGTGCGCGGGATCGAACAGCCGGTACACCGTGCCACCCCGGCTCACCACGTAGGCGACCGAAACGTATCCTCGCTCCTGGTTCATCAGGACGCCCAAGTCGCCCGTCAGCACGCCGGCCGTGAAGTGCAGCACGATGCGCCGTTTGGCGACTGGTTCCGGGTAGAAGTAGTCCTGGAACCCGCTCGACGGCGCGATCGCCTGGCCCGTCAACTGGAGGTTCTCGCCGGGTATCGCGAAAGCGAACTCCTTCAGTTTGTATTCCGCGCGCTTGTTGATCGATGCTTCAAGATTCGGGATGAGGTCGATGTACATGCATCCTCCCGGAATGGACCTGCCCAGCCGGCCTACGTACCGGCTGGACAGTCGCCCGAACTTCTAGCGCGTATGGCTCAGCGTCCTTTGTCCGGAGGGGGCGGTGGGGGCGCTCCTTCCCGGCCTCCGCCCGGTGGCGGCGGTGGCGGCGCTCCTTCCCGGCCTCCGCCTGGTGGCGGCGGGGGCGGCGCTCCCTCCCGGCCTCCGCCCGGCGGCGGCGGCGGCGGTGCTCCTTCCCGGCCTCCGCCTGGTGGCGGCGGGGGCGGCGCTCC
>DATBLG010000136.1:0-2894 GCA_036555485.1 Gemmatimonadales bacterium | reverse complement strand
GCCTTGACGGCCAGGATGTCCCGGTCTTCGTCCAGCGGGACCTCGGTGAAGATGATGAGTCCGTCGCGGGTCCAGTCGGATGGCCACTGCAGCCCCTCCCGCACGACCAGTTGTCGTTCGCTGCCGGTCCCGTCAGCGTTGCGTATGAGCAAGTCCTTTCGCGAAGGCCGATTCGCGGCGTAGGCGATTTGCTTGCCGTCCGGACTCCAGGTGGGATCGTTGTTGCTCGCGCCGTCGAGCGTCAGACGGCGGCGCGTTTGCGTGGGGAAGTCGTAGATCCATATGTCGTCTGGGTTCCGGGCACCGAAGGCAATCTGATCCCCGTCGGGGGAGAACCGTGGGGCCCAGAAGCCGCCGCTGCGGAAGAGGATCTGCTCACGCCCCGAGCGGTCGAACAACACCAGGTCGAGGTCCGTGCCCGCCGCGCGAATGATCGCCAGCGTGCCGCCGCGCGACACGGAATAGAACGCGTTGCCGAGGCCGACGCCGAGCGCCTCAGGCAGTACGCTCGGCGGTCCAATCGTGTCGAGGTGGCGGAGATCGAACCGCTGGATCGCGAGACGGCCTTCCGGGTTTGCAAAGATCAGGTGTCCCGTCTCGATGAAGCTGGGCCGGAGCCCGCGACCGAACGTCTTGCGGTCTCCGGTCTTCAGGTTGAGGACGCCGATCAGGCCGCCGGCCGCCTCGGTGTTGAAGACGATCGCTCTTCCTCCGGGGAGGAAGTGCGGAAAGAAGAAGCCCTTTGCGAGGGTGTCCTGCGCGATGACCAGCGGCGTGAGCGCGCCACCTCTCGCCGGGACCTCGAACAACGATCCCCCCGGCAACGTTGCGAGCAGTACCATATCGTCTTCCCCCCACGTCGCACCGGCCAATCCCTCGACGTACGGAGCGATGACGCCCTCACTGCCGTCTTCCAGACGGACCTTTTTCAGAGACTGATCGGTAACGAATCCTACCCACTCCCCATCCGGGGAGAAGAACGCGCTGTGAGCCCCCTCCGTCTTCGGAACGGGTGTGGGAATGGGGTCGTCCAGATGTCGCAGGTACAGACGGTTCGAACCACCCTCGCCGGCTGGGTAGACGAGAATGGTCCCATCGGGCGAAACGGCCGGGTATCCCGGGACCGCGGCGCCAGAATCCAGGGGCAGGAAGAACACCGCCGGACCGGCCTTGCTCGTTCCCGTTCGCGGTGACATCGCCGGGCGCAATGACCACCCGATGAACAGCGCGGTGGCAAGCGTCGCGGCGGCAACAGCCGACCACCAGATCGTTCGGCGCCGTCCACGGCGCGCAGCGGCGATCACCTGTCCGGTTTCGGGTAACCTGAAACCGGGATTGGTGAGTGCGTCGGCAAAGTGGGCGGCGCGGACAAACCGGTCAGCAGGGCTCTTGGCGAGCGCGCGTTGCACCGCAGCGTCGACGTTCGCTGGGACCAGGTCTCGGCTGTGCGAAATCGGCGACGGCCTCTCCGCCAGGACTTTGGCGATGATCGCTTGGACCGTATTCGCGTTGTGCGGCGGATCACCGGTCAACATCTCGTAGGCGATAGCGCCCAGCGAATAGATGTCACTGCGCGCGTCCAGCGTCCGATCGCCCGTGGCCTGTTCGGGCGACATGTACTGGGGGGTACCGATCGTGAGTCCTGTTTCGGTGAGGCGCGTGCCACCAGCCGCACTCACGGCCAGGGCGATCCCGAAATCGGCGACGAGCGCCTGGCCGCGCTGCAGCAGGACGTTCTCAGGTTTGATGTCGCGGTGCACGACGCCGTGTTCATGCGCATAGTCGAGCGCCGCGGCCACCGCCCGGGAGATATCAATCGTCTCTTCCACGCTCAACTGCCGGTCACGATGGATCTTCGCGCGGAGCGACTCGCCCTCAACGTATGGCATCACATAATAGAGGAACTCGTCGACCGCGCCGGAGTCGTAGAGCGGAAGGATGTTGGGGTGTTGCAGGTTGGCCGTAACCTTGATTTCCTGCAGGAAACGTTCGCGGCCCAGGCGGGCGGCTAGTTCCGGCTTGAGCACTTTGATGGCGACCTTGCGCTCATGCCTGACGTCGCGCGCGAGATAGACGGTGGCCATGCCGCCCATGCCGATCTGTCGTTCGAGATGGTACCGAGCGGCAAGTACGGTCCGCAGCCGGCCTATGGGGTCGCTCATCGCGGCCTAAGGTATTCCCCGGCGGAGGAGCGCGCGAGCACGTGGAGTACCGCGTCGGCCAGCCCCCAGCTAAGTTGGGTGTCCGTTGGGGGCCTGTAGCTCAGGTGGTTAGAGCGCACGCCTGATAAGCGTGAGGTCGGTAGTTCAACTCTACCCAGGCCCACTCCGCTGCAAGAAGAAAACGTAGGGAGAGAATCGTCAGGGTTGAGACGTAGGGAAAAAGCGCCAATCGAAGCAGAAAACGCCACGGGCTCTTGAAAGACACCGGGGCGTTTTTTTTTTTTTCGTGACCGGGGCACCCCTAGTGGCAGTCCGCGCTGCCAGCGTCGGTGAAGGTGCGCCCCCGAACGGGGAAAAAGCGCCAATCGTAGCTCGCGGGGTGGAGCACGAGGCGGAGTACGCCGTAGGTGTCGGCGTTCTGCGCGACGCTGTTCGGCTCGAGCGGCAGGTTGATGGCCCCATGACTCTTGCCGCCCGTCCCGACCACGAATTGCACGACCCCGCTGTCCGGATCGGGCGTCTGGTTGGGGGCCTGAGGTGCGAAGCGCTCGTAATCATGATCGTTACCGGATACCAATAACTCCGCCCCGGCGTCGTGCAGCGCCTGAAACACCGGCCCCTGGCTTCCGGCGCTGTGAGCGTTGCCAGAGCTGAAGCGGGGTCGATGCGCGATGGCCACGGTGCAGAGCGCGGGATTGGCCGCCAGGTCGGCGACGAGCCAGGCGAGCTGCG
>DATBLG010000066.1:0-2965 GCA_036555485.1 Gemmatimonadales bacterium | reverse complement strand
TGGAGATGGTGATGCCGGGGGACAACACGAAGATGGCGATCGAGCTGATCACGCCGATTGCGATGGAGGAGGGGCTGCGATTCGCGATCCGCGAGGGCGGGCGGACGGTAGGAGCGGGCGTCGTCACGAAAATCAAGAAGTAAGGCGCTATCAGCCGTCGGCCGTCGGCCATCAGCTAGGCCGACAGCCGACAGCCGATCGCCGACTGCGATTTCGAGGGCACTATGGCACAGAAGATCCGGATTCGCTTGAAAGCATTCGACCACGCGCTGATCGACCAGGCGGCGGCGGACATCGTGCGCACCGCCGAAAAGACCGGCGCGCAGGTGTCGGGCCCGATCCCGTTACCGACCAAGCGACAGATGTGGACCGTGCTGCGGAGCCCGCATATCGACAAGAAGAGCCGCGAGCAGTTCGAGCTGAAGACGCACAAGCGGCTCATCGACATTCTCGACTCGCGCTCGCAGACGATCGACGCGCTGACGAAGCTCGATTTGCCGGCCGGGGTGGATGTCGAGATCAAGGTGGAATAGGGCATATGAGGAACGCATGAACGCTCTAATTGGACGCAAGCTCGGCATGACGCGCCTCTTCAACGAGGAAGGGACGCACGTGCCCGTGACGGTGATCGAGGCCGGGCCCTGTCCGGTCGTGCAGGTCGCCGGGGACCGGGTGCAGTTGGGCTTCGGCGCGAAGAAAGCCAAGCGTACCGCGAAGGCATTGGCCGGGCACGCCAAGCGGGCCGGGCTCGAGGCCGCGCCGCGCGTGCTCGAGAGTTTCCCCTTCACGGGCGAGGCTCCCAAGCCGGGCGACCAGTTGACGGTGACGGTGTTCGTGGCCGGCGAGCGGGTGAAAGTGACTGGGGTGACCAAAGGGCGCGGTTTCCAGGGCGTTGTGCACCGGTACCACTTCGGCGGGGGGCCGAATACCCACGGCAACACGCGGCACCGCAAGCCGGGCTCGATCGCGCCGGGCACCGACCCCTCGCGCGTCATCAAGGGGAAACGCATGCCGGGCCACATGGGCGCGCGCCGCTTCACCGAGCTGGGGCTGCGGGTGGTCAAGGTGGACGCCGAGCGCAACCTGCTGTTCGTGCACGGCGCGGTGCCGGGTCCGATGAACGGCCTCGTCACGATCCGGAAGCAGGGAGGCAAGAGCCGCCATGATTGAAGCGCCCCACTATTCGGCCGCCGGCGCGAAGAAAAAAGCGCTCGGCCTGCCGGAAGCTATGTTCGACGGCCGGGTCAACGAGGACGTGCTGCACCGCGCGGTGGTGACCTTCCTCGCCAATCAGCGCCAGGGCACCGCCGCCACCAAGACGCGCAGTTTCGTGTCCGGCGGCAACCAGAAGCCGTGGAAGCAGAAGGGCACTGGCCGGGCGCGCCAGGGCTCGACGCGCGCCCCGCACTGGCGGCACGGTGGAGTCGTGTTCGGGCCGCACCCGCGGGACTACCGCCTGGGGATTCCGAAGAAGATGCGCCAGATCGCGAAGAAGTCGGCGCTCAATGCGCGGGCCCGCGAAGGGGCGCTGCTGGTGGTGGACGCGCTGGCCTACGAAAAGCCGAAGACCAAGGCGTTCGCCGAGCTGCTGGCGAAGCTCGGAGTGGCCGAGCAGAAGGTCCTGGTACTGACCGCGGATTCGCCCGCCGCGCACAACGTGTACCTCTCGGGGCGCAACATCCCGGGCGTGCGCGTGGCACGCTTCGCGGACGCGACCGCCTACGACGTGTTGTGGTCCGACGCGGTGGTCGTCGAGGCGCCGGCCCTGACTGGCGCGGAGCCGGAGGCCAGCGATGCCTGACCTGCACCAGCTGATCGTCGGGCCGGTGGTGACCGAGAAGTCCTCGGCCGCCTACCAGGCCCGCAAGGAATACGCGTTCCGCGTCCACGATGACGCGACTAAGCCGCAGATTCGGGCGGCGATCCAGACGTTGTTCAACGTGACGGTTACCGACGTGCGCACGCTGGTGGTGCGGGCCAAACGGCGCAGTTACAGCGGCCGGGCCGGGCGCCGGCCGGGGTGGAAGAAAGCGATCGTGACGCTGAAGGACGGGGACTCGATCCAGGTGTTCGAGGGCTGACCATGGGCATTCGACAGTTCAAACCGGTCACGGCGGCGACGCGGTTCCGCTCCGTTTCGGATTTCGCGGAGATCACGCGATCCGAGCCCGAGCGCTCGCTGCTCGAGCCGCTGCGGCGGACGGGTGGGCGAAATAACAAGGGGCACGTCACCACACGCCACCAGGGCGGGGGGCACAAACGTCGCTACCGCCGGATCGATTTTCGGCGCGACAAGTTCGGCGTACCGGGCAAGATCACCACGATCGAGTACGACCCGAACCGCACCTGCCGCATCGCGCTCGTGACCTATACCGACGGCGAAAAGCGCTACATGGTCCACGCCAAGGGCCTCGCGGTGGGCGACACGGTGGTGTCCGGGCCCGGCTCGGACATCCGCACGGGCAACGCCCTGCCGCTGTTCGAGATTCCGCTCGGCACGACGGTGCACAACGTGGAGCTGAAAATCGGCCGTGGCGGCCAGCTGTGCCGCTCGGCGGGCACCAGCGCCCAGGTGGTGGCGAAGGAAGGCAACTACGTCACGCTGCGGCTGCGCTCGACCGAAACTCGGATGGTGCGCGGCGAGTGCCTGGCCACCATCGGCGAAGTCGGGAACGCGGAGCACGAGCTGTTGTCCGTCGGCAAGGCGGGCAAGACGCGCTGGTTGGGCCGGCGCCCCCGGGTGCGCGGCGTCGCCATGAACCCCGTGGACCACCCCCTGGGCGGTGGCGAAGGCAAGTCATCGGGTGGCCGCCCGCCGGTGTCGCCCTGGGGCAAGGCCGAAGGCAAGAAGACGCGGCACAAGAAGAAGGCTTCGACGAAACTCATCGTGCGCGGGCGCAAGCGCGGGAAGGCGACGCAGTAATGGGACGCTCGGTGAAGAAGGGGCCCTACGTGGAGCCGTCGC
>DATBLG010000178.1:0-2914 GCA_036555485.1 Gemmatimonadales bacterium | reverse complement strand
GGAGGCACGGCGCTGACGGTCGACAATGCGGCCGAGACACCGCCCGCGCTGATCGTAAAGGGGCCGGAAGCGCTACCGGAGAGTCCCGGCGCCGTCGCGTTGAGGGTGTAACCCGATCCTGCCTTGTCGATGCTGAGGTTGTTGAAGGTGGCCACCCCGGCCGCGGCCGTCCGGGTCGTCGTTCCCGAAAGCGCGCCCCCGCCGGGGTTGGTACCGATCGCAACCGTGACACTCCCGCTGAAACCCGTCGCGATGTTCCCGAACTGATCGTGCGCGGTGACAGCGACCACCGGCGTGATCGTGGCACCCGCGACGGTCGTCGTCGGCTGACTGGAAAACGTGAGCGACAGCGCCACTGCGGGATTCACCGTGATGGCAGCGGTCTGGGTGATCGTCACGCCACCGATGGCCGCCGAGATGACCTTCCCTTCGGCCATGGTCGAGCTGAACGTACCGGTCGCCACGCCGCTCGCATTGGTCGTGCCGGACGGTTGTGTCAGCGTGTTCCCCGGGCCCGTAGCCGACAGGACCACGGTCGCGCCCTGGATCGGGTTGTCGAACGCATCGAACGCCCGCACGGTGATAGTCGAGGTCGTGGTACCCGTTGAGGCATTGATCGCAGTGGGGACAGCAGTGACGGTCGAGCGGGCGGCGGACACGCCCCCGGAGGTGACGTCGAACGTCGCCGAAACACCATTGCTGAGACCCGAGGCGAGCGCCACCATCGTGTAGCCGGCGCCGACCTTGTCGAGGCTCAGGGTCCCAAACACCGCCACACCGTTGACGGCCGGAACCGGATTGGTGCCGGAGATCGTCGCGCCGCTCGGGTTGGCGCCCAACCCCATCGTCACGCTTCCGGTGAACGCCGTGGCGGTGTTTCCGAACGCATCCCGCGCCTCCACTTGGATCGGTGGCGCGATCGTAGTTCCTGCCCCGCTGGATGAAGGCGAAACGGTAAACACGAGTGCGGATGCGGCGGCCGGCGCGATCGTAATCGAGGCCGATTGGGTGACGCCCACCGTGTTCACCGTAGCGGTGACGGACTTCGACTCGGCGACGGTGGAGCTCAACGTTCCGGTCGCCACTCCGCTCGCGTTGGTGGTACCACCGGGCTGCGTCAGGGAGTTGCCGGAGCCGGTGGCCGCGAGCACCACTGTCGCCCCCTGGATCAGGTTGCCGAAGGCGTCTTTGGCGATCACAGTAATGGTAGAGGTACTCGACCCGTTGCTCGCCGTGATACTGGCCGGCGACGCGTTCACCGTGGACTGGGTGGGTGAGACGCTGCCCGCACTGATCGTGAACGTGCTCGACGTATCAGGCGTGAGCCCACTGGCCGAGGCAGTCAGCGTGTACGCGGCCCCGCTCTTGTCGATCCTGAGGTCGGGGAATGTGGCGACGCCGGCCACCGCCGGCCGCGTGGTCAGCCCGGTCAACACGCCGCCGCTCGGGTTCGCGCCGATTGCCACGGTTACCGTGCCGGTGAAGCTGGTGGCGGTATTGCCAAACTCGTCTCGCGCTGACACCAGCACCGCCGGGGTCATCGCCGCCCCTGCCGGCGTGCTCGCCGGTACCCCCGTGACTGCCAGTGCGGTCGCCGTGGACGCACTCACCGTAACCAACGCGCTCGTAGCCGAGGCGAGCGAGCCCGACGTCGCCACCAGCGTGTAGCCCGACCCGCTCCGGTTGAGGCTCAGGTCGGTGAACGTGGCCACTCCTGCCACGGCCGCGACCGACAGCGTGCCGCTCAAGGTGGCTCCCCCGGGATTGTTGCCCAACGCCACCGTCACAGTCCCGGTGAACGCCGCCGTGTTGCCTCGGGCGTCCTGCGCGGTCACCTGGATCGCGGGCGTGATCGGCTCACCCGCCACCACCGCATTGGGCTGCGCCGAGAATACCAGCAGCGTCGCCGGCCCTGGGACTCCAGGACCGGACCCGTCGCTCGCGCAGGCGGCCAAGAACGCCGCCAACAGGATTGTCTGACGAGTTGAGTGACCCGCTCGGCGCCGCCCCGATCTGCCTGTCATGTCACCTCACGAGCATCCGCTGCAATATCCGGACCCGACCGCCGGGACTCAATGGCACGCTCCCGTCCCCGTGTCGCTGTAACTCTGGCCCGCAACGGGGACAAACTCCCACGCATAGGAGTTCGATCCGTCGCTCGACAGGGTGAGCTTCAAAACTCCATCGACGGTCGTGTTGTACGCGTCCGTATTCGCAATCGGCGTCGAGAAATTGTAATGGCTGCGGCCACCCATGCCGGCGACCCAGGAGCGGATCCCGTTCACCGGATCCGCCCCACCCGCCGGGGTCTGCGGCGCGAACCGCTGATAGTTGTGGTCGTGTCCCTGGAGGATCACATCGGCCCCAGCGTCGTACAACGCCTGCCACAACGGTTGCGGCGTCGTGGAGCTCCCGTGCGATCCCGAGCTGAACCGCGGATGATGCCAGTACGCCAGCGTGCACTGCTTCGTACTGGCGGCGAGGTCGGCCGTGAGCCAGGCGACCTGCGGCGAGGAGGCACTCATGCTGATGTTGCTGTTCAGCGAGACGATATGCCAGTCGCCCAGGTCGTAGCTGTAGTAGCCCTGGCCGGCGGGCCCGGCATTCGCGCCGAAGTAGGCGTAGTAGCCCGACGCGCCGCTCGTGTGGTAGTCATGATTCCCCGGAGACGGACGCGTGCGGGCCTTGTGCCGACCCCAGGAGGGCTCGTAGCACTGGGAGAAATTCGTCGCCGTGCCATCGTTGTACGCGTTGTCGCCTAACGTGAATACCGTGCCCGCGATATTATCGAGCAGCGTCGCCGTGGCTTCATCCCCACTAGAGGAACAGCCGGCGATGTCGCCAGCGCCGACGAACACGATACCCGCGCCAGGAAATGGGGGGGGCGGAGGGCCACCGGGAGTCCCACTGTTGG
>DATBLG010000167.1:0-4585 GCA_036555485.1 Gemmatimonadales bacterium | reverse complement strand
AAGACCGTCATCGCAAAGCCGGCTTTGAGGACGTTGAAGGCCATGGGATTGCCCATGTTGCCCACGCCGATGAACCCTGTGGAAAGCGCCATGTCCGATCCTCCTCGATAGGTCCGTGGCCGACAGCATAGGCCCGCGGGCCGGGAGGATCAACGGGAGGAGGAACTCATGGATCTAGAGCTTCGCAACCGCACCGCCGTGGTGACCGGCTGTAGTGTGGGGATCGGGCGCGAGATCGCTCGCGTCCTGGCTGGCGAAGGCGTGTCGTGTCTGGTCGTCGCGCGGCGCGGTGAGCTCCTGAAGACGCTTCAGGACGAGATCGAGGCGGCCGGGGGCGTGCGCCCGGACGCGCTCGCCATCGATCTAGCCAACCGGGCGGAGCCGCCGCGGGTCCGCGACGAGGCCCTGGCCCGACTCGGCCACGTGGACATCCTCGTGAACAACGCCGGCGGCTCGCGGCCGACCGCGGTGGACGCCCCCGACGACGTGTGGGACGAATCGTTCGCCCTCAACTTCACCGCGGTGCGCAAGCTCACCCAGGCGCTCCTGCCCGGCATGATCGAGCGGCGCTGGGGCCGCATCGTCAACATCACCGGCACCTCGGAGCCGGCCGGCACCAACGCGGCGGGGCCGGCCAAGGCCGCCGTGCACGCCTGGGCCAAGGGGCTGTCCCGCGACCTCGGCCGCCATGGCATCACGGTGAACTGTCTGGCGCCGGGGCGGATCCACAGCGAGCAGATCGATCAGCGCCTGCATCCGACGCCGGAGAGCCAGGCGCAGTTCGCCCGAAATATTCCGCTGGGCTACTTCGGTGATCCCGCCGACATGGCGAACCTGGTCGCGTTTCTCTGCTCGCCCAAGGCCCGCTACATCACCGGTCAGCGCATGTACGTGGACGGCGGCCTGCACCGAGCCATCTGAGCCGCGGATGGCGCGGCTCTCAGCGCGGGCGGCACGCTGCTGGTCGGCCTACGAGAACGCCTCATGTCCTCGCCACCGTGAGCCGCCACGCCGCCGGCATGAGGTGTCACCACGGACGCCGAGGACTCGCGGTCCTTCCCGCTGTGTCCCCCAGCGCTATGGCGTATCCATTGCTGGGCATTGTGGGCGCTCGCGGGGCGCGCTTGTGTCGGAGCGATGTCTGTCCGCGCGGGCGACTACCGGCCGCGCAACGCCGAGCACACGGTGCTCCACCGCGTGATCGACGAGCACCTCGACGCCTTCCTCGAGACGGCCCAGCGTCACGCGGACGGCGCCGCGCTGCCCGCGTTCATCGAGCAAGAGTTCCGGGACTTCCTGACGTGCGGGGTGCTGGCGCACGGCTTCGCACGCCTGCGATGCACGGAGTGCACGCTCGAGCGGCTGGTGCCGTTCTCGTGCAAAGGGCGGGGCTTCTGTCCAAGCTGCGGCGGCCGGCGCATGACCGAGGGCGCGGCCCGGCTGGTCGACGGGGTGCTGCCGCGGGTGCCCGTGCGCCAGTGGGTGCTGAGCCTGCCGTACCGGCTGCGGTACTTGCTCGCGTGGGATCACGGGCTGGCGCGGGCGGTGCTCGCGGTGTCCGTGCGCGTGCTGCTGGGCTTCCAGCGGCACCGCGCGCGCTGCTATGGCATCCGCGCCGGGCGCTCGGGCTCGGTAACGGTCATCCAGCGCTTCGGCGGCGGACTGAATCTCAACGTTCATTTTCACACGCTGCTCTTCGACGGCGTCTTCTTCGAGGGCCAGGAAGGGGCGCTCGAGTTCCGGCCCCTGCCGCCGCCGACGGACGAAGAAGTGGGCGGCGTGCTGGCCCGGATCGCGGCCCGGGTGCAGCGTCTGCTCCGGCGCCGCGGGCGGGATCCCGGGGAAGCCGACGGGGTCCAGGCGGATCCGCTGGTGGACGAATCGCCCGCGCTGGCCGGCCTCAGCAGCGCCTCCGTGCAGGGGCGGATCGCGCTCGGCGCGCGGGCGGGGGCGCGGGTGTGGCGCCTGGGGGACGAGCCCGAGGCGCCGTGGGTGCTGTCGGCGGTGCCGCGGCACGCGCACCTGGCGGGCTTCGATCTACACGCCAACGTCGCGGTGCCGGCGGCGGATCGCGCGCGGCTGGAGCAGTTGTGCCGCTATCTGCTCCGGCCGGCGGTGGCGCAGGACCGGCTCCGGGTCCTCGCCGACGGCCGCGTGGTGCTCACGCTGAAGAGCGCGTGGACGGATGGCACACGCCAGCTGCTCTTCGAGCCGCTCACGCTGCTGGAGAAGCTCGCGGCGCTGATCCCACGGCCGCGGATCAACCTGGTGCTCTATCATGGCGTGTTGGCGCCGCACTGCGGCTGGCGGGCCCGGGTGGTGGCCTACGGCGGGCCGCTGGCGGTCGCAAGCCCGTGTTCCGAGGCGCCGGTCGCCTCGGGGTCAGCCCCGCGCCACTGGGCATGGGCCGCGCTGATGCGGCGGGTGTTCGACGTCGACGTGCTGGCGTGCCCGCGCTGCGGCGGGCGGCTGCGGCTGATCGCGACGGTCGAGGATCCCGAGGCGATCGGCGCGATCCTGGCGGCCGCGTCACGCGAGGAGGCGGGGCGGGCGCCACCGGGCGCGCCCGCGCCGACTCCCAGTCCCGCGACGACGCTCGGGGCCTGAGCAGCACCCGGACGCGGTGATCGCCGAGGTTTGTTCGCTGGCGTGTCGGGGCGGGCCCATGCCTCTGGACCAATACTCCGTTCTGGTAGAAACTCCGGTGACACGCTGGTTGTCCGCGCTGTGAGGGGGGAAGGGGCGGGTGGTGCCGAGAACGGACGTTCCGTCAACTGGGCCTTTGTAGGGCCTATGCTCCGGACGAAGGCACCCCGGTGGCGGACACCTACAACGTGCCGTTCAAGTTCACCGGCACGATCAACAAGGTGACAATCGAGGTCAAGGCAATGAAGGCGGCCGACACGGGCGAGGCGGAACAGTCCCGCAAGGAAGCCGCGTTGAAGAAGGGGCTGTCGGAGTAGTGACGTGAAACCCACAGACCGAAACAGGCGGAACGCGCTCCGTTCGAATCAGGAATCCACGGCCGCGTCCGTCCCGACGTCGATGTCCGGCTAAGGCTGTTAGCGACGATGGAAGGCGAAAACGGCCGCTATTGGGAAATTGAAACCATGAAAATGGAACAGGTAAGTCCAAATTGTTTTGCCGTCTTGAACGAAAAGAACCTCGTGTGCGATGCCAACTCGGGACTCATCAATCTCGGTGGCGGCGTGGTCATCGACACGCAGTCGGACCTTGCCCATGCGCGCCAGATGATCGAGCTGTTCGGCAAGGTCTGGCGTGCTAAGCCAACGCGCGTGATCAACACCCACGAGGACGCCGACCACGTGTGGGGCAACCAGCTCTTCGAAGGCGCGGAAATCATCGCCCATCGAACGGCGGCGGAACGCATGAAGCACGTCGCCGACCCGAAAGAGACCCAGGCTCTGCTCAAGGCGGCCGGCAGCTTCCTGCCAAGCTTGCTGCTCAGGGTGCTCCATCCCGGCGCGCTGGCCATCGCCAGGCAGCTGCTGCAGGACTACAACTTCGACGGGATCACGCTGGCGCTGCCGACGACCGTATTCGACGAGCGCCATGTGCTCAATCTCGACGGAACGGAGGTTCACCTCATCTTTGTGGGGCCGTGCCACCAGGCCGGGGACACCATCATTCACGTGCCCAAGGAAGGCGTGCTGTTCGCCGGCGACGTGCTGTTTCGCCTGTGCACCCCCATGGGCTGGACCGGCACCTACGCGAAATGGCTCAAGACGCTCGACCTCATGATTTCGCTCAAGCCGAACGTCGTCGTCCCGGGGCACGGACCGGTGTGCGGGATCGAAGGGATTACGGAGATGAAGGCCTACCTCGAATACCTGCGCAATGAATCCAGGCGCTGCTTCGATCAAGGGCCGCCGTCGTCGTTCGATCCCAGCGAGCCCGGCGAGAAGAAACGCGTTCATCGCGGCGGTTCATTCCGTTGCACGGAGCAATACTGTTCCCGCTACATGGTCGGCACGCGCGGCAAGGGCGAAGTCAGCACGGGGACGAATCATCTGGGGTTTCGTCTTGTGAAATCCGTATCAGCGGTCAGTCGTTAGAACCGTTCACGTTCATCAACACCCAACGTAAGGAGAACGAACCATGAAGCGAATCAGAACCATCCTGAAGGCACTGCCCGTGGTAATTGCGGCGCTGGTCTTCGCCGTAACCGCACCGTCTGCATGGGCGGCTGACCCCGCGACTTCGCTCGGGGCAAGCAAGACATCCGCCATGGCGGGAAAGCCGAACATCGTCATCATCCTCGGCGACGACATGGGGTTCGCCGACATGGGATCGTTCGGCGGCGAGATCCGGACGCCGAACCTCGACTCGCTGGCAAACGCGGGGGTGCGCTTCACCAACTTCTACACCCACGCGAGCTGTTCGCCGACGCGATCGATGCTGCTGAGCGGTGTCGATACCCACGTGAACGGCCTGGGCAACATGAACGAGTGGATCGCGCCCAATCAGGCGGGCGTGCCCGGGTACGAGGGCTACCTCAACAACCGCGTGGCCACGCTGCCGCAGCTGCTCAAGGACGCCGGCTATCACACCTACATGGTCGGCA
>DATBLG010000128.1:0-59669 GCA_036555485.1 Gemmatimonadales bacterium | reverse complement strand
GGCACCGGCTCCGTCAATTGGCGTGCGCGGATCGCCTGGGCCGACCAGCCGAGGAACGGCGGGTCGCCCGCGAGCATCTCGTAGAGCACGCACGCGAGGCTGTACGTGTCGCTGCGGCCGTCGATTTCGGCGTTGGGCTCTGACTGCTCCGGGCTCATGTAGCCCGGCGTTCCGATACTGACCCTGGTCCCCGTCAGCCGGTCGCCGCCGGCCGTCGAGATCGCGCGCGCAATGCCGAAGTCGCTCACGACCGCGTGCCCCGCCTGAAACAGGATGTTCTCCGGCTTGATGTCCCGGTGCACCACGTCGTGGCTGTGAGCGTAGCTGAGCGCATCGGCCACTTCACGGGCGATCTGCAGCGCATCGGCCAGCGGGAGCTGCCTCTCGCGCTCGAGCCGCCCCCGCAAGGAGTCGCCCTCCACATATGGCATCACGTAGTACAGGAAGTCGTCGGCGTTGCCGGAGTCGTGCAGCGCCAGAATGTGGGGATGGTTCAACCGGGCGGCGGTTTCGATCTCGCGGAGAAACCGCTCCGCGCCGAGTGTGACAGCAAGCTCGGGTCTGAGAACTTTGACGGCGACGAGGCGACGGTGCTTCAAGTCCTGGGCGAGGTAGACAATCGCCATCCCGCCGCGGCCGAGTTCGCGCTCGACCGCGTATCGGTCGCTGAGGGCTGCATGGAGTGAGGCGCGTTGGTCGGCCGTAAGGGCTCGTGTGCGGGAACGACCCCATCTTACGGGCCCTGGCCGCACGCGGCCAGAGGCCCCTCTAGGCGCGTGCCTTTTTCATCCCATACAGCGCCCGGTCCGCGGTCCCGAGCAGATCCTCGGCGGTCTCCCCGTCGCGCGGAAACAGCGCCACGCCGACACTGGTCGTGAGCGGCGGCCGTTCCGAGCCCGCCGCCAGCCGCGCGCGCGCGCGCTTCGCGACCCCGAGCGCTTCGGTTTCTTCCGTTTCCGGGAGGATCACCACGAACTCGTCTCCCCCGAAGCGCGCCAGCGTATCGATCGCGCGGCACGAGGCCCGGATTGCATCGGCCAGCCGGCACAGGGCACGGTTGCCCACGAGGTGGCCGCGACGGTCATTGATGCTCTTCAAGTTGTCGAGATCGAAGAACAACACCGCGAACGCTCGCTCGGTCCGCTGCGAGCGTTTGATCTCGGCCTCGAGGACCGTGAGCAGCGCCCGGTAATTCGCGAGCCCGGTGAGTGGGTCGGTGGTGGCGAGCTCCCGTAGACGCTCCTCGACGCGGCTACGCTCGGCGACTACCGCCGCGAGCACGAGCGTGGTGACGGACGTGACGGCCATGAATGTCTGCAGTAGCAACAGTTGCGCGTTCGCTGCTTCCGGGCCGAGACCCTGCAACGCGACGCCAATGGTCTGGGCCACGGCCACGGCGGACAACAAGGTGACGGCAGTGGACGCCTCGCGTGGGCCGAAGCGCAACGCCGCCCAGATCAGCACGGGGATACAGAGGAAGCCCAGCGACGGGCCGCCCAGCGGACCGAACGCGAGCACGCACAGGACCACGAGGGTGGTGAGCAGGGCCGCCGCCTCCAGTACGCGGGCCCGCGCCCAGGGCACCCGCGGCTCGACGACCCACAGAATTAGCGGCGGCGCCACGAGCAGCGCCCCAGCCGCGTCGCCCAGCCACCACGTGAACCAGATGGGACCGAACTCGCTCCAGGGAGCAAAGCCGCTGAGCGCCAGCGTCGTCACGCCGATGCTGGGGCTGATCGTCGTAGCGACGAGTCCGGCGAGCGCGGTGAACCGGATCACATCTCGCCCGCGCTCGAACGCCTGTGCGCCATTGGCCCACCGCAGCACCAGCGCCGCGCCGACCACACCCTCGAGCGTGTTCCCCGTGGCGATCCCGAGCGAGGTGACGATGGATCCCGCGGTGGTCAGATTGTAGAAGAAGGCACCGGCGAAAATCGCCGGCCAAACACGCAGGCCGACGACGACGAACGCGGCGATGGCGATTCCGGTCGGGGCCCATACGGGAGACGCGCTCGGGTTCACGATCCCCAGGCGCAACCCCAGTTTCCCGGCCGCGGTGTAGAGGAGCGCGAGCGCGACCAACAGGCCGACCTGGCGAAGCGACCATCTCTGCGACATCGGCGCCTGCTTTGGGGAGAGGTGAGCTTCACCGTGCGCTTCAGCCAGAATACCTCCGGGCCGCGAAACAGTTTCAGACGGTGACGGGAATCACCAGTTAGGGCTGCACGTCGAGCTGGTAGGACACCTGCACCGCTGCAGCATAACCGTTGGGGAGAAAAGCAGCGAGGTCGGGCGGCCAGCGATCGCGGCGGTAGCTCGCCTTGACGAGCAGGCTCGGGCTGAAGCGGTAACCCGCCCCCACTTCGCCGTTCAGCATGCGCGTCGTCCGCGCCACCCACGCCCCGCCTCCGGCCGGTCGGATAAACGGATAATCGTTGTACTCGAGCCGCAGCGCCGTGAAAAATCGCGGCGTCCAGGTGTACTTGCCCTCCAGATAGAAGGTGAGTCCGTTCACCGACTCGGTTGTGGTCGGCGCGTCGTAGCCCGAAACCGCCAGCTCCGCGTGCGACTCGAAGTACCCCAGCGCGACCTGCGCGTCGAACGCCAGCACGCGCGCCTTGAAATCCTTCCAATCACTCCCCGGCGGGAGGCTGCCCTGCAGCTCGCGACGCAAATACGGTCCAGTAGTGGCGGACACGCCGAATCGCATGCCGGGTCCCGGTGAGAAGCCGATCCCGCCCGCCGGTCGCATCCGAGGGCCTGGAGTGGGCACGTAGCCTGCGTGACTCGTCGGCAACGAGACGAGGCCCACGCGGTAGTCGAAACTGGACACGACGCCCTGAATCTGGCCGCCCCACGGGTAGACCACCGGATAGCCGTCCGGAGTCCCGATCAACGGGTTGACGTTGGAGAAGCGGCGCGGTGCGAACGCCCCCGCGGGATGGGCGAAGCGGCCCCCCTCGATGACGAAGGCGCGCGACACCATATGCCGCAGCACCAGCAGATCGACCGTCCCGTTGATCCCGTCTTCGTTCGTGGCGGCTCCGGTTTCCACCTCACCCAGGGCCAGAATCTGCAGCCGCGCCGGCAGGCGAATCTCCGCGAACAGCTGCAACCGGAACAGCGGCGCCACGCGTCCTTCGTTGCGGGCGAGCAGCGCCGAGCCAGCCGAGGTTTCCCACAGCTCGGCGTCGGCGAGCAGCCGCGCGCCCGCGCCGTATTGCCCCGCAACGGGCCGTCCCCAGAGGGCGAGCGCGCCGGTGAGCGCTACGCGCGCGATGGCGTCAGGGCGTGATCAGAACCGCACCGTCGGTCTCACTCGTTCGATCCAGCACCTGCCGCACCCGCGTGGCCAGGCCCTGGGGCGTGAATGGCTTCTCGAGCAGCTCAGAACCCGGCGTCAGCCCGGCGCGCAGCACCACCGCGTCGTCCGTGTAGCCGGACATGAAGAGGACGAGCATCTCGGGTCGCTTCGGTCGCAGCCGCTCCGCCAGCTCACGGCCGCTGCCCTGAGGCATGACGACGTCCGTGAGCAGCAGATCGATCGTTCCCTCGTGGCGAGCCGCGAGGTCGAGCGCCTCGGGCATCCCGGTCGCGACCACGACCTTGTATCCGTAGCGCTCGAGGCACCGTTTGACGAGCGCGCGGACCGGCTGCTCGTCCTCGACGAGGAGCACGGTTTCGCGACCCTCTCGCACCACAGGGGGAGGAGCGGCCGGCGGGGCGATCACATCCTCGACCGGCGGGAGATAGATGTCGAAGCTGGTTCCGGAACCGACGGCGCTCGAAACCCAGACGAACCCTCCCGACTGTTTCACGATCCCGTACACGGTCGCGAGCCCGAGCCCCGTGCCCTTCCCAGGCTCCTTGGTGGTGAAGAACGGCTCGAAGATCCGGGCCTGGGTGGCTTCATCCATGCCGACGCCCGTGTCGCGCACCGAGAGCCGCACCCACATCCCCGGGGTCATCATGTCGCGCAGTCGAGCATCTTTTGGCGGCAGCTCCTCGTCGGCGGTCTCGATCGTGAGCCGCCCGCCGTTGGGCATCGCGTCGCGCGCGTTGACGGCCAGATTCATGATGACCTGCTCGATCTGCCCCGGATCGGCTTTTACCCGTGCGAGCGAGGCCTGCGCGACGGCTTGCAGCTCGATGTCCTCGCCGATCACCCGCCGCAACAAGCTCTTGATTCCGCCCACGATCTGGCTCAGGTCGATCACCTTGGGCTGCAGCACCTGCCGCCGGCTGAATGCCAACAGCTGCTTGGTAAGCGCCGCGGCGCGATCCGCGGCTTCCTTCACCTGGACCAGGTCCTCGCGGGTCGAACCCGTGGCGGGTGTCTCACGCAGCACGAGGTCGGTGTAGCTGATGATCACGGTGAGCAGATTGTTGAAATCGTGGGCGATGCCGCCGGCCAGCGTGCCCACGGCTTCCAGCTTCTGCGACTGCCGCAGCCGGGCTTCGCTGTCGCGCAGCGCCCGCTCCTTCTGATCGAGCGACTCCATCAGGCGGTCGTAAGTCGTGCTCAGCGTTTGCACCTCAACCGGAGCACCGGTGGCGTCGAAGCGTGGCGCGGCGTCGCCGGCCGCGGCCATCCCGCCCATGTGATCGATGAAACGGCTCAGCGGCTGGAGCAGGGAGCGCCCCACAACCCCGGCGCCGATGGCGACGAGCACGACGGCGACACCCGCAAAAATGACGAAGCCGAGGAGCAGCGCGCGGTTGAGTGGCGCAAGCGCGGGCGACAATGGGTGCAGGAGGTGGAGCGCGACCGGCGTGCCCGCTGAGTCGATCCCCAGGGGCAACCGTGCCACGACGTAATCCGCGCCCTCGAGTCGCACGGTGGTGGCCTGGTCGGGCCGCGCGTCCACCGCCGCGATGGCCTGGACCGTCACGGGCAGCGTGGCGGCCAGAATGCCGTCGCGGCTCGACACTACGACGTCGCCGCCCAGCGCGCCGCGCAGCTCGTCCACGTAGCCCTGGTCGATCTGATCTCCCAGGATCAACACGCCGATGGGGAAGCCGCGCAACACGATCGGCACGTACGCCGCCTGGAAGTACGTCTGACCGAAATGCGCGACCCCGAAACCGGACGAATCACTCGGCAGGCTGGGATCGAGCGCGTGCGCGACTTCGGTCAATCCCGAGAGATCGGTGCCCGGGGCAGGCGCGGCGCCGCCGCGCTCGCGGGCGGCCAGGACACGTCCGCGGTCGTCGGTGACGACCAGCAGATCCTTGTTGAGCCCGGCGACCAGGCCCTCGACCTCTCTGCCGATCGTTTCCAGGAGCTCGGCGCGGCCCCCCCCTCCGCGGCCGGACGCGATTTCCTCGCGATAGGTCTCGATGGCGGCGCGCAACGTCGGGTTTTCGGTGAGGATGGCGGAGGTCCACAGCAGCTGCTCGAGACTGCGACGTTGGAGGTTGAGAAGCGCGCCCTGATTGCGACGCAGCTCATCGGCGAAAAACCGCTTGGTCACGGCCCGGATTTCGAGACTCAGCCCCAGAAACGCCCCACCGACCACGAGGATCATGACCAGCGCGCTCCCCGCCGCCAGTTTCACACTGAGGGGCAGGCGCTGCCAGTTCACGGCGGGGTTTGCTGGGCGGGAAGGGGAATGTTGAAGTCGAGCGCGGTGGTCTCGCCGGCCGCGATGTTCACCCGTTGTAGCGTACGCCGCGTTCGCTCGTGCCATGCCACCACCCGGTAATCACCGGGCGGGACGCCCTCGATCACGTAATGGCCGGTGCTGTCGGGGACGGCGAAGTGGGTATTGGGCAGCACGAGCACGACGGCGCTCATATCCGAGTGAATGTGGCAAAACACCTGGACCACGCCGGCCTTCCCGAAACGCACCGATTTCGAGGCGTTCTGGGGAAAGCGCCCCAGATCGAAGGTCTTGGTGGAGGAAAGCGAAAAGACGTTATGGAATACCTGGTCGCGATTGGGGAACGCGACCGTCGAACCGACCAGGACCGGCAGGACGTGTGGAATGAACGCTTCATTGCGCTGCTCGATCGTGAGCGCGGCCCCAGGCGCTGCGGGCGTCCCGGAGCCGGGCACGGCCGAATCGATGTAGACGACGACGTTGCCGAGCTCACTGGTCTCCGCCGCACCGGCGGCGGGAATGGCTCCCGGACCGTATTCGCTGTAGACCCGCAGCCGCGGTTTCCGGGTGGAGAGATCCCGGGACAGGATGACCCGCCCTTCGAGCCGGCCGGTTGGCGGCCGCTCCTCGGCCCTCGGGCCGGCCCCTCCGGCCGACCACCACGCCACCGCCGCGCACACCACCACGCTCGTCCGCACGACGCCGCCTCTCTCGGCCTGACCAGCAACGTTCGCGAGAAGTGCCATGCGCCGCAAGGCTTTGCGGCGTCATCCCATGGACGACAGGCCTTGAATTCCGCTTGATTGGGTGCGGTTATCATGAGGGCGCACCCTACTCGAGGAGTGTTCCATGACGCGACACTTCGCGCTGATCCTCGCCGCCGCCGTCGCCGGCTCTGTCGGATCCGTTCGCGCCCAGGTTCTCCAACCCTGGCGCGAGCTGGCGCCGCGCGGCGTGTCGCTGGCCCTGCTCCGTCCGTCATTCGACGGCGGTGGGACCTCGGCCCTCACCACCATCAATGAGGTCGGTGTCCGGTGGTCGATCGGCAGCCTCGTGCTGGTGGGCGATCTGCCGTTCGTGAACGCCAAAGTCGATGGCGCCTCATCCGGCGCCCTGTTGATCGGCAACCCGTTCCTCGGCATCGCATCAGATCCCGCTGGAAAGTTCATTGGAGAGTTCGGCGTGCGGCTCCCGGTGGCCAGCATCTCGAGTCTGGAACGCGGCTTCGCCGCGTTCGTCGGTCTCATTGGCGATTTCATGGACCTGGAAGCCTATACGGAGGACCTCCTGACCATCCGCGGGACTGTGGGCTACCGCCACCGCTCCCCGAGCAATTACGGTCTCCGCGTGGCGGTTCGACCCGCCTATGTGGTGCCCGTCGGCAACTCCTCTGGTGATTCCGAGTTGTTCCTCGACTATGGGATCCAGGGGGGCTACGAGTCGCAGCGCGCCAGCTTCGGCATGGTGTTCAACGGACGCGCCCTGGTAACCGAGTCCGGCGGAGGCATCGGCGAGCGCACGGTGCACGAAATGGGCGTCGGCGGCTCGATGACCTTCGGCCAGTTTCGCCCGGGGGTGATCATCCGCATTCCGGTCGACAGCGACTTGTCGCAGTCACTGAATTATTCCGTGGGCGTGAGGCTCGAAGTCGCGTTCTGAAGAGAAATGGAGCGGGTCTCTGAGGCTCTGCAGCTCCCGGTAGTAATAGAGGGGCGTCGGCCGTCTGTGCGTGAACTTCAAGATGCCACCGATGCCCGGGCGTGGTGGCATGGGCGGCATGTATTAACAACTAGACGCGTTGACGCACAGACGCATAGACGCACAGGCAAGACAGCACGAGGGGGCGGCCGAGTTGGGTCGCCCGCTTCGTTGTATACTCGAGGTCGCCTATGGACTACTTCTCCCAGGTCGCGGCCGGATACGCTGCCCATCGGCCAACCTATCCCGCGGCCGTGGTAGACCTCCTCGCCGACCTTGCTCCTGGACGCGACCTCGCGTGGGACAGCGGCTGCGGCTCGGGGCAGCTGGCAGTGCCCCTGGCGGGTCGCTTCGCGCGCGTGATTGCCACCGACGCGAGCGCCGATCAGCTCGCGAACGGCCGGAGGCATCCGCGGGTGGAGTATCGCCGAGCGCCGGCAGAAGCCAGTGGCTTGCCTGACGCCGTGGTGGACCTGGCCGTCTCGGCCCAGGCGGCGCATTGGTTCGACCTGCCCGGCTACTACGCCGAGGTCCGTCGTGTGGCGCGCCCCGGCGCGATCGTCGCCCTCCTGACCTACGGGAGGATTCGCGTCGAAGGCGACATCGATCCGGTCATCGAGCGGTTCCATGGCGGGGTGTTGGGGAGCTGCTGGCCCCCTGAACGGCGCTCCGTGGACGACGGTTACCGCTCGCTGTCGTTTCCGTTCGAGGAGATCCCTGTGCCGCCAATGGAAATGAGGGTGCAGTGGGCGCTTGGGGATTTTTTCGGGTACGTTTACACGTGGTCGGCGACACAGGCTCTGGAGCGGGCCGAGGGGCGCGGACCGATCGAGGCGTTCAAACGGGATCTCGCCCGCGTCTGGGGCCCGGCGGGAACCGTCCGGCCGGTCCATTGGGACCTGACGCTGCGCGTCGGCCGCCTATAATGAATGGCGCAACTTCACGTGGCTGACGCACGTAGGGCCACCGCCACCTTTCCCTGGGAGCATCTATGCTGAAACCGGTCCTCGGCGTCGCCGCGGCAGGCATCTTCGGCGTCATCCTCTGGAAGATCCTGCTGCTGCCGCTCGTGGCGGGCCTGATAGGTGTCCTGTTCACGATCCTGAAGGTCGCGCTGCTCGCCGGCGCCGTGTTCTTCGTCGTGTGGCTGTTGCGCCGCAACAACGGGGGCGAGGCGCGCGACAGCAGCTAACCCCGTCGAAGCTCGTTGCCGACCCTCGCACTGGTGCGCTGGCTCACACGTCGACCGGTCGGAAAACTCGTGTGGAACCGAACGCGACTCGGGTCAGTATCAAGCCTCCTACCGTTATGTCGTAAACCACGGCCGCGGCACGCGGCCCCAACGGACGGAGGTTCCTGTATGGCGTCGCATCCCAAGGCATTGCGACTCATCGTGCCCGTCCTGCTCCTCGCCGCGGCATGCAAGCCGTCGTCGCAGGTCCAGGAGTCCCAGCAGCTCGCCACGTACGATACCGCTGCCGCACAGCGAGACAGTGTGGTGCAGCAGCTGGCGTACCAGGCTCGCACACTCGCCGACGTCAGCGCGGAGCTGGCACAGGTGCAGGTGCGCAATCTACAAGTCTCGACCGAATCGCCTGCCGCTGCGCAACGCGACTCGATGATCCAGACCGTGCGCTATATCGTCGCCCGCGTGAACGAGAGCGACGCGAAGCTGCGCACGAGCGCGCGCCAGATCCGCAATCTGACCCATCTCTCCGACAGCCTGCGCACGACGCTCGAGTCCACGATCACGAGCATGCAGGCGACGATCACCGCGCAGCAGGAGCAGATCGCCTTCTTCACCGCGACGGTCGACACGCTGCGCGGGCAGAACGTGGCCCTCACCGACACCGTCGCGAATATGTCGGTGCGTGAGAACACCGTGTACTTCGTGGTGGGCACCAGAGACCAGCTGAAGCAGAAGGGATTGGTTACCGAAGAGGGTGGCGCCCGGGTGCTCTGGATCCTGTGGAAGACCGGTAAGACGCTCCAGTCGGCACGCGAGCTCGATCCGGCCCAGTTCACGCCCATCAACAAGCGGCTGCTGACCGAGATCCCGCTGCCGTTTGCGGCCGGCCGCTATCGCATCCTGTCGCGGCAGGACCAGACCCACTTGGCGACGCCGCGGGACCAAGACGGCCGCTTCACGGGGCCGTCCCTGCGGATCAACTCGCCGGAAGAGTTCTGGCGCAACTCGAAGTTCCTGATCATCCTGCAAGAGGAGCCGGGAACCACGACGCCGAGCAGCGACTGAGTCGCACGCGCGCGGAATGAACCACGAGGGCCGGTGAGCTGACGCTTGCCGGCCCTCGGTGTCTTTACAATGCCGAAAGACATCTCCGGCACCTCGCCACGCTCCCACCGGTCGGGTACGCTCCAACGGTGTGACGGCGTCCCGCTACCGGCGACCGGCCCGCGTAATGGGAGGGAACGAGGGCACCACCTCATCCATGTCCGCGCGACGCTCCAGGTACAGTCCTCTGAGGATGTGTACCATCGAGTCCCGATCCGCCGTGCTGAGGTGGAGGTGTGAAGCGAGCATCAGCCGCATCACCCCGGTGGGGTTGTAGAAAAACGATTCGAGATTGACGTCGTAGCGAATGAGGACGTCAGCGTACGCGAACGTGAGATCGGGGCCGACATCGGCTTCGGCCGCTACGCCCAGCGCGGCAATCGCGTGGCATTGCGTGCATCCGCGCCGGACGAAAATAGCGGCGCGCGGATCGCGCCTGCTGTCGGCTCGCAGCCACGACGGGGCCTGGTCGGCTCGCGACTCGGCGGAATGAGTGGCCAGGCCCCCGATTGCCACCATCACCGCGACGAGTACCCCGTACCGTTTCGCCGTCATGGAGCCAGCCTACTGCCGCCACCTGCCAGAACTCGTGAAGCAAGGGCGAACCGCTCTTTAGAAAGGGTGACTCAGGGGAAAATCCCCATCTCCTCGTAGGTGCGCGACACCTTGTCGATGGCGTTGATGAATGCCGCGGTGCGCAGGTCTACTTTGTCCGCGCCGTGACGCTGCTGGATCTCACGGATCTGGTGGTACGCCGCCACCGTCGACTCTTCGAGCCCCGAGTTCACGAGATCCTCTTCGTCCGGCCCATCGGTGTAGTAGCCGACCTGTTTGTCGGTGAATTGTTTGCCCGTGGACTGCTGCACTGCCTCGAGCAGCCGCCGGGCGGCCCCTTCCTCGTACCGCTTCTGCATCCGACCAAACCGGACGTGGGAGAGGTTCTTGACCCATTCGAAGTAGGAGACGATCACGCCGCCCGCATTGAGCCACAGGTCCGGCAGAATCAGGGCGCCCTTCTGCCGCAGCACGTCGTCGGCTTCGAGCGTCGTGGGGCCGTTCGCCGCCTCGGCGACGATCTTGGCCTTGATGCGCGGTCCGTTGTCGGCGGTGAGCTGCCGTTCCAACGCCGCGGGCACGAGAATGTCGCACTCCAGCTCGAGCGCGTCGGTGGAACGCGCCAAGTCGGTAGCGCCCGGGAAGCCCATGATCGAGCGGCGCTCTTTGCGGTGGGCCATGACCTGGTCCACATCGAGCCCGTTGGGGTTCGCGATCGCGCCCTCGAACTCCGACAGGCCCACGAGCACGGCGCCGGCGTCCTGGAGGAACTTCGCGGCGTGGTACCCCACGTTGCCGAGTCCCTGGACCACCACCCGCTTGCCCGAGATACCGCGCGACAGGCCGAGCGCTTTCATGACATCGGCCGACTCGCACGCTTCGCGGATGCCGAAGTACACTCCGCGGCCCGTCGCCTCGGTGCGCCCGCGGATCCCGCCCTGCGCCAGGGGCTTTGCCGTGACGCAGGCCAGGGCGTCCACTTCGCCGCCGGTGAGCGTCGCGTAGGTGTCGGCGATCCACGCCATTTCTTGCGGCCCGGTGCCGAAGTCGGGCGCCGGCACGTCCACGCCGGGTCCAATGAAGCGCTTGCGCACGAGCTCGAAGGTGTAGCGGCGCGTGATCCGCTCCAGCTCGCCGCTCGAGTACTGGCGACGGTCGATCTTCACTCCGCCCTTGGCGCCCCCGAAGGGCACGTCGACGATCGCGCACTTGTAGGTCATGAGCGCGGCAAGCGCCATCACCTCGTCGTCGCTCACGTCGAGGCTGTACCGGATGCCGCCTTTGGTTGGCAGCTTGTGCTGGCTATGCTCCGCCCGCCACGCGTGGATGACTTCGATCGTGCCGTTATCGCGCCGCACGGGGAAGCTGACGTAGTAGACGCAGTTGCAGGCCTTGATCTGGTCGAGCAGGGTCGGTTCGTGCCGGGTGAACGATGCCGCCCGGTCGAACTGCCGATTGACCTGATCCATGAATCCCGTCGACACGCCGCCTCCGCGAGTTGGCTCCCAGTGTCTCTAGCGCGGGCTCCTACGGCCGATACAGCGCCGGGAACCGATCCTTCAACCGCTCGAGCTTCGGGAGATCGTTGTAGACGATGTACGGCTGGGTCCGGTGGTGGGCCAGGTAGTCCTGGTGGTACGCTTCGGCCGGATAGAAAGTCTCGAGCGGCACGACCTCGGTCACGATCGGGGTGGCGAACGCGTTGGCTCGCGTGAGCCGTTCGATGAAGCCGCGGGCGGTCTGTCGTTGGGCATCATCGACATGAAAGATCGCCGAGCGATACTGCGTGCCGACGTCCGGGCCTTGACGGTTCAGTTGGGTTGGGTCGTGCGCTACGGTGAAAAACACCTCCAGCAGCTTGGCGTAGGAGATCTGTTCCGGGTCGAACGTAATCTCGACCGCCTCGGCGTGCCCCGTGGTACCGGTGCTGACCATGTCGTACCGGGCCGTGCCCGCGTTGCCCCCGGCATACCCGGAGACGACGCCCACCACTCCCCGCACGTGCCGGAACACCGCGTCCACACCCCAGAAGCAGCCACCCGCAAAAACGGCCTTGTGCGTTTCCGCGAGGCCCACGGAACGGCCAATGATCGCCAAGACCGCGAGGAGCAGCGCCGAGTTCATCGGAGAACATTGTCCTCTTGGCTCGCGCTGCGCCAACCCCGCGAATTGCGCGCTTTGATGTCTCGTGCACGGAAGTAATCCGTGAGCGGCATCACGTACGTGTCACGTAACTACTTTAGCGACAGCGCATTACGAGGTCATCCGTCGTCTGGTATGGCGCGTGCTTTTTTAACGGTCAGCGCCCAGGGACATTCACTTTGAAGGAGTCGTCAGATGAACCGCAGAGGTTTCACGCTCATTGAGCTGCTGATCGTGGTGGTGATCATCGGCATTTTGGCCGCCATTGCGATCCCGAAGTTCGCCAACACCAAGGAGAAGGCGTATCTCGCCTCGATGAAATCGGATCTCCGCAACCTGGTGACGGCGGAGGAGGCGTATTTCGCCGATTCCATCAAGTACACGACCAGCCTGGGCACGGCGTTCGCTGTCACAAGCGGGAATGGTGTACCGACGGTCGCGCTGACCGCCGATGGCTGGACGGCGACCATGACCAACCTGAACACCTCGAAGACGTGCGCCATTTTCATCGGCACCACGGCGATTGCTCAGGCCACCAAAGAAGGCGAACCGAAGTGCGTCTAACTCTCGGCACCGGCTGAGTGGCGGCATCGTTCCGTCACTCGGCCGGGGTTGGGGGGCGGCAGGTGATGCAGGGGTAGTTGGACGAGGGCAGGCCGAGTATTATCGAGCATGACCAACGAACAGGATCGCGAGCCGATCGTCACCATCGCGTTTTTGGCTGCGTACGCTGACGGCCGGTCCAGCCCGGAAGAACAGGCCCAGCTCCGGTCCGTCATGGGGCGACTCGGTATGGCCGACCTCGACGCTGTGGCCGAGCGGGTGGCAAGGGGACAAGTGCGACTCCCCGAGGTGGCTGCGAGACTTTCCGGACCGGAGGCACGTCGCCTGGCGTATGAAACCGCGCTGGCCGTGTGTCACGCCGATGGACCCGCCAATGAAAAAGAGATGCGCTTTCTGGAGCAACTGGGGGGCACGCTCGGCTTGACCCCCACCGAGGTGGCATCGATGGGGCAGGGCGCAACCGCGTTGTCCGGGTCGGCGGTGATCGTGTCGAGCGGCAAGCCGGCGTCCGATGCGGAGCTCGACCAGCAGATCCTCCGACAGGCGATGATCACCGGTGCGGTGGAGCTTCTGCCCGATCGGCTGGCGAACGTCGTGATCATCCCCCTCCAGCTGCGCCTCGTGTACCAGATCGGCCAGCACTACGGCCAGCAGCTCAACGCCGACCAGATCAAGGACATGCTTGGGGCTCTCGGGATCGGCGCGGCGGCCCAGGCGGTGGAAGGGGTCGTGCGCAAGCTCGTCCGCGGCGTCGCAGGCGGACTCTTGGGCGGCGTGATCGGGGGAGCCGGTGGGGTTGCCGCTGGGGCCGCAGTCTCGTTTGCCTCGACTTATGCCCTGGGCCACGCGGCGAAGCAGTACTACGCCCAGGGACGGCGGCTCAGTACCGCGGACCTCCGCGCGCTATTTGGTCGCTTTCAGGAGGAGGCGAAGACGATCTTCCCGAAGGTGCAGGATCAGATACAGACCCAGGCGAAGTCGCTGAATCTGAAGTCGCTGCTTCGCGACATGGGTTGAGTCCTACCCACGGCGCCGCCGGATCTCTTCCAATACTTCGATGTCGGCCGCGTCCTGAAGGCGGCCGGTGCGCTTTGACGCGATCAAGTGGTCGATCGACGCGGTCGGGATTTTCACGCCTTCCACCGTAAAGACGTTCGCGTCCCGCGCAGCCTCGGGGTAGTGAACGCTCCATGCGACAGTGAGGATGTCGACCCGAGGCATGTCACCGATGATCGTGACTGTTCGCTGGGCGACCTCTTCCGCCAGCCATTCCTTCGCGAAGCCGAACCCCGTCTCGGCAAGCGCGGCGAGGACCCGGCGAGCATTCTCAACGGTGGGCTCGATGAGAATGTCGAGGTCCCGTGTCGCCCGCGTGTACCCCCACAGCTGGAGCGCCGTGGCGCCGACGACCACGTATTTCGATTTGTGGTGATTGAGCCGCGCGCACACCTCTCCAACACGCGTTTCGTACGGGGTCACGGAGATACTCCCTCCCATCGCTTCCAGTCGAGATAGTCTTCGTAGCGGTCGAACTGGACGATGCGGCGGGCTGCAGGCGCGCGGCCGGAGGTCAACTCACCTTCGCGCGCGGTCCGTTCGGCTTCCCGCACGCGCTGCTCAGGGGTCAGCGCCAGGTCCGCCTCCAGTTGGGCCAATCGAGAGTCGCCGAGGCCGGGCCGGGGGGCGCCGTAGAGTGGCGGCGCGGGTTCCCGGACGAACGCGCCCCTGCCGCTTGTCGGCTTGCTCAGGTAGGCCCGAAGTGATTCCACGACCACCCAACTTCGTGACCGGTCCTGCTCCGCAGCCCGCCGATCTGCGGCGGCCACCACGTCTCGGGGCAGGGTGATCGAGATGCGTGCGAGTGTCATCCTCATACTCCATCATACTGGGTAATACCAACATAGTGAACGAACCAGCGACGGACAAGCCAGAAGGGGACGCCACTTGACATATCTAATTTCGTTGATATGTTATGGTCATGACCACAGCGGCCCTTCCCTCGGCGAGCCATGCGGCGCGCTGGTTCCACGCGCTCTCCGATGAGACGCGACTCCAGATCGTCGAGATGCTCTCGCATGGGGATCGCTGCGTGTGCGAGCTGATGAATTCGCTCGAGGCCGCCCAGTCACGGTTGTCGTTCCACCTCAAGACGCTGAAGGATGCCGGCATCGTGAGTGACCGCCGTGAAGGGCGCTGGATCTACTACTCGCTCAATCCCGAGGCGCTGAACGAGATCGCCGGATTCCTGCGGGCGGTCAAACCCGGGAAGCATGCCGGGAGCTGCGCCCAGGCGTGCTGCGGCTAGGCGGAGTTTTTTTTCATCTACATATCAATTTTTTTTGATACACAATCGAACGGAAGGGTGGACCAATGAACACCAAACAACTCCAAAACGCGGTGAAACAGCGATATGGGCAGGCGGCGCGAAGTGTGCTGGCCGGTGAACGTGGCAGCTGCGGTTGCGGCCCTGGTGGCTGCGGTTGTGGATGCGATCCGGTCAGCTCGGATCTCTACGACGCCGCCGAGACCGCGGTTCTCCCCGAGAACGCCGTGCTCGCATCGCTCGGCTGCGGTAATCCCACCGCCCTGGCCGAGCTCCATCCGGGCGAAACGGTCCTGGACCTGGGGTCGGGGGGCGGCATCGACGTCCTGCTCTCCGCCCGAAGTGTGGGTCCCTCGGGAAAAGTCTATGGCCTCGACATGACCGATGAGATGCTCGAGCTGGCGCGCGCGAACCAACGCGCGGCCGGCGTCACCAACGTCGAGTTCCTGAAGGGGGAGATCGAGACGATCCCGCTGCCCGATGCCACGGTGGACGTGATCATCTCGAACTGCGTCATCAACCTCTCCGCCGACAAGCGGCGCGTGCTCGCCGAAGCCTTCCGCGTGCTGAAGCCCGGCGGCCGCTTGGCCGTTTCGGACGTCGTGGTGCGCGGTGAGGTCCCCGCGGACGTGCGGCGCAGCATGGAGCTGTGGGTCGGCTGTGTGGCCGGCGCGCTCGAGGAGAACGAGTACCAGCGTCTGCTGACCCTCGTGGGGTTCTCCGACATCGGGATCGAGCCCACCCGGGTATACGAGTTCGAGGACGCGCGCGCGGTGCTCACCGGCGCCGGACTCGACACCGAGACGCTGGCGCGCGAGGTCGGCGGCCGCATCATGGGCGCGTTCGTGCGCGCCCGGAAGCCCGCGTGAGCGGACCGCGCATGGCCGACGCCGCGATCGCTTCGCCTCGCAGGTTCCGGCTGCTATTCCTCTGCACCGGCAATTCCGCCCGAAGTCAGATGGCGGAGGCGATCCTGAACTGGAAGGGCGGGGGGCGATTCCACGCGGAGAGCGCGGGGTCCCGCCCGGCGGCGCGGGTGAACCCGCTCGCGATCGAGACGATGCGCCTCCACGGTCTCGACTGGTCCGGTCATTCCCCGCGTAGCGTCGACGGATTGGAGCGAGAGCCCTGGGACTTCGTGATCACCGTGTGCGATCGCGCCAAGGAGTCCTGCCCGATCTTTCCGGGTCAACCGGTCCTGGCGCATTGGGGCATGCCCGATCCGGCCGAAGTCGAAGGGGACGAAGCCGTGAAACGTGCCGCGTTTCGAGACGCGTTTCTGTTGATCGCCCGGCGCATCGATCTGCTGTTGGCGCTGCCGATCGATAAGCTCGAGCGCCTCGTGCTCCAGGACCGGGTCCGGGCGATCGGCTGAGCGGCTTACAACCGCATCCGACGCACGAGATCGGTAAACCGCGGGTCGGTCCGGAGGCGGTCGAGCACCGGCTCGACTTTCAAATACGCGAGCCACCCTCGGCGATCCTCGTACGCACGTTCGAGCCACTCAAACGCGTGGTCCGCGTCGCCGAGTCCCGCGTATACCTTGCAGAACGCGACCGGCGAGACGTAGCCATTCTGGCGTCGCGTCTCGAGCTGCTGCAGCACCGCGTCCGCGCCTGCCCGGTTCCCGCTGACGGCATGGAGATAGCCGAGTGCCGCGATCGCATAGGCGGATTCCGGGGATAGTGCCACGGCCTGGTTCAGCGCCCGCGCGGCTTCGTCGTGCGCCCCCAGCTGCGCGCACACGAGCCCCAGCATCCGGTAGTTCTCCTCCGACGTCGGATCCATCGCGATCGCCCGACGGAGATGGCGCAACGCATCGTCGTAGCGGTTGGCGTAGTAATACAGCCAGCCGAGCGACCGCCGGATCGACACCGACGCGGAATCGAGCTCCAGCGCTGTGTGCCCTTCCACCAGGGCCTGGTCGATGCTGCGCTGCGTCATCACGACGAAGGCGTACCACTGGTGCGCCGTCGCGTAGCCGGGATCGAGCTCGATGGCCCGGCGGAACGCCGCCGCGGCGCCGTCCCAATCCCAGTCATAGATGAACAACACCCAGCCTAGCGACGTATTGGCTTCGGCGAGCGTCGGGTCCAGCTCCAGCGCCCGGCGAGCGTACGTCTTCGCCCGCTCGAACCCCTCCCGCACCGCCACGTTGCGGTAGTCGACTTGCAGCGCGTAGGAGTCGGACAAGCCCGCGTACGCCTGGGCATAGCGCGGATCGAGGGCCAGGGCCTGCTCGAAATAGCCGATCGCCTCGGTCGCGCCCTCCCACGTGCGCCGGTTCCAGCTGAACCGCCCCTTCAGGTACAGGGCGTAGGCCTCGAGGTTGGCGGTGTGCACCTTGGCGGCCGGCTCGGCCAGATCGGCGAGAAAGCTGGCGCGCAGCGTGCTGACGATGGTGTGGGAAATGTCGTCCTGGATCGCGAACACGTCGCCCGGCTTGCGGTCGTAGCGCTCCGACCAGAGGTGGCGCCCGTCATCGGTGGCGGTGAGCCGCGCGGTGACGCGCAGCCGGCCACCGGCCTGCCGCACCGTTCCCTCGAGCACCGCCGACACGCCGAGCAGCGCCCCGGTGGCCCGCACGTCCTGGGGCCGGCCTTTGAGCGCGAACACCGACGTCCGCGACGCCACGCGCAGACCCTGGACCTTGGTGAGAGCGCTGATCAGCTCGTCGGTGATGCCGTCGCTCAGGTACTCGAGCCCCGTGTCGGGGCTCGCGTTCTCGAACGGCAGAACCGCGATGAATCGCGTCGCGCCCAGGCTGGTGCGGGTCGCGGCGTCGCCGCCGCCTTCCAGTGCCGCGGCGAACTCGGCCCCGGTCCCGAAACGCTGCAACGGGTCCTTCGCGAGCACGCAGGCCAACGCCTCTTCGACCGCGGCCGGGGTCTCGGGGCGAGCGCTGCGCACCGGCCGCGGCCGCTCGCTCACCTGGCGGGCCAGAATGCGGCGCGCGTTGGGGCCGGTGAATGGCGGTTCTCCAGCCAGCATTTCGAACAGAACGCATCCGAGGCTGTAGAGATCGCTGCGGGCGTCGAGCTCCCGCTCGGCGCTCGCTTGCTCGGGACTCATGTACGCCGGGGTGCCAACCGTGAGCCCGCGCTCGGTGATGGCGTCGCCGCCCGCCTCGGCGATCGCCCGCGCGATACCGAAATCGGCGACCACCGCGTGGTCGTCGGACAGCAAGATGTTCTCGGGTTTCACGTCGCGGTGGATGAAGCCCTGCCGGTGCGCGTAGTCCAGCGCCGCCGCGACCTCGCGCGCGAAGCGCACGGCGTCCCGCACCGGGAGTTGGTGCTCGCGATCGAGACGCTGCCGCAAGGACTCCCCCGGCACGAACGGGGTGATGTAGTACAACAGGCCGGCGGCTTCGCCCGAATCGATGAACGGCAGGATATGCGGATGGGAGAGCCGCGCGGCGATCGTGATTTCCCGCAGGAACCGCTCGGCACCGAGCTGCGATCCGACGTCGTGGCGCAACACCTTCAGCGCCACCGGCCGGTGATGCTTGCGATCCTCCGCCAGATAGACGGTCGCGGTCGCACCGCGGCCCAGCTCGCGCTCGACCGTATAGCGGTCGGCGACGGCGGCCTTCAGGGCCGCGATGGCATCTGGCATGAGACCAAGATGATAGAGCGGGCGCAGGACCAGAGGAAGTGAAAACGCCGCGCGACGTTCGTGGTGCTCGTCATGGGAGCAGCAGCACTTTGCCTGTCGTCTCCCGCCCTTCGAGTCGCCGGTGCGCCTCGGCGACTTGCGCGAGCGGGAGCTCGAGACCGATGCGCAGCCGCAGCGCGCCGGTCTCGATCCACTTTAACACCTCTCCCACACGCGCCAGCAGCTCGGGGCGCGTCGCGATGTAATGCTGGAGCGTGGGTCGCGTCAGGTAGAGCGACCCCTTTTGACTGAGCAGCTGCGGGTCGAGCGCCGGCACGGGACCGCTCGATTGGCCGAACAACACCATCATGCCGCGCCGCGCCAGCACGTTCAGCCCCTTCTCGAACGTCGCCTTCCCGACCGAGTCGTACACGACCTGCACACCCGCTGCGCCGCTCAGCCGTTTCACTTCAGTTTCGAAGTCCTGCTCGGTGTAGCGGATGACCTCGTCGGCGCCCGCTTCACGCGCCAGCGTCTCCTTCGCTGCCGTCGACACCGTGCCGATGACGCGCGCGCCGCGCCGCTTCGCGACCTGGCACAGCAGCAATCCCACGCCGCCCGCCGCGGCGTGGATCACGCACGTGTCGCCGGGCTTCAGGGGATAGGTCGAGCAGGCGAGGTAGTGCGCCGTCATTCCTTGTAGCATCACGGCGGCGCCCTGCTTCGTGCTGAGCCCGTCGGGCAGCTGCACCACCCGATCGGCCGGTACGGCCGCGAACTCGGCATACGCGCCCTGGACGCCGGTGTACGCCACGCGGCTGCCCGGCAACAAGTCGGTGACGCCCGGATCCACCGCAACGACGACGCCCGCCGCTTCCTGGCCCAGCGTGAACGGGGTCGCGAGGCGATACAGGCCGGTTCGCTGGTAGACGTCGATGAAGTTGACGCCGGCCGCCTCGATCTTGATCACCACCTGACCGGGGCCGGGGACGGGTTGCGGGACGTCTTCGAGCCGCAGCGTCTCGATTCCGCCGGTTGCGTGGATGCGGATCGCTTTCATCTCTGGAATGTAAGCCTCCTTGCGGAGCATCACCCGGCTTCGTCACATTCCGCGTCGTGATGAGGGGAAACCGGCCATGATTCATTCGACGCGTTGAGGCCGCTATCGCCGCGCTCTTGATGGGCCTGTGTTTCGTCATCGGGCTGGTCCTCGTCCCCCTCGGGCTACCGGGCCTCTGGGTGATGGTGATCGGTGTCATCGGGTATGGGTGGCTGACGGACTTCCGCACCGTCGGCGTGGCGACGATCGCAGTCGTGCTGGCGCTGGCGTTCGTGGGCGAGATCATCGAGATGTGGGTCGGATTCCGCCTCACCAAGCGTTACGGCGGATCGAACCGGGCGGGGTGGGGCGCGCTGATCGGCGGCATCATCGGCGCCGTGATCGGCGTGCCCGTTCCCATCATCGGAAGTGTGATCGGCGCGTTCGTGGGCTCGTTCGCCGGCGCCATGCTGTTCGAGTACACGCTGTCCGCAACCACCTCGACCGCGGTGCGCGCCGGGTGGGGTGCAGTGCTCGGCCGGGCGGCGGCGGCAGCGGTGAAAATCGCCCTGGGTCTCGTGATCGCCGTGATCGGCTTGTTCGCGGCGCTGCGGGGGTGAGGCTACTCTCCTCCTTCCTCTTCTTTCTCCTTTTCCGTTTGCCCGCCGTTCACCGAGACCGACCGCCTCGAGCGTTGCGACGATGCGCGCGGCCCGGCCCGCGAGTCCTGCAGCGAGGCCGATGCCCGTCACCACGAGCAGAACACTGGACAGGACGAGGAACAGCTCGGCGGCTTCCTCATGAGTCTCGAGCGGAACCTCGCCGACAGCGCGCTCGACGCGCTCCACATCCTGAAAAGGCGCAGCCACAAAGAGATCGCGAGTTCCGGTTTACGCGCCCAACAGCCTCCGCACGACAGGAATCCGACCGACCCCCGCCATCAGGACCACCGATACCGCCAACACGCCCAGCGCCAACCCCGGCACGCCGAGGAACGGTGGCAGCGAGGCGCCGGTGATGCGGACTCCCAGGAAGCCGCTGTCGAGCAGGTTGAGGATGAACGGGTGGACGAGGTAGACGCCATAGCTCGAGGCGGCGACAACGCGGATGACGGCGAGTAATCGCGGGTGTCGATCCACCCATGCAGCTGGCTCGGCTTGCGTGAGCAACACGAACCACCCGACGCTCATCACGAGCACATTGGGCATCTCGTAACCGTACAAGCCCGGGTTCAGCGTGTCCGCCCCGGTCAGGCGGGCCGTCGCGACGATCGTCCACACTGTGGTGAGCACGATGAGCAGCAGCAGCTCGAGCCGGGTCCGGGTCGAGACTCGCATCCCGGCGAGCCAGATCCCTGCGAGCAGGTAGCCCACGTACGTGCTCACGACGACGACCGGGATCGCTACGCGGGGTCCGCCCCACCACGCCCACAGCGGCAGGATCGAGCTCCACACGAACCACAGCCCAAGGGTGTACCAGCGCAGCGTCTGTGAGGTGGTTGCGGCGAGCGGCCTCAGGATCGGGATCACGAGGTACAGCCCGATGAGCACGTACACGTACCACAGGTGATAGAACACCGGACCGTTCAACAGCTGACGCGGGAATCCCGTCAAGTTCACAGCTTGATGATCGCGGGCTGCCACCCAGCCGACCGCGATGAGCGACCAGACCAACAAGGGCAGCGCGACCCGCCCGAGGCGCCGCCAGAGAAAGCGTCCGATCGATTCCTCGCGCCGGGCGGGTGCGAGCAGCATCCATCCCGTCAGCATCACGAACAGCGGTACCGATGGCCGCGCGAGGCTGTCGTACAGGTTTCCGGCCCAGAAGGCGGCGACGCCGCGCCCCGGCCCATGCCTGGCCAACATGGCGGCCGTGTGGAGCTGCACGACCAGCACGGTGGCGACGGCGCGCACCAGGTCCGGTGCTACCGCGCGCTCAGACGTTGCCACTTGGGCTGAAACGGCATCCTCCACTAAGGAAGCAGGCGGGCCAATATACGTGACGGACGCATGCACCGGACAATGGCGAACTGGCAGGGAACCCGGCTGGGTGCGATGCTTGGGGCCCGAGCGTTCTCCTTCAACCGAACGGAGTGCCCAATGGACGTCGAGCTGATCGTGTTGCGCCTGCTGCATGTGGCGGTGGGAGCATTTTGGGTGGGGACCGCCCTGTTCGTCGCCATTTTCCTCGGGCCGAGCGTGCGGGCGGCGGGACCAGCCGGTGGAGAAGTCATGAAGCACCTGATGGCGCGGCGCTTCTCGACGATCATCCTCGTCGCTGCCGCCGTAACCGTGCTCTCGGGGTTTCGGCTCTACTGGCGCATGTCGGGCGGCTTTGATCCGCTGTGGATCGGCACACCGATGGGGTTGTGCTACACGGTCGGGGGGATCGCGGCGCTGATCGCATTCGGGATCGGTTTGACAGTAACCTTGCCGGCGGCGCGACGCATTGGCGTCGTGATGCAGACGATGCAAGGGCCGTCGCCCGAGCTGGCGGCGTTGTCCAAGCGGTTGGCGATCGGCGCTCTGTTTGTCGCGACGCTCGTGGCGATCGCGGTGATCCTGATGGCCGTGGCACGGTACGTGTAGGACTACAGGGGGAGCCGCAGCCGCGCTTCGCAGCCGTGACCGTTGCGCCGGTTGGCGAGGGTGAGCCGGCCCCCGTGCGCTTCCGCGATCTGGCGCGACAGCACGAGACCGATCCCGGTGCCTTGCGGCTTGGTCGTGAAGAACGGCACAAACAGGTTCGCGGTCTCCGGCAGGCCTGGGCCGTCGTCTTCCACGACCACTTCGAGCTCGGATCCCCCCCCCGTGACGTCCCACCGTACCCGAACCGCGCCGCCGCTGCCGAGTGTCGCGTCCACCGCGTTGGTAATCAGGTTGATGAGCAGCTGATCGAGTTGGTCACCGTCGGCCTGAAGCGCGCGCACGGGACCCGGGACCACGTCCACCGCCAGGCGGGTTTCGAGCCGGCTGACGCGCTGGACCCAATCCTGAACGTCAACCGGCCCGAGCTTCGGGGGCGGGAGGCGAGCCAGCCTCGCGTAGCCCGCCAGAAACCGGGTGAGCGATTCGGTGCGGCCGGCGATCAGCTCGAGTCCGCGCCGCGCCTCCTCCCCCAGTGAGAGTGCCTGGAGTCGCTGCGCCACCGACTTAATCGGGGTCAGGGAGTTGTTGATCTCGTGGCCCAATACACGGATCAACCGCTGCCAGGCCTGGCGTTCTTCCTGGCGCAGTGTGCGGCTCACGTCGGCCAGGACGATAAACTGGTGCGGCAGGCCGCCTTGGCGAAAACCGCCGCGCCGCACCTCCCAACGTCCGCGCGCGGCGGGGAGTTCGAGCTCCAGCACGCGCGGCGCGTCGCCGCGCAAGCATTCCCCCAAGCCGAGGTCTTCCGCGCGGCGCCCGAGCAGGCGCTCGGCCGGCTGCGCGAGCAAACGCGTACCGCTGCGGTTCACGAGCCGCAGCGCCTCGGTCTCGTCGAACGCGAACACAGCGACGTCGATCTCAGCCATCACCCGCTCGAGCAGCGCCGTGGCCTCGAGCGCGCCCAGCCGCCGCTGCTTCATTTCCTCCGTGAGGATGTTCAGCTCGAGCATCGCGAGGCCGAGCGAATCCTCGGCGTTGGGGCGGCGGGCGCGCAGCGAGTAATCCTGCTCGCGCAGGGCGGCGAGCATGTTGGAGAGGGTCTGCAGCGGGCGCACTACTCGCTCGCGCAGCGCAAACGCGAATCCGAGCCAGGTACCGAGCAGCAGCACGCTGAGGGTCCACTGGACCTTGGGGGTCCAGTCGCCGGTCCACAGGAGCCACAGCGCGACGCCGAGCGCCGGCAGCCCGCCGGCCAGGGCGAGGCGCGTGACTCGCTGCTCGTGAGAACCTTTCATCAGTTGTCAGTCATCAGGACTCAGAGGCTGAGGCGTTGCAGACGCCGGTAGAGAGCGCTGCGGGAGAGGCCGAGCGCTTTGGCGGCCGCGCTGACGTTGCCGTCGAAGCGGGCGAGCGCCTTCTGGATCAGGACACGCTCGACTTCCTCGAGACTCAGATCCTCGAGCCGGCCGCCGCCTTCGCCTGGTGCGCGCAGGTTCAAATCCGCCACTCGTACCGTGTCGCCTTCGGCGAGCAGGGCCGCGCGCTCGATGGCATGGGAAAGCTCGCGCACGTTGCCGGGCCACGTGTAGGCGAGCAACGCCCGCATCGCGTCGGGGTGGAACCGCGTCACCGGCTTGCGGTAGCGCGTCGCATGCTCGCGCAGGAAGTGGGCGGCGAGGACCGGGATGTCCTCGCGACGCTCCCGCAGCGGCGGCAGCTGGATTTCGATCGTATTGATGCGGAACAGCAGGTCCTCACGAAACCGCCCCGCCGCCACTTCGGCGTGCGGATCGGCGTTGGTGGCGCACAGCACGCGCACGTCCACGCGACGCGTCTTGGAGGATCCGACCCGCTCGAGCTCGCCCGTCTGCAACACGCGCAGCAGCTTCGCCTGCTGGCTGAGCGAGAGGTTCGCGATCTCGTCGAGGAACAGCGTGCCGCCGTCCGCCAGCTCGAAGCGGCCCACCCGATCGGTCTTGGCGTCGGTGAACGAGCCTTTGGTGTGGCCGAACAGCTCGCTTTCAAACACGCCGTCCGCGAGGCCGCCGAGGTTCACGGTCACCATCGGTCGTGGCGCGCGCGGCGACGCCGCGTGCAGCCAGCGGGCTACGACCTCCTTTCCGGTGCCATGCTCCCCGGTGATCAGCGCGTTGGCGTCCGAGGGTCCGACCCGTTCCATGAGGCGCAACACCGGTTGCATCGCCGGGGCGGCCGCGATCAGCTCGGGGGCGCCGTCGCGCCGCAACGTGATGTTCTCGCTCTCCAGCCGCTGGCTCGTCCGGATCGCCTGCCCCAGCGCGATCTGGGTGCGCAGCAGGTGGAGCAACCGCGTGTTGTCCCACGGCTTTTCGATGTAGTCGCGGGCGCCGCGGCGCATCGCCTCGACCGCGCCCTCGATGCTGCCCCACGCCGTCATCACGACCACGGGCAGCGTCGCGTCGAGCCGCTGCAACCGCGACAGCAAATCGAGTCCTTCGACGCCGCCCGTCGTGTCCATCGTGTAGTTCATGTCCATCAGCACGGCGTCGAAATCGCGCGCCTGCACGGCCGCGAGGACGCCGCCGGGGGAGGCGGCGGTCTCGACCTGACAGCCCTCGCCCACGAGCAGCAGGCGCAACGCCTCCAAGACGTCGGGATCGTCGTCGGCGACGAGGAGGCGGGAGGCGACGGGCATAGTGGGAATATGGAGAACTCGGCCAGAGCCGTCAGCCATCAGCCATCAGTAGCCCCGGTTTGGCTGGCAAAACTGACGGCTGATGGCTGACCGCTGATGGCTGACTCCTATTCATACCGCAGCGCTACCATCGGATCGACCTTCGTCGCGCGGCGTGCGGGCAGGTAGCACGCCAGCAACCCGACCACGACGAGGAGTACGGAAACCACCCCGAGCGTGAGCGGGTCCGCGGCTCCGACGTCGAAGAGGCGGCTCGTGAGCACGCGTCCGGCGGCGAACGCGCCGAACAGTCCGACGGACAGGCCGACCGCCGTTAGCCGGAGTCCCTCGCCCAGCACCATCCCGAAGACGCGTACCCGCTCCGCGCCGAGTGCCATGCGGATCCCGATCTCGTGACTCCGCTGCGCCACCGCATACGCGATGACGCCGTACAGCCCGACCGCGGACAACCCAAGGGCGAGAACCGCGAACGCCCCCAGCACCACACTGAGAAACCGCGACTCGGCCAGGGAGGTCGCGAGCACCCGATCCAGCGTCCGAATACGCCGCACTGGCTGGTTGGGATCGACCGCGTGGATCGCCTGCGTGACGGCCTGCGCGACTTGCTCGGGCGCTGAAACGCTCCGCACCAGGAGAGCCACGCGCCGCCGAGATTGCTGGGCCTGGGGTCGGTACAGCACCGGCTCAAGGGGACCCTGTAACCCCGCGTACCGGACGTCGCCCACTACGCCCACGATCTCGACGGACTCACCGTCGTACTCGACCCGCTTTCCCACTGGCTCGTCATTAGGCCAGAGCTGTCGGGCGAGCGCGCGACTCGCGATCGCCACCGGCGGGGCGTCGCCTCGGTCGGCCGCCGAAAAGCCCCGGCCTTGAAGCACCAGGACCCCGAGCACGCGGAAGTAATCCGGGCTCACCGCGCGCCAGAGCGCGGTGTGCACGTCATCTCCGGCCGGTGGAGGGACGCCCGGCACCGCAAACCCTACGGATTCGTCTGGGCCGCTGCCAGGAACGACCTGCGCGGCCGCAGCGACGTTCACACCCGGCACCTGCCGCACCCGCTCGAGGATCGCCTCGTACACGGCCCGGTACTGCTCCCCTTGGGGATAGGCCGAGGTCGGAATCACGAATTCGACCGCGAGCACTGTTGCGGTGTCGAAGCCCGGGTTGACCCGACTCAGGCGCCAGAGGCTCTTCACCAGGAGGCCACCGGCCGCGAGGAGGCTCAGGGCGATGCCGAACTGGGACGCGACCAAAACCTGCCGTACCCGGCGCATTCGTGGGCCGCTGACTCCCCGCCCCCCTTCACGCAGCGTCGTCATGAAGCCCTCTTTGGTCACTGTCAGGGCTGGGAGCAGGCCGAAGGCGAAGCTGGTCACCAGCGACAGGACCAGCGCGAACACCGCGACTCTCGAATCCATCACGATCTCGGCGGCACGGGGGAGGCGCGACCCAGCCAACTCGACCACGGTATCGACCACCCAGCCCGCCGCGGCCAGGCCGAGCACTCCCGCTGTCACCCCGAGGACGATGCTCTCGACCAGCAACTGACTCACGAGTCGCCCCCGCGATGCCCCGATCGCGGTGCGAATCGCGAACTCTCTGTGCCGCGCCGCGCCACGCGTGAGCAACAGATTGGCGACGTTGGCGCACGCGATGACCAGAAGGAGTCCGACCGCGCCCATGAGGATCAGGAGGGCGGATGAGGTGTCGCCCACGAGGTCGCGTTGCAGCGGCAGGACCGTCACATCGTTCCAACCAGCGTTGTCCGCCGGGTATGTGGTTTCGAGACGTCCGGCAACGGTTCGCAGCTCGGCGTGCACCTGCACTGGCGTCCGTCCGGGACGTGCCCGGGCGATGGTGGCCAGCCAACGCACGTCACGCAGGTGGTGAGGAATGCGGGTGGAGTCGATGACCGACAGCGGAGTCCACAGCTCCACGTCCGGGGTCGGGAGACTTACGCGGGCTGGCGCGATCCCGATCACCGTAAAGGGCCCACCGTCCAGTATGACCGACCGTCCCACGACAGACGGATCGCCGCCGAACCGCGTCCGCCAGAGCCGGTCGCTCAACACCACGACCCGGTTTGCGCCTCGCTCCCCTTCTTCGGCCAGGAAAGTGCGCCCGTGCGTCGCCTGGACCCGGAGCACGTCGAAGAAGTTTGCCGAGACGTAACCAGTCCTCAGCTCTGTGGGCTCGCCCTCGCCGAGCAACACGAGCCCCTGAAACGAGGTGAACCACGGATAGGCGACGATCCCCTCGACGGTCGTCGTCGCCTGCGCTTGCCAATCGCGGAAGTCCGGCAACGAGACGGGCGCGCGTGTGGCGTTGCGCTCCCGACTCGCCTGCCACACCGCCAGCAGGTGATCGGCGTCGGCGTATGGAAGCGAGTTGAGCAGGACCCCGTTGACGAGGCCGAACATGGCGGTGCTGCCGCCGATCCCGAGCGCCAGGGTGAACACGGCGATCGCGGTGAAGCCGGGGCTTCTCCGGAGAGCGCGCAGTGCGTAGCGGAGGTCTTGGACCAGGGTGTCCATTCGAGGCTCCTCTTGAGTTGTCAGTTCTCGGTCATCAGTTGTCGTACAAGCGGCCACGAATGCAGATGACTGCTGACGACTGACTACTGATGACTGACAACTGACACCTATTCGGCTCGCAACGTCACCATCGGATCCACCTGCGTCGCTCTTCGCGCCGGAATCCAGGTCGCCAGCAGCGCGACGCCCGCCAGGAGCAGTGCCGTGCCGACGAATGTCGTCGCGTCGGTCGGCGCGACGCCGAACAACATCGTCGCGATCGCGCGGGTCGCCGCGAACGCGACCACGAGCCCGAGTCCCACGCCGACAGCCACCCGGGTCAGGCTCTCGCCCAGCAGCAAGCGTACGACGTCCGCCGGCCGGGCACCCAACGCCATCCGGATTCCCAGCTCGCGGGTCCGCTGCGTCACGGCGTACGCGGTGACGCCGTAGATTCCGATCAAGGCGAGCCCTACGGCGAGCAATGCGAACACGCCGAGCAACGTCGTATTGAAGCGACGCGCGGCGGTCTGCCGGCCGATGAGCTGCTCGAGACTCACGATGTCGCCGATCGGCTGCTCGGGGTCGGCCAGACGAACCGCGTCCCGGATTGCGCCGACCAGTTTCAGGGGTGACCCGTCCTTCGCGCGAACCACGATCCACATCTCGGGAAGCCCGGTTTCCTGCTCGGTGGACACATACAGCTCGGGCCGCCCGGCGGCCTCGTCGAGCGAGCCGGAGCGCAGATCGCCGATGACGCCCACGATGGTGGTCGGCTCCGGCAGACCGCGCGGATTCCCGAGCGGGAATTGCTTCCCAATTGGATCTTCCCCCGGCCAGAGGTCACGCACGAAGCGCTCGCTCACGACCGCCACGCGGGGCGCGCCGGCGCGGTCGTCCGCCGAAAAGCCCCGGCCGCGGCGCAGCGGGATGCGCAGCGTGGAGAAGTAGTCGGGCGTGATCACCGAGGCGCGAGCGAGGAAGACCGGCTCCGGGTGGTCGGGCCGGACCTGCCGCGGGTCGAAGGCGATGATGCGCATGCTGCCCGAGAGTGGCAGGGTCACGTTCATGCTGGCCGCCGCGACCGCCGGGTGTGCGGCGAGCGACGCCAGCACCGAGCGAAAAAACTGCTTCTGCTGCGCGCCTTCCGGATAGCGCGCCGGGGTCAGCCGCACGCGGGCCGCGAGCACGTCACGTGTGTCGTAACCGGGATCCACGCGATTGAGCGCGATGAAGCTCCGTACCAGCAGGCCCGCACCCACGAGCAGCACGAGGGCCAGGGCCAGCTCGGCCACGATCAGCGTTCCCTGGAGCCGGGTGCGCTGGCGCCCGCCCAGGCTTCCCGCGGCATCGTCGCGCAGCGCTTCCTCGATCCCCGGCGCTGACCCTCGAAGAGCGGGCGCCAAGCCAAAGCCGATGCCGGTAACCACCGCGAGGCCGAGCGTGAAGGCGAGAATCGTCCCGTCGAGCTCGATCTCATTGACGCGCGGCAGCGCGCTGGGCCAGAGAGCGAGCAGCGCGTCGAGCCCCCACGTGGAGAACACCAGTCCCAAGAGGGCAGCCCCCAGGGCGAGCAACACACTCTCGGTGAGGAGCTGGCGTACGATGCGCCCGCGCCCCGCGCCCAGGGCGCGCCGGATGGCCATTTCGCGGCGCCGCATCGTGGACCGGGCGAGCAGCAGGTTGGCCGCGTTGGCGCAGGCGATCAGCAACACCAGACCGACGGCACCCAGCAATACGAGCAGCCGGCCACGCACGTCGCCGATGGCGGCATCGCGCAACGACACCGCGGCGAATCCGGTGTTGTCGAGCGGCGACGCTGTGGGGCCGCCGGGACCACCACCACTCGCCACGATGCGGCGCGGCGCCGTGTCGGCGCCGGCTTCCGCGGCGATGCGTTTGGCCAGCAGATCCAAATCGCGGGTGACCTGATCGGCGGACACGCCCGGGGCGAGACGCGCCACGGCGTTCAGGGCGTGGAACCCGCGGAACGTCAGCGCGCGAGGCTCCTCCTCCAGAATGCCACCAATGGGCGTCCACACTTGCACATCGTCGTCGGGAAAATGGAACCCGGCGGGCATCACGCCGACCACGGTGTAGCGCTTCCCGTCCAGTGAGATGGCCTTGCCCAGGATGCCGGGGTCTGCGCCGAAGCTCGTGGCCCACAGCCCGTAGGCGAGCAACGCGACGGGATCGCGCTCCTGGGCGGCATTGAACGGGTGACCGACCACAGGCTGGACGCGCAGCACCTCGAACAGATTCGCCGTCACGAAGGCCGCCTGCACTTCCCGGGGATCGCCCAGGCCGCTCAGGTTGTAGCGCTGGGTGGCGTAGGCCGCGACGCCGGAGAAGTCCTGGCTCAGGTCGCGCAGGTCGTTGAGATCCGGGAAGGAGACGCCGAAGCGGACGCCCCCCAGGTCCGTGGATGTCACCTCGACCAGCCGGTCCGACCCGGGGTAGGGAAGCGGGCGCAGCAGCACCGCATTCACCGCGCTGAAGATGGCGGTGTTGGCGCCGATGCCGAGCGCCAGCGTGAGCACCGCGACGGCGCTGAACCCCGGACTCTTGACGAGCTGGCGCAGCGCGAGGCGGAGGTCTTGGAGCAGGGTGTCCATTCGAATCTCCTGTTAGGCCGACGACTACTCGTTTCTCAGAGCAACCAGCGGATCCACCCGAGTCGCCTGTCGCGCGGGGAGGTACGAAGCCAGGGACGCCGCCAACGCCAGGACGGCGATTCCAAGACCGAACGCCACCGCGTCGCTCGGCGGCACCCCGAAGAGCAGGGTGGCGAAGAACGGGGTGGCGAGCAGCGTGGCCAGACCGCCAATCGCAATCCCGCCCGTGGTCATCACCAGTCCCTCCAGCATGATCAAGCGCACTACCGCGTCACGACCGGCGCCCAACGCCATGCGGACGCCGATCTCATGCGTGCGCTGGCGCACGGAGAAGCTCAGCACGCCGTAGATCCCGATGGCGGCGAGCAGCAGCGCAATCGTGGCGAACGCCGCGAGCAGCACCAGGGTGAAGCGGCGGCCGGCGAGCGACGAGGAAAGCAGCTGTTTCACCGTCCCGGTCTGATAGAACGTCTGCAGCGGTGCCGCCCGCCAGATCACGTTCTGCACCGAGGTGAGCGTCGCGCCGGCCTCCCCCTCGGTCCGGACGAAGTACGTCATGCTCCCGCTCCCCGACTGGGCATGAGGATGGAACAGCTCGGGACGAGGGTCACGCTCCAGTCCGGTATGACGAACGTCGCTCACCACCCCCACGATCTCCACGGGTGTCGTGGTTTCCTCGATCAGGACTCTCGCGCCGATCGGATCCTGGCCGGGCCAGTAGCGCCGCCGCAGCGTCTCGTTGATGACCGCGACGGGTGGCGCGCCGGCGCGGTCGTATTCGGTGAAGCCCCGACCTGCGAGTACACGCACACCGACGGTTTCGAAGTACTTCGGTGTCGCGCTCGAGAGGTACAATTGGGGTTCCTCGCCTGCCCGAGCGATCGACTGGCCCACTACCGTGAAGGTTTTGCGGATGTCGATGTTGGCGGAGAGGAACGGCGCCGCCAAGACGGCCCCGGCGGACCGTACCCCGGGGAGCGCTTCGATGTCGCGCACCGTGTGGTCGAAGAACCGCACGCGGTCCTCGGTAGAGTCGCCGTCGTTGTAGTAGAACACCTGCAGGGCCAGGAGGTGATCTCTGTGGAATCCTGGATCGACCGCGATCAATGCCGCGAAGCTTCGCAGCAAGAGCCCGGCACCGATCAGCAGGGTCACGGCGAGCGCCGTCTGGGTCACGACCAATCCGGCCCGGAGGCGACGTCTGGCCTGACCGCCGCTGGTGCGACCCTCCTGCAGGGTTCGCTGGAGATCCGGTTTGGAGAAGTGGAGCGACGGCGCGAGTCCGGCCAGCACGGCGCTCACGACGGCGACGACCAGGACGAACCCGAGGACTCGCACGTCCACCGCCACCTGCTCGAATCGCGGGATCTCTCCCGGGCTCAATGCTTTCACGAGGTCAACGCCCCAGAACGCCACCAGCACGCCGCCCACCGCCCCGAGCGTCGAAAGCAGCAGACTGTCGATCAGCAGTTGACGCAACAGTCGGCGGCGTTCGGCGCCGAGCGCAGCCCGGATCGCGAACTCGCGGGCCCGCTGCGTCGCACGAGCCAGCTGGAGGTGGGCCACGTTGGCGCAGGCGATGAGCAGGACCAGTCCCACGGCGCCGAGCAGCATGAGTAGCGTCGGACGGGCCGCGCCCACCAGGTGCTCGCGCAGCGGCACGAGTCGGATGCCGATCCCCTCGTTGGTCGCCGGATACTCGGCCGCAAGACCGGCGGCCACGCGGTCCATGTCGGCCTGACCTTGCTGAATCGAGACACCTGGTTTCAGCCGCCCAACCACGGCCCACCACGCGCTGGATCGCTCGTTCCGTTCCCATCCCTGGAGCACCCGCGGCGCCCAGAGCTCGCGCTTCTGCGCTCTGGACATCAGGCCCAGATCGAAATCCGGGGGGAGGACGCCGACCGCGACGAACGGTACACCGTCGAGCACCAGCGTCCGGCCGATGATGCTGCGATCGCCGCCGAATCGGCGCTGCCACAAACCGTGACTCAACACCGCCACTCGACCCGCTCCCTGACGGTAGTCCTCCGGCTGCAACAGTCGTCCGAGCTGTGGCTGGACCCCAAGGGCTTCGAAAAAGCCCTCGGTCGCGAGTGCGGTGAAGATGTTCTCCGGCCGTCCTTGGCCCGTCAGGTCCATGCTGTAGGGCTCAGCTGCCCCGAGCGCTTCGAAGACCTGGCTGCGGGCGCGCCAGTCGAGGTAGTTCCCGGGTGCCACGTCGCCGCGTGGAACGCCCTCGCGCCGGTTGTCCTGCCACACCGTCACGATGCGTTCGCTTTCCGGGAACGGGAGCTCGCGCAGCATCAGATGGTCGACGACACTGAAGATGGCCGTCGTGACGCCGATACCGGCGGCGAGCGTCAGCACCGCGACAGCGGTGAATCCCGGGCTCTTCGCGAGCTGGCGGACGGCGTAGCGGATGTCTTGGAGTAAGGTCTCCATGCAAGTCTCCCGTTGAGCCGTCAGGTGTCAGTCATCAGTCGTCAGCAGTCAATTCCGTAAGAGACCGACCAATACTGACAACTGAGAACTGAAAACTGACGACCGGCATCTATTCAGCTCTCAACGCCACCATCGGATCCACGCTCGTCGCTCGGCGCGCGGGGAGATAACACGCCGCCAGGGCCACGGTCGCGAGGAGCAATGCGACTGTTACCAGGGTCAGGGGTTCGGCGGAGCTCACTCCGACGAGCTGGCTCGCGAGCGCGCGGGTGAGGCCGAGCCCCGCGAGCAGACCCACCATGAGCCCCCACGCTACGGGCACCATGCCTTGGCGCAGCACCAGGCGTTGGACGGCGGGCGGATCGCTCCCGAGCGCGACGCGGATGCCGATTTCCCGCGTGCGCTCGGCGACGAGCTGCACGAGCACGCCGTAGATCCCCACCGCGGCGAGCGCCAGGGCGAGCCCCCCGAGCGCGCCGAGGAGGCGCAGCGCCAGTCGATGCGTACCGACCACGAGGTCGAAGACGTCGCGCATGGTGCGCTGGTCGAATACCGGCTGATCAGGATCGAGGCGCTGCACCTCGGCCCGGAGCGTCGGGAGCATGCCCGCGGGGCTCGATGTCGTGCGCACCACGAGATTCATTTCGCGCGCCGGAATTTGCGCCGCCGGGACGTACAACTCCGGCTGCGGCAGTCGCGCCGGTCCGTCGTGTCGCAGGTCGGAGAGCACGCCGACGATCTCGACCGGCGGCGTATCGGGGGTCAATCGCAGCCGGCGGCCGACGGCGCCGCTCGGGAAGTAGCGTCGGGCCAAGGTCTCGTTGACGATCGCGACCGGGCGACCGGCGGCGTTGTCGGCTGACTCGAAGGCGCGTCCCTCACGCAATGGGACGCCGAGCGCCGCGAAGTACCCGGGTGTGACGACTCGCCAGCCTACGTCCGGTTCTTCTCCTTGGGGGAACGGAGGCGCGCCTTCGATCTGGAAGCTGCTCGTCTGGTTGCATTGGCACAGCGGCGTGACATTCCCGGCGCCCGCGGCGCGCACGCCGGGAATCGCGGCGACCCGCTCGAGCAGGTCGCGGTAGAATCCCGCGACCGCCGCGTTGTCAGCGTACTTGGACCCCGGGAGCGAAACGCTCGTCAAGGCGATTCCGTCCACGTCGAACCCGGGTGAGGTGTCGAGGAGGTATCGGAAGCTGCGGAAGGTCAGCCCGGCGCCCACGAGGAGCAGCAGCGCCAGTGCGACCTCGGCAGCGATCAGGGCCCGGCGCAGGCGATGTCGGGGCGTACTGCCGCCGACTCGTCCTTCTTCCTGCAGGGCGGCCTGGAGATCGGTGCGGGACGCCCGCAGGGCGGGCGCGAGGCCGAACACGAAGGCGGTCGCGAGCGACAGGGCCAGCGTGAAGAGAAGCACGGGACCGTCCACCGCAACACGATTGAACCCGACCAGGTGCGCCTGTAGCCCAGGCGGCACCACGGATACGAGCGCCCCGACGCCCCAGATCGCTACCAGCACGCTGACTCCGCCGCCTGCGAGGGCGAGTACGACGCTTTCGGTGAGCAGCTGGCGGGTGAGTCGTCCGCGACCCGCGCCGAGTGTCGCGCGCACCGCCAGCTCGCGCCCCCGCGAGGCGCCGCGAGCCAACAGCAGATTTGCGACGTTGGCGCACGCGATCAGCAGTACGAAGCCCACGGCCACAAACAGGGACACGAGAATCGGCTCGATCCGCCGGGTCACGTCCGGTATCAGGCTGCGGACGTTAATCCCCCAATCGGTGTTGGTCGCCGGATACTGCGTGGACAGGCTGTGAGCGATTCCGGCCATCGCAGCGTGCGCCTGCGCGATCGAGACGCCCGGCGCCAGGCGACCGGTCACCAGCAGGAAGCGCGCCTGGCGAAGGCCCCACGTTGCGGCATCGAACGAGAGCGGCGCCCACAGCTCGGCGGGTGCGGGGTAGCGGACATCCGGAGGAAGCACCCCAACCACCGTTCGGGCAGTCCCGTTGATCGGTATTTCCTGGCCCACGATGCGCGGATCTCCCCCGAAGCGTCGCTGCCAGATCCCGTGGCTCAGCATTACGACGCGATCGCGTCCAGGTTCGTCCTCTCCGGCGACAAAGCCTCGACCCAGGAGCGGGCGAATGCCGAGCGCGGTGAAATAGTCAGGAGAGACGAGGAAGCCCTGCACGCGCTCCGGGCGGTCACCGCCCGTGATATTCGCCGTCCACCAGATGTGGGCGACCAGGTGCTCGAAGCTCCGCGCGTGCGCTTTCCAGTCGCGGAAATTCGCGGGCGAGACTTCGGTGTGATCGTTGCCGCGCGGGACGGCCTCCCATACTGCTACGAGGCGGTCGGGGTGCTCCAGAAACGGCAACGGGTTGAACAGCAGCCGATTGACGACGCTGTAAATCGCCGTGTTCGCCCCGATGCCGAGCGCCAAGGTGAGCACCGCAACGACGGTGAACCCCCGACTCTTGGCGAGCTGCCGGACGGCGTGGCGCAGGTCGTACAGGATCGTTCCCATTCAGACCTCCGGTCCGGAGTTCTCTCTCATTCGCAGCGCAGCGCCGCGATGGGATCGAGTGTCGTCGCGCGCAACGAGGGGATCCAGCTGGCAACGAGGGCGACCGCTCCGAGCAACAGCGGCACCACGACGAACGTGACGAGGTCGGCTGGCGCGACGCCGAACAGAAAGCCTGCTGCGAGACGGCCGGCGATGAACGCGAGTACGAGGCCCACGGCTGCGCCGACACCAACCAGTCGCAGCGCGTGGCCCACGACGAGGCGGCGGACGTCCTTCGCCGCCGCACCCAATGCGATACGGACCCCGATTTCGCGAGTGCGTCGCGCCACCGTGTACGCGAGGACGCCGTACAGTCCGATCGACGCGAGCAGGACCCCCAGCGCTCCGAAAATGCCGAGCAGGGTGGCGCCGATGCGCTGTGACAGGAGCGTGAGCCCGAGGTGCTCCTCCATCGACGTGATCCGGACGGGAAGGTCGGCGTCGAGCTGGCGAACCAGGGCACCCAAGACCGGCTGCACGGCGGCGGGATCGGCGGCGCGCACGTGCAGCGTGAGATCAGTCGCCGGCCGCTGCGCGAGCGGTGAGTAGAAATAGGGCCGCGGCTCCTCGCCGAGCGAGCCGTATTTGCCGTCGCGGGCGATCCCGACCACCTCGCGCCACGCATCGGGCCAGCCGATCCGCTTTCCAAGCGGATCCTGGCCAGGCCAGAAGCGGCGCGCGAACGTCTCGTTGACGATCGCCACCAGCGGCGCCCCGGCTCGGTCACGCGACTCGAACTCGCGACCGCGCACTATGGGGATGGACATGGCGCGGAAGTACCCGTCGCTCACCGTGTTGGCGGGGAACTCGAGGTCCTCGCCGGGCCGCGGGACATACCCGTCGATTTGCACACCACGGCGGCCGGTGGCGAGGCTGAGCGGCACTTCTTCGGCGAGCGACGCCGCTCGCACACCGGGGAGTCCACGCGCGCGCTCAAGGAGTTGTTCGTAGAACGCGTGCGCGCGCGATGAGTCGTAACCTTGCACCGAGAGCTGCGTGGACAAGAGGATGATGCCGCGTGGGTCGAAGCCGGGGTCCATCGATCGCGCCTTGCCGAGGCTCCGCAGAAACAGTCCTGCCATGACGAGTAGCACCAGCGACACGGCCACCTGGCCCATCACCAGCGCGTCGCGCAGCGATAGCCGCCGGCGTCCGGTCCCCAGGACGGCGGTCTGATCCTTCAGCATCGGCACGAGATCGGGACGCGTGGCCTTGAGGGCGGGCGCGAGGCCGAACACGATGCCGGTCGCGAGCGCGACCAGGACCGTGAACCCCAGCACCCGAACGTCAGGTGTGAGGTCGAGCGCGACCGGGATGGGAAGTGAGGGCTGAAAGCCCATCAGGAGGCCGGTGGTCCACAACGCGACGAGCACGCCCGCGAGGCCTCCCAGCCCGGCCAACAGCACGCTCTCGGTAAGCAGCTGGCGGATCAGTCGACTGCGCTTCGCGCCCAGCGCCAGCCGGACTGCTAGCTCGTGGGTCCGTCCCGCGGCGCGAGCCAGCAGCAGGTTGGCCACGTTGGCGCAACAGATCAGCAGCACCAACCCGACCACCGCCATCAGCATCCCGATGAACCCGATCACCGGCCCGCGCGCCGCGGGAGACACGCGCGCGTCTCGCTCGGGCGTGACCGTGATCACGCGGCTCCGATCCTGCACGTCCGTCCAGTCGTCGGGGAAGGCCTCGTGCAGCCCGCGCGCCAGCACGTCGAAGCGGGCCTTGGCGGTCGACGGCGCCACGCCCGGCTTGAGGCGACCGATCAGCAACAAGCCTCGGCTGCCGCGGCTCGTGAGGTCCGACGTCCCGATGTTGAGCAGCCCATGAAACAGGAACGGCGTCCACAAGTCCGTTTTCAACCCGCGCACCAAACCAGCAAAACCCGGTGGGGCAATGCCGATCACCGTGAAGGGATGACCGTTGATCCGCACTGAGCGGCCGATGAGGGCGGGATCGCTGCCGAAGCGCTGCCGCCACAGGCCGTCTCCGATCACCGCGACCGGCTCGTCGCCGGCGCGCAGTCCCTCCTCGGCGCGGAAAAAGCGTCCCGACACGGGACGGATGCCGAGCACGTCGAAGTAGTTGTCGCTCACTTCCTCGCCCCACGTGCGCTGCGTCTCGCCACCGGCGGACAGGTTGAACGGTCGCGGCGCGTAGCTCGCGAGCCCGACCAGGACGTCGCTCGTCTCGCGGCGAAAATCGAGGTAATCGATCCACGAGGTCGCGGAGTAGCGCGGCCCGCTGAAGTCGCTCGTATAGACGGCCACCAGCTCATCAGGTCGCAGCACCTGCGCCGGCGGCTTGAAGAACAGCGTGTTGGCGATGGTGAAAATCCCCGCATTGGCGCCGATCCCCAATCCGAGCGTCGCAACGGCGACCAGCGTGAAGCCGGGGCTCTTGATGAGCTGACGGACGGCGTAGCGGAGATCTTGAAGAACCGCGTCCATCATTCACTCCGCAACGCGATCATCGGGTCGGTGCGCGCGGCGCGGCGCGACGGCAGCCAGCTGGGGCTGTAAATCGCCGTGTTCGCCCCGATGCCGAGCGCCAAGGTGAGCACCGCAACGACGGTGAACCCCCGACTCTTGGCGGGCTGCGGGACGGCGTGGCGCAGGTCCTGGAGTAAGGCGTCCATTTCGAGTCTCCTGTTGAGCCGTCAGTTGTCAGTCCTCAGTTGTCAGTTCATGGTCTGCTGACGACTGATGACTGACAACCGACGACTACTCTGTTCTCAACGCCGCCATCGGGCTCACCTGTGTCGCCCGGCGGGCTGGGAGGTAGCTCGCGAGCAATGCCACGCCCCCGAGCGCGAGGGCCACACCCGCGAACGTCGCGGGATCGCTTGCGTGCACCGCATACAGGAGCGTGGCGAGCACCCGCGTGACGGCGAGCGCGCCGACGAGCCCCAGCGCGAGCCCCCAACCGGCGAGCCTCGCTCCCTGGGTGACGATCAACGCGCGGACGTCTCCCAGATCAGCACCGAGGGCCATCCGAATGCCGATCTCGCGGGTGCGCTGCGAGACTGTGTAGCTCAGGACGCCGTGCACTCCCACCACGGCGAGGAGCAGCGCGACGGCCGCGAACACGCCCAGTACGATCATCGTGAAGCGCCGCTGCCCCAGAGAGTTGGTGAGGGTTTGCCGCAACGGCTCCAAGCCAAACAACGGCAACGCGGGATCGAGATCGCGCACGATGCTGCGGATCATCGGCGCCAGGGCGGCCGGGTCGCGATTCACCCGGACCAACAGGCTGCCGCCCGAGGACGGCCCCTGCGTCGTCGGGAGGTAGACGGCCGGCGGCGTCGCTTGGGCCAAACCGTACAGCCGCTCGTTTCCGACCACGCCCACGATCGTGCGCTCGGCGCCCCACAGCCGAATACGCTGGCCAAGCGCATGCCCGCCGGAGAAAAACCGCCGGTTGGCCGCCTCATTGATCAGCACGACGGGCATTGATGCGGCGACATCCGATTCCTCAAATGGTCGACCCGCGACGAGGGGAACGCGCAACGTGGCGAGGTACCCGGCATCGACGCGCCGGATGGAAGGCTCCGGCCAGTCGGCCGCCTCCGCTTCCCGCCCGACTACCGCGATGGAGCTCGTGAACCCGGCGTCGAGGGGATGGTTGCCCGCGACCGTCACAGCCTCCACTCCCGGCAACGCCGTGACGCGGCGCCGCAGGTCGTCGTTGAAGCGGGCGATCTCGCTCCAGTTCGGCCAGTTCGAGAACTCCTGCGGATAGCGGCTTGCGGGGAGTTGGTACTCCGCCTTGAGCACACCCGCCGTGCGAAATCCCGGGTCCACCTGCTGCAGGCGCCACAGACTCTTAATCAAGAGCCCCGCTCCAGCCATCAACATGACGGCGAGGGTCAGCTCCGCGATCACCAGCGAGGAACGGAAACGGCGGTGCTCCTTCCCGGTCGAAGCGCCGCGCCCGGACTCGCCCTGAAGCGACGCCTGCAGGTCCTGGCGTCGCGCCTGGAAAGTCGGCAGGAGCCCAAAAACCACTGCCACGAGCACGGTCACACCCAGCGTCACCGTCAGCACCCTGGCGTCGAGCCCTACCGAGGCGACGCGGGGAAGGCTCGTGGGCGCCAGCGTCAGCAGCGCATCCAATGCCGCGGAGGCGAGGGCGACGCCGGCGAGCGCGCCGACGGTGGCGAGGACCGCGCTCTCGACGAGGAATTGTTGCGCCAGACGGCGCCTGCTCGCTCCCAGAGCCGTCCGGACCGTTAACTCGCGCCGCCGGGCCGCTCCGCGCGCCAACAACAGGTTCGCCACGTTGGCGCACGCCACGAGCAACACCAGCGCCACCGCGCCGAGCAGCACGAGGAGCGCCGGCCGCACCGGTCCGAAGACCACCTGCGCGAGCGATTCGACATGGACGCCGCGCGCGTCGTTCTCGGGGTAGGTCCGCTCCAGGTCCTCCGCGACCGCGCCCAGCTCCTGCTGCGCCTGCGCGGCGTTCGCGCCGGGGGCGAGCCGGCCGATCAGGAAAATGGGGTGCGTTTCGCGCGGATATGACGCGGGATCGGGTTGCAGCGGAGCCCAGACATCTACGCGCACTCGACCGCCGCGATCGGCGAACCCGCGCGAGTAGGCGGCCGCCCCGAGAATCTGTAATGCACCGAAATCCGCGTCGCCGGGAAGCACGCCCACGATCGTCCTGGCCACGTCGTTGATGCGGATGGTCCGTCCCACGATCGCCGGATCACGGGAGAACTGCTGCTCCCACAGGGCGGCGCCGATCAGGACGACGCGAGGGGCACCGGGCCGGTCTTCCTCTTCTGTGAACGTGCGGCCGACCAGGGGGCGAACGCCGACCATGGGGAGGAACTCGTGGCTGACCGCGAGCGCCGCGAGTCGGGACGGATCGCCGTCGTCGGGCGTCAAGCTGACTTCCGCGGCGGTGAACGCCGCCACCCGCTCGAACCGCTCGGTCCGGCGCTGGAAGTCGAGGTAGTCGGGAACGGATGCGGGTTCTCGTGTGGTCCCGCTCTTGCGATCCGTCTCCCAGATCATCATCAGGCGTCCCACGTCCTCGAACGGGGTCGGGCGCAGCAACACGCCGTCGACCACACTGAAAATCGCGGTGTTCGCGCCGATGCCGAGGGCAAGGGTGAGCACGGCGGGGAGCGTGAACCCGGGGGTCTTCGCGAGCTGGCGAACGGCGTATCGCAGGTCCTGGAGTAGTGTGTCCATCATTCACTCCGCAACGCGATCATCGGGTCGGTGCGCGCGGCGCGGCGCGACGGCAGCCAGCTGGCGAGCAGGGTGACGCCGAGCAGCACGATGGCGACTACAGCAAACACGATCGGATCGGTGGCGCTCACGTCGAATAACAGGCCCGAGAGGACGCGCGTGACGGCGACGGCACAACCGAGCCCGAGGACGATGCCTCCAGCCGCGTGCGCCGCACCCTGTCCGATCACCATGCGGGCGACCCGACCGGCCTGCGCGCCAAGCGCAATCCGAATGCCGATCTCCCGCGTGCGCTGGGACACGACGTACGCCACCACGCCGTAGAGTCCGAGGCCGGCAAGCGCCAGCGCCACGGCCGCGAACAGGCCGAGCAGGATCATCACGAATCGGCGTGACGCGGTCCGATCACCCATGAGCCGGTCCATCGTCGCCACGCCGTAGACCGGCTGGTCCGGATCGGCCCCTCGCACGACTGCCCGGACCGCACTTGCGCTGGTCAGCGGGTCGCCCGCGGTGCGCACGACCAGGTTCATGTATCGCCACGGGTACTGTGCCTGCGACATGTAGACCTGGCCGCCGGAGGCGGCGTCGAGCCCGTAGTGCTTCACGTGTCCCACCACGCCCACGATGGTGGCAAACGCGTCTTGCCCGGGCAGGCGCAGCCGCAAGCCGATCGGCGAGCGGTCGGGCGCGATTCGCCGGGCGAACACATCGTCAACCAGACAAACGAGCGGTCCGTCGGACCGGTCTGCTTCGCTCAGGAGGCGGCCCTCCCGCAACGGAACCCCCAACGTCGCATGGTAGCCCGGGCTCACGATGTAGCGGTCGGCCTCGGGCCTGTCGGTGCCGAGGAGGACCGGTTGTCCGGCGACGTCGATCGCGATGCGGTCCCAGTCGCCCCCGAAAGGGAGAATGCTCGTGACCGCCGCAGCCTGGACTCCGGGCAGCCCACCGACTCCCTCGAGCAGCGACTGGAAAAAGCGCGGTAGCCGCTCCGGCGGGTATTTCCCGCCCGGCAGGTTCATCGACATGGTCAGGACGCGGTCGGGACGGATCCCGGGATCGACCCGCTGGAGGCGCAGGAAGCTCTTGATCAGGAGGCCGGCCCCGCACAAGAGGGACAGGGCCAAGGCGAGCTGTCCGACGGTCACCACGCTGCGCAGCCGCGAAGAGGAGCGCGACCCCGCACCGCGAACGCCCTCCTTCAACATGCTGTGCATGTCGACGCGACTGGCCTGGATCGCCGGGGCGAGACCGGCCAGCGCCGCGGTTGCGACGACGGCGGCGAGCGCGAATCCGACGAGCGGCCAATCGAGCCGCAGCGGCTCGGAGCGGAGCGACTCCGGCCCCAGGGCCAACAGCGCGGGGGTTGCCCAAACGGCCACCAGCAAACCCACCGCGCCGCCGACTACCGCCAGCAGCACGGCTTCCGCGAGCAACGGGCGCATTGCCCGGCTGCGGCTCGCGCCCAACGCTGTGCGCATGGCGAACTCGCGAGTGCGGCCGGTACCCCGCACGATCAGGAGGTTCGAGAGATTCCCGCAGGCAATGAGGAGCACGAGTCCCGCCGCGGCGAGCAACAGCAGCAACGGCCGCCGCGCCTCACCGACCAGGCTGTCCCGCAACGGCGTCACCACGGTCTCCATCCCCGCGTTCGTCGCCGGATAGGTGGTCGCCAGGCGCTGCGAGATCGTCGCCATCTCGGCGCGTGCCTGTTCCACCGTTACACCCGGCTTCAGCCGTGCCATCACCCGCAGGTAACGCGAGCCGCGCGTGTCGCGAGGGTCGAGCGCATTGTTCGCCCACACCTCGACGTTCAGCTCACCGGGCGGGCGCAGGCCGACGGGGAGCACGCCGATCACCAGAGCCGGGGCGCCGTTGAGGGTGATTGTGCGGCCTACGGCGACGGGGTCGCCGCCGAGCCGGTGTTGCCAGAACTCGTGGCTCACCAGGACGACGGTTGGCCTACCAGGCTCGTTGTCCGCCGGCTGCATCGGGCGGCCCAGGACGGGCACCACGCGGAACACGTCGAGCACCCCAGCGGTGAGGATCGCTGCCCGAATTCGTTCGGCTTCTCCCAGGCCGGTGAGGGCCGGATGCCAGCCCTGGTAAATCCCCATGGCTTCAAAGCGGGAGGCCTGGGCCTGCCAGTCGAGGTAGTTCAGGTAGGAGGTATTGCCTTGCTGCCCGGGATCCGTGGGCGCGCGCTCAGTGAGGCGCACGATCCGATCCGGCGAATCGTAAGGGAGCGCTCGCAGCAACAGTGCGTCGACCACGCTGAAGATCGACGTGTTTGCGCCAATGCCGAGCGCGAGTGTCAGCACGGCAACCGCGGTGAAACCCGGACGCTTCACGAGCTGGCGGACGGCGTAGCGCAGGTCCTGGAGTAGCGTGTCCATAACAGGTTCCGGGTGTCAGGTGTCAGGGCATCTGGGCCGGCGTCTACTTCACGATCCAACCATCCTTCAGCTGCACGATGCGGTGTCCGTACGCCGCGTTCGTCTCGGAGTGCGTCACCTGCACAATCGTCGTCCCGCCGGCATTGAGCTGCTTGAACAGCTCCATGATCTCCCGACCCTGGGTCGAGTGGAGGTTGCCGGTGGGCTCATCGGCCAGTAGCAGCGACGGCTTGTGGATCACCGACCGGGCCACGGCCACCAGCTGCTGTTGACCGCCGGAGAGCTGGCGCGGGTACAAATCCTTCTTCGCGACCATGCCGAAGCGGTCCAGGGTATCGGCCACCATCGCCTGCCGCTCCGACTTCTTGATGTTGCGATACGACAACGGAATGTCGAGGTTCTCCGCGACCGTGAGGTCGTCGAGCAGGTGGTACTGCTGGAAGACGAACCCCACGTACTGCTTATGGAGCGCGACCCGCTCCTTGGGTTTGATCGCATGGACCGCATGCTCGAGCAGCTGGTATTCCCCCGTCCATGCCCCGTCCAGCATTCCCAGAATGGCCAGCAGTGTGGACTTGCCTGCGCCCGAGGGTCCCATGATCGTGACGAACTCGCCCGCCTTGATGTCGAGCGTGATCTGCCGAAGCACGAACACGTCGCCGCCGCCCTGGGGGTAGGACTTGTCGAGATTGCGCAGAGAGATCATAGGCCCCTAGTCATAGCGCAGAGCCACCATGGGATCGACGTTCGCCGCGCGGCGCGCCGGGATGAAGCTGGCGAGCGCCGCGACCGACCCGAGCACCGCCGCGCATAGCACGAAGGTGAGCGCATCAGTCGTCGTGATGCCGTACAGGAATTGCGCGAGCACGCGCGTGAGTGCAGCGGCGATGACGAGCCCGATGACGATGCCGATCGCCGCCAGCCGCATGCCTTCGCCCACGAACTGTCGCAGCACACGCGGCCGCTCGGCCCCGAGCGCCATGCGGACGCCGACTTCCCGCGTCCGCTGCGCCACCGCGTACGCCATGACGCCGTACAGTCCCAGGGCCGCGAGGAGCAGGGCGAGACCGCCGAACACTCCGAGCACGAATGAGGGCCCGCGCTCATTGTCGAGGCGTTGTCGCAGCGCCTCCTCTAACGTGATGGCCTGAAACAGCGGCAGGCTTCGATCGAGCGCGTGGACGGCTTCGCCCAGCGCGGGGATGAGTGGGCGGGGATCGCCCGCCGTCCGCACGAGCAGCGTGATATCGGACAGGTCGGCGCGCTGGCGCTCCGGGACATAGAGGAAGCCGCGCGGGCGCTCGGTCATCTCGTGATACTTGCCGTCGCGCGCGACGCCGACGACTTCGAGGAAAGGCTCGCCGCCGAACCGGAGACGTTTGCCGATGGGATCCTGGTCCGGCCACATGCGGCGGGCGAGCGTCTCGTTCACGATGACGACGGGCGGAGCTCCCGCCACGTCCCGCGACGTGAAATCACGGCCTCGCAACAGCGGGGTGCCCACCGCGGTGAAGTATTCCGGCCACACAGCGGCGTAGCTGATCTGTACGTTGTAGTCATCCTGACCCGGTCCTTCGGCGGCCGCGGCGGAGCTGATCAGGCGGCTGCCGAGCGGCATCGGGCTCGCAAGACTCGCCGCGGTCACCCCGGGCATTCCGCGCACGCGCTCGAGCAGTTGGGTGTAGAACGTGCCCTGTCGTGCGGCGTCATATCCCTGAATCCGCAGATCGAACGACACGGCGACGGCGTGACTGGTGTCGATACCCGGATCTACGCGGAGCGCCCTGCCGAGCGTGCGTAGAAACAGCCCCGCGGTCACGAGGAGGACGAGCGACAGGGCCACCTGGGCGACGACGAAGCTGGAGACCAGACGCGACCGGCGAACCTGAAGCCCCAACCCGCCGCTATCGCCTTTCAGCGCGGGCACGAGGTTGGCTCTGGTCGAGCCCAGCGCCGGCGCGAGGCCGAACAGTACGCCTGTCATGAGTGCGACGGTCGCGGTGAATCCCACCACGCGGATGTCGGGCGTCAGCGCGGCGGAGACCTCCGACGGGAGTTCGGAGACGGCGGCCAGTAGATCATTGAGCCAAACCGACAAGAGCAGGCCAGTGGCGCCCGCGAGCAGCGTGAGCACCAGCGCTTCGGTCAGTAACTGGGTGACGAGCCGTCCGCGGGTCGCTCCCAGAGCCACGCGGATGCCGATTTCGCGTCGCCGTGACGCGGCGCGCGCGAGCATCAGATTAGCCACGTTGGCACAGGCGATCAGCAGCACCAGGGCCGGCACGGCCATCAGCAACCCGAATATCGGTCGCGCTTCCTGGCGGTTGTCGGGGGCGAGTCCGCCCGCCATTGGGATCACGCGCGCGCTGTTATCCTCGAGGATTTCCGGGTAGGTCGCGGCAAGGCGTGCCCCGATGGTCCGGGCTTGCGCGTCCGCCTGGCTGAGAGTGGCGCCAGGTGCGAGGCGGCCGAGCGCGCGCAGCCAGGGTTCGGTCCGGAGCTCGAGCAGTCGCCCGCCGTCCGGCATAGCGATAGCGGCGCTCGCGAGCGGGACCCACAGCTCGACCGCCGTTCCGAGCTCGGTGCCGGCGAAGCCTTCGGGCGCGACACCGATCACCGTGAACGGCCGGCCGTTGATGGTGATGGCGCGCCCCACGAGATCACTCGCCGAACCAAAACGGCGCTGCCATAGTGCGTGGCTGATGACTGTGACGGGCGCCGCGCCGGGCGTATCGTCGTCGGCAGTGAAGAATCGCCCGGTCGCGGGCCGAAAACCCAAAACGTCGAAATAGGTGCCCGACGTGATCAGGCCTTTGGTACGCTGCGGCTCGCCGCCCGACCCGAGCGACAACGGGATATCCATATAGGCGGCGACCGACGCGAGCGAGGTCAGCTGCGTCGCGTAGTCGCGGAACTCAGGGTAGGAGAAGTTCCGCCTGAAGGACGGCGCGCCGCGCGTGGCATGCTCCTCATTGGTGGCCGCCAACCACACCAGTTGTTCCGCGTGCGGGGCCGGCACGGGCCGGAACAGCGCCGCATTCACGAGCGTGAACACCGAGCTGTTGGCACCGATGCCAAGCGCCAGCGTCAGCACGGCAACCAGCGTGAACCCCGGGGTCTTGGCGAGCCCGCGGATGGCGTAACGAAAGTCCTGGAGCAGGCGATCCAGGGCATCCATGGTTAGGCCTTGACCGCCGTCCGCTCTTCCACCACCCGGCCGTCGAAGAGGTCGATCGAACGATCGGCGTGGGCGGCATAGCGGGGATCGTGCGTCACCATGCAGATCGTCGCGCCGCTGCGGTGCAGCTCGCGCAGCAGCTCCATCACTGCTTCGCCATTGGAGGAGTCGAGATTGCCGGTCGGCTCATCGGCGAGCAGGATCGCGGGATCGCCGGCGACCGCGCGCGCCACTGCGACCCGCTGTTGTTGGCCGCCCGAGAGCTGCGCCGGGTAGTGCTTGATCCGGTGCGACATCCCCACCTTCTCGAGCGCCTGCTGAACACGCTGCTTCCGTTCCGTGGCCGACTGGCCGCGGTAGGTGAGCGGCAGCTCGACGTTCTCGTACACGGTGAGGTCGCCGATCAGATTGAAGGCCTGGAAAATGAAGCCGATCTGCCGGTTGCGAACCCGCGCCCGCTCGGCCGCGGAGAGGTTCGCCACCGCCCGGTCGTCGAGCACGTACTGGCCTTCGGACGGCGTGTCGAGCAGCCCGAGGATCGAAAGCAGCGTCGTCTTGCCGCACCCCGATGGACCGGAGATGGCGACGTACTCGCCCTTCTTGATCTCCAGGTGGACGTCGGAGAGCGCGTGTGTCTCCACTTCGTCCGTGTAGAAGACTTTTTTGATCCCCTGCAGCTGAATGAGTGATGAACCGTTGCCCGGCATTTTCTCTCCTTGCGAGAATGCCTATCTGAGTCTCACGCGCTCCACGTTGTCCCACTGCGACATGTCCGACAGAATCACCAGGTCGCCCACCGCCAGCCCGCTCTGGACCACAATCCGCGTGACCGAGGTCTGGCCTACGCGGACCGGGACCCGCATGGCGAAGCGGCCGCCGTCGACGAGTTTGAACATCCCGATCACGGTGTTGGGTTGTCCGTAGGCCGGTCGGCCAGTGTAGAGCACGTCAGCCAGCCGTTCGAGTTCGATTGTCCCGTCCACGCTCAGGTCGGGTCGCGCGCCCGCGGGCAGCGGGCCGTCGAGTGCGACGTCCACGGTGACGCTGCCGTTCTGTGAATTAGGATCACTGCGGATCACGTGTCCCGCCACGATCCCGTTGCGCGTGTCGATTGCTGCGCGCTGTCCGACCGCGACGTCCTTCGCCTGCGTTTCCGGGATCTGGAGCACGGCCTTGAGTTTCCCGGGCTGGACGACCTTGGCGAGTATGGTCCCTTCCGTCACCCATTGGCCGAGCTGCAACGCGAGGTCGGACACGACGCCGGCGTCGCCGGCCCGCACCACGAGGGAACGAACGCGGTTCCGTTGGAACGCGGCGATCGCCCGCAGCCGCTCGACCTGCGACGCCTGGACGGCGACCTGAGAGTCGAGCGTCTGGTTCATCAGGTCGAGACGTTCTTGCTCGATCCGGAACCGGGTCTCGAGCTCGGCAGCCCGATCTCGGGCGAGCGAAGCGTCATTGACGGAGATCAGACCATGCGCCGCCAGCGAGTCGGCGCCGAGGGCTTCGCGCTTCGCACGTTGGTACTCGGTGCGTGTCGTCGCGACGACACCCTCCTGGGTGAGCCGCTGGCCCTGGAGCGTGGTGCGTAGGGTGACGAGCTGAGCCTGGGCGCCGGTCAGCTGCTGTTCGGCTTGCAGCGCCTGGATCTGGACATCGGGGTTGGAGAGCTCGAGTAGCACGGTCTCCGGGGTCACCGTCTGGCCCGGTTGGGCGAGCACCCGCTCGACGCGGGCGCCGGCCAGGGCGGAGATGAACCGGATGTGCTCGGGCACGAGGGTTCCGGGACCGTGCACATCGCGGATCATCTCGCCGCGGCGCACCGAGTCGATCATCAGCGTCCCGCGATCCACCGAGGGCGAAGCCGGCTTCAGGCTGCTCAGCACGATAGTGATGAGTAGCAGCGCGCCCAAAGCGATCCCGCCCTGTACCAGGCGACGGCGGTTCTTCGTTGGTTCGCGCGGTATGTCCATATCCCTCGACAAGGCAGGCCATGTGCCACTGCATCGAAGCACTAAGTCGCTACGCGGCAAGCGGTTTTGTTTCGGTTGTGGAACGAAAGTGGCCGGAGGTGGGATCGGCCGTCCCACAACCGGACAGCCGTCCGTGACCCAGCCTGGACCTGCGTGGCCAGCGTCACATCCCGATCTTCGGATCGTGCGCAACGTGCTCACATGCTCGAAATGCGCTGGCTTTTGCTTTTCGGAGCGACCCTGGCGGCGTGCAGGGCGGAGCCTGTCTCGCCTGGTGGGGGCGGAACGCCCGGGTTAGGGCCGAACGCGAGCCTTGCAGGTCGTCGCCCGTTTCCCGACGACAACGCGTGGAACACGCCCGTCGATCAGGCGCCCGTCGACCCGAACTCGGACGTGCTGATTGCCGCGATCGGCCTGAACAAGGGTCTCCACCCCGATTTCGGCGCCAACTACAACGGCGGTCCTTTTGGTATTCCCTACGTCGTGGTGAGTGGGAGCACGCCGGGCGTGAACGTGAGCTTCGACTACGCCGACGAGAGCGATCCCGGGCCCTATCCGATTCCGCGCGACGCGCCGATCGAAGGTGGGGCGTCGGCCGGCGGCGATCGTCATGTGTTGGTGATCGACCGCGATCATTGGACGCTGTTCGAGCTGTTCGCCGCGTACCCTGTCCCCGGCTCGAACGATTGGACGGCGGGGTCAGGAGCGATCTTCGACCTCGGCTCAAACGCCGTGCGACCGGACGGGTGGACCTCCGCCGATGCCGCCGGACTGCCGATCTTTCCGGGTCTGGTTCGCTACGATGAAGTGGTCGAGCAGGGCGTGATCCGTCACGCGTTGCGCTTCACCGTCGACACCACGCGCCGCGCGTACGTGTACCCGGCCCGGCACTATGCGAGCTTCGACACGAGCTCGGCTCGCCCCCCGATGGGAATGCGCGTCCGTCTCAAGGCGAGCTTCGACATCAGCGGCTTCCCGCCCTCGGCCCAGGTGGTCCTGCAGGCCCTCAAGACATACGGCATGATGGTGGCGGACAATGGCGGCGACTGGTTCATCTCCGGCGTGCCCGATGCGCGTTGGAGCGACACCGAGCTGAACACCCTCAAGCAGGTGCAGGGCAGCAACTTCGAGGTTGTGGAGATGGGCGCGATCACCACCCCCTGAAGGGCGCGCCCGCGTTGCTACTCCTCCAATCGGTCCAGCGCGAAGTGCAGTCGCAACATCGCCGATTCGAGCGTCCGGAGCTCCTGTTCCGTGACGGCCCCCATTTCGACCACCCGGGTCAACAGACGCAGCGCTGCATGGATCTGATCCCCCGCCGACTGGATCGAGAGGCGGCGCTCGATCCCGGCGCGCCGCTCGCTGACGCGACGACGGTCCACGCTGGGGCGCTCGTGCTGTTCGACACCCTCCCGCCGATCGAGCAGATTGCGGCGCTCTGAGGTGAGCCGTCGATCATGGGCCGCGGGCATGCTCAAATCTGACACCAAAACGCTGTGGCGGCCACGGCTTTGGTGATCGTGGTCACCATTCATTGCCGTGTCCAAGAACTGGTTCTTGCGGCGCACTTGGAACCCAATTAATCGTGGGATGTAATAGCTGGTAGTCGAAAGAAAACCTGGGCGTGCGCTGACAGGCACGGCCTGCCTTGTCGCCGGAGGACTTGGTCCTCCGCGAGACGAAGGCGCGAACGACGGGGCTCACGGGCCCGCGGTCGAGCGTGCCTTCGTCTTTTTTTTTACTACGGTTCGGCCTCAACCGGGGCCGGTGCAGTCATAGATCGCAGGACACTTGGCGGGTGAGGGCGGCGGGTGCGCCCTCACCGCCTCGGAGCTGGACGTCGGCACGGAGGCACACCATGAACTGGAACCAAATCCGCGGGCGTTGGGCCGAGGTCAGGGGCAGAGTGCGTGAGCAGTGGGGCAAGCTGACGGAGGACGACCTGGACGTGATCGCCGGGAAGCGCGAACAGCTCGTCGGCCTGCTGCAGCAGCGCTATGGCGCCACGCTCGAAGCCGTCGAGGCCCAAGTGAAGGAGTTCGAGCACCAGCTCAAGGATCACTGGCAACGCAACTCGGCGTGAAGCGCACTGAGTCGCCGGTTCAACCATAGGAGGGATCAATGCTCCGCTGGGCCCTAGGGTTCCTGATTGTTGCGATCATCGCCGCCTTGTTCGGGTTCGGCGGGATCGCGACGACCTCGATCGGCATCGCGAAACTGCTGTTCTTCCTGTTCCTCATCGGATTCCTGGTGACGCTCGTGTTGGGTCTGTTCTCGCGGCCCAGTGCGCCGCGGTAAATCTCGCGTATCGGGTTGGGCCCGAGGACGAAACAGGAGGCTCATGATGAATTGGGACCACATGGCCCACCGATGGGCCGACATGAAAGAAACGGTGCGGGAGCGGTGGGACGCCCTCACCGACGATGATCTGGATGTGGTCGCGGGCGAGCGGGTGCACCTCGTCACGATCCTGCAGCAACGCTACGACGCCACCCACGAAGCGATCGAAGCACAGGTCAAGGAGTTCGAGAAGGAAATGGACGACGCAGAGCAGTTCGACGAGGAAGACGAGGAGGAAGAGGATGAAGATGACGCGGACAAGCGGCCCGGCCGCCGCCAACGACACCAGCCGGCGTAACCGACTGTCTCACCACCAGGAGGTGACGATGTTCCGCTCGCTGGCGTTCACGATGGTCGGCATCATCGCCGCGTGGCTCGGATTTAGTACGGTGGTGACGTCGATCATGATCGCCAAGGTGGTTTTCTTTGTTCTCTATTCCGGCTTTCTCGTTTTCCTGATCCTCGAGGTCGCCTCGCGTCATCGCACGCCGTCATCGTAGGTCGCGGCAGTCGGTCGGTCGCATGAGCCCAGGCGTCCGGGTTTGCGAGCGGCTCAGGGGTCGCTTAGCCTACTAGCGAGGACCCCGAGAGACGCATGAGCACTTCTTCCATACTTGTTGACGAGCGCACGCGCCGCGCGACCAGTGCGATCGCTGCGTTCGTGGCGCTGATCGCTATCAGCGCGCTCACCGGCTGGGCAACGGGCAGCGACTTCCTGGTCCGCCTCCTGGCCTCGTTCCCGCCGCTCCACGTCGCGACCGCCCTTGGACTGTTGGGGATGGCGGCAGGCCTGCACGGTCTCGGTTCGGGGCGGTGGAGCCTGGTATTCGGCGGGACGGCGGTGGCGCTCCTCATCGGTGGCGCCTCACTGGTCGAGTACATCTGGAACATCTCACTGTGGGTCAGCCCGAGGGCTCTCGAGGGGACGGAGCTCGATTTCTGGGCCACGGGACGGATCGAGGTCGCCAGCGCGCTCAGTCTCGTCTTGGTTGGCGTTGCGCTGCTCGCCTTGTCCTCGCAGCGCTGGCCGCGGGCCGGAACGATCACAGCGGCAACGCTGGGTAGTCTGGTCGCCATCCTCAGCATCACCATTCTCTTCACGTATTCGACGGACGTCCTGGCCGGCCTGCGGGCCAGTCATGTCACGGGCATCGCGGTGCATGCCGCCGTCGCGTTTGCGGCGATGGGCATCTGCGTGGTCATGATCGCGTGGCAGCGCGATCCCGGTGCGGACATGCTCCCCAACTGGGCACCCGTAGCCGTCGGCGTCTCGACGTTGGTGACCACCGTCATCCTCTGGCGCACCCTGCGGCTGGTGGAGCACGAGCGCGCCGGCAGCCTGCTTCGCGAGTATGCCGTGGTCGCGCAACGCGAGCTGGTCCGCCGGCTCGACGGCAGCGTGCGGGAGCTGCAGCAGCTCGGAATTGCCCTGCGGCAACAACCGGCTCCTCGTCTCGACCTGGATAGCGCGACCGATGCGTTGTTGCCAAATCCACCCGCGGTCGCAGGGTTCGGGTGGATGGACTCGACGCTAGCGGTGCAAGCGCTGTTCGCGGCGCGCGCATTGATCGCGCCCGATCTCATGTCGTTGCAGGCTTTCGTGAATCGCGAGCATAACGTGGTGTCGAGAGCGATCCGGGCGATGCTCCCGGTGGTCCGGGTGGTCCCCGGTCAGAGTGAGCCGCCGTGGTTGCTTGTGGTGGCGCCGTTATGCGACGGTCCGCCGTGCCGCTCGGCTGTATTCGGCGTGCTGCAACCGTACGTGTTGCTCCGTCCGGCGCTGGCAGTCGCCCTGCCGGGCTACGACGTATCCATCCGTGCGAACCAGACGGCGATCTACAACCCGGTGGACTCCGAGGGCACCAGCCACGAGCCGTGGACCGGACGCTCCGCCATCACCGCCTACGGTATCCGCTGGCACGTGGTGGCCCGACCGTCCGCTTCGCTGATGCCGCTGTTCCGCTCCGACTTGCCGAAAGTCGTCGCGGGTCTCGGTCTGATCGTGAGTGTGCTGCTGGCCACCACCACGCGACTGGTGCAGACCAGGCTCGCCACGACACGCCTGGCCGAGCGGAAGCGTCTCGCCGCGGCGCTCGAGGGAGCGACCGACGGACTGTGGGAGCTCAACGTCGTGAGCGGCGAAGCCACCCGGAGCCCCTCCTTGTGGAGGCGGCTCGGCTACGACGCCGCAGGGATCGATCCACACGACAGTGGGGCGCGGTGGGCCGCACTCGTGCATCCGGAGCACCGCGACGCAGTGGCTCTGGAGGTGCAAAAGCTGCTCGCGGGCAGCACGGAATCGTTTGAGATCGAGTATGGGATCCGGGCCAGCGATGGGGACTGGCATTGGATGGTAGAACGGGGGCGCGTGGCAGAACGTGATGCCCAGGGGCGCCCAGTCCGATTGCTCGGCATCTGCGCCGACGTCACCGATCGCAAGCATGCGGACCAGGCGGTGGCTGACAGCGAACGTCGGTTTCGCGCCGTGTTCGACGGTGGGTTTCAGTTCCAGAGTCTGCTCGACCTCGACTGCCGCTTGCTCGAGGCGAATCGCCGATCGCTCGAGTTTGTCGGTGTGGATCACCAAGCCGTGCGCGGAGCATTCCTGTGGGACACGCCGTGGTGGCGCGAGGATACCGCCTGCCAGGACCGGTTGCGGCAGGCGTGCGCCGAGGCGGCCCAGGGGCGAGCAGTGCGCTACCAGGAACAGATCCGGGGGCGGGGAGACAACCGCGCCATCGTCGATCTTTCTCTGACGCCGATCGTCGATGCCGAAGGGAGGGTGCTCCAGCTTCTCGCGGAAGGTCGCGACATCACGGAGCTCAAGCGCGCGGAGGACGCGATGCGCGAGATGGACACGCTGAGCACCATGGGACGCTTGGCGGCGCGCATAGCGCACGAGATCAATAACCCTTTGGCCGGCATCCAAAACTCCTTTCTGTTGATCAAGGACGCCGTGCCGGTAACCCATCCCTACCATGCCTACGTCGGCGCCATCGAGCGCGAGATTGCCCGCATCGCCGGCGTCACGCGACAACTGTACGAGACCTACAGGCCCGAAGGCGACGCCACGGCCGAATCGTCGGTAGTCCTGGTGATCTCCGATGCCGTGCGAATGCTGGAGCAGGTCAACCGAGCTTCCCAGGTGACCATCTCCGTGAACACCGCCGGGGCGCCGACCGTCCTGCCGATTCCCAGCGCTTTGCTGCGACAGGCGGTGTACAACCTGGTGCAAAACGCCGTTGAGGCCTCGCCACCGGGAGAGACCGTAACCGTGCGCGCCTGGATGGAGGACGGCGCGTTCTGGCTGTCGGTGCGGGATCGCGGGCCGGGAGTACCGTCGGACCTGCGCGAGCGAATCTTCGAGCCGTTCGTGAGCACAAAAGGCGAGCTGGCTACCGCGGGAATGGGACTAGGGTTATCGCTGGTACGAAAGTCCGTCCAGGCATTGGGCGGACGCATCGAGATCCACGATCCGGAGGGGGGCGGGGCGGAGTTCCGCATCCGACTACCGCTCTCCCGACACCTGCCGAGGGCGTAGCATGCCGACTCGCGGTCGCCTGCTGATGGCCGACGATGAGGAAACCTTCCTGAATGCCACCGCGGATCTCCTGCGCCGCGAGGGCTACGAAGTGGATACGGTGCTCGATGGTTCGGGAGCGCTCGAACGGGTCCGCGCAAACCCGTACGATCTCCTCATCACCGATCTGGAAATGCCCGGCAATGAGGACCTGGTGCTGGTCCGCCAGGTGGCCGATGTCGCCGGCGGGCTCCCGATCATCGTCATCACCGGATTCCCGTCGACCCGGTCGGCGATCGCCGCTATCGAGCTGCCCGTTACGGCATATTTGCTGAAGCCGGTCCGGTTCGAGGATCTGTCTACTCGAGTCGGAGCCGCGGTCTCCCGCTTCCGCAGCTACCAGGCGATGCGCCAAACGGAGGAGCGTCTCACCAAATGGCGAGACGATTTCCAACACGTCGCCACAGCGAAGGGCGCAGGCGCTGCATCGGGCGTGGACGCGTTTCTGGCGCTCACGCTCCGCAACGTGATGGGATCGCTGACCGATCTCGAGCTGCTCGGCCAGGCCCTGGCTGGCCACGACGCGCAGGGAGAGCCGTGCCAGCTCATCAACTGCCCAAGAGGCGCGCAGCTGCACGCCGCGGTGCGCGAGACCATCGCGGTGCTCGAGGAAACCAAAGGGGCCTTCAAGTCCAAAGCCCTAGCGGAGTTGAGAAAGAAGCTCGAGCTGCTCCTGCAACACGGGTGACGTGGCGGCGCGGCCGTCGCCTTGTAACTTGGCCGGGCGATCCTCCGTTGTATCCCCGGAGTAGCAACTCCAGACCAGTGACCGCTGTCTAAGCCGGGAAACCATCGAACGGGGACCGCTATGCATTCGCGTGTCATCTTGCAGCGAATCGTCGTCGCGACGCTGTTGCTCGTTGCCTGGCCCACGCCATCCATCCGCGCCCAGTCCACCGTGCTGGTGGACATTCGCAATCTCACGCCGCAAGAGCACCGCTCGGCGGCCTTCGTACTCCCGGCACCGCAGGCCCTCCAGCTCGTGGCAACCGGTGCGGAACCGCGGCGTGATCGCCGCGGCCGCGAATTCTGGCAGTGGGGAAATGAAGACGAGCGGACCACGTGGCCCGCGGCCGCCTGGATCATCGACGTGCGCACACGAGACGTGGTGTGGGATCTGCGTACCGCGGAAACCGACCGCTCGCGTGAGGGCCTGCGGCGGTTCTCAGGGACGATCCGGCTGCCCGCGGGGGTATACGAGGCCCACTTTGCCTCGTTTGTGGCGACTTCCGTCACGCATACCGGCAACTTCGACGGTTTCGTCTCTCGCATGCGGGAGGCGCGCCGCCGGGGTGAGGTCCGCTATAGCGGTCCATACGTCGACGACGAGTCGTACCGGGCGTTCGCCTTCGCGATTCGCGGCGCAGGCCGCCCGGCCGGGGCGCGAGATCTGGACAGCGCGACGCGCGCCTTCACCGGCTCCGTGGTCCTCGCCCTGCTGCCCGACACGCCGTCCGCGTCAGTGCGAACGGGGTTCGAGCTGGCCCGTCCGACCGACGTGGAGGTCTACGCCATCGGGGAGCTGCAGCGGGGCGGCGCATACGACTATGGATGGATCCAGCATGCCGACACGCGCCGGCGCGTCTGGGAGATGGAGTACGCGCGCACTGTGCCGGCCGGCGGCGCGAGCAAGAACCGGATGGTGCGAGACACGGTCCGCCTGGCGGCGGGCCGATACGTGGCGTACTTCGTGAGCGACGACTCGCATGATCCGGATGCGTGGAACGCCGTGCCGCCCTACGACCCAAAATTCTGGGGATTGACGCTCCGCGTCGCGGCCCCGGCGGCACGCACCGCGGTGCGGACGTTCGAGTGGGAGCCGGTGCCGGCGCAGACGATCGTCTCGCTCACCGGAATCGGCGACGACGAGCTCCGCTCCGAAGGGTTCACGTTGCGCCGGCCGATGGACGTGCGAGTCTATGCTCTGGGTGAGGGCACTAACCCCGACGGCGAGATGGACGACTTCGCCTGGATCGTAAATGCCTCCACCCGGCGCCGCGTGTGGGCAATGGCCTACGGCGACACCGAAGCCGCGGGGGGAGCGGACAAGAACCGCCTGTTCGACGGCACCATCCGGCTCGAAGCCGGGAGCTATCTCGTGTACTACAAGAGCGACGGCTCGCATTCCGCCGGCAAGTGGAACGCTTCGCCGCCCGCGGAGAGCCGCTATTGGGGCATCAGCATCTTCCCAGCGAGTGGGCGATTGGACGCGAGCGCGGTCGGCCCGTTCGAGTCCGTCACGAGCAGCGCCATCGCCCAGCTGGTCCGGATCCGCAGCGACAAGCGCAAGCACACCCTCTTCACACTCGACCGACCCACCACCGTGCGGATCTACGCGATCGGCGAGGCGGTTGGTGATGAGATGTACGACTACGGCTGGATCGAGGATGCGGCGAGCGGGGACACGGTGTGGGAGATGACGTACCGCACCACGTCTCCCGCTGGGGGCGCGAGCAAGAATCGCCTGTTCGACGGGACGGTCCAGTTGGCCGCGGGTCGCTACGTGCTGCACTACCGGACGGACGGGTCGCACGCCTACAGCGATTGGAACGCCGATCCCCCGGACGATCCCGAGGGATGGGGCGTCGCGGTGTTTCGCAACCCGTAACAGGAGCGCCCGCGACCACCGCGTTGCGGGGTCGGTCACTCGAAGGGGACGTCAGGGCGCGGGATTCGCGCTCGCGGCGTCCCCCTTCATGTATCGCTCGAGAAAATCGGTCTGGAGCTGCAGCCCCAGCATTCGGCTGGCCTGATTGTAATAGGCGCCGTGACGCCCCGCCGGATAGATCCGCAGCTCCGCATCGCGCCCCGCGTCGGTCAGGGCCGTCAGGAGCTGCATCGTGTGTTGCGGGTGGACGTTGTCGTCCATCATCGAGTGAATCAACAGCAAACGCCCGGTCAGCCGCTTCGCGTGCACGATCGCCGAGCTTTCCTCGTAGCCGGTGGCATTGTCGCCCAGCAATCCCATGTATCGCTCGGTGTAGATCGTGTCGTACAGCCTCCAGTCGGTCCCGGGCGAGTTGGCGATGCCGACCGTGAACACATCGGGGTACATCTCCATCGTGTAGACCGCGCTGTAGCCACCGTAGCTGGTCCCCATGATGGCCACGCGGCGCGAGTCGACGTAGGGCAGGGTGCTGAGGTAGCGCGCCGCCTGTGCAAAGTCGTGACTCTCCCATTTCCCCAGGTGACGGTACACCACTTTCATGAACGCGCTGCCGTAGTTGTTACTCCCACGGTTGTTGAGTCCGACGACGATGTAGCCCTGTTGGGCCAGCCACTGCGACCAACTGCTGGCGCTGAAGTCGTCGTACACCTGCTGCGACCCCGGTCCGCCGTAGATCGCGAACACGACGGGGTAGCGGCGCGTGGAGTCGAACGGCACCGGCTTGATGAGAGAGCCGTCGAGCCGGACCGAATCGGTGGTCGTGAAGCTGAACAGCTCCACCGGCGAGTACTCGTGGGTGGCGAGCCACTGGGTGACCCGGGCGTTGTCCTCGAGCTTCTTGATCAGCCGACCACCGGTCGCCCACAGCTCGACCTGACGGGGCTGGCGCACCGACCCCCAGCGATCGATGTAGTAGCGCGTGTCGGGAGACATATCGATGCGGTGGGTTCCGGCGGTGGTGGTGAGCCGCCGGGTGCCGCCACCGTCGAACCGCACGGCGTACAGTTGGCGCTGGAGCGGCGAGTCCTGCGTGGACGCGTAGTAGATCATGCGGCGCCGCGGGTCGATCCCCTCGATCCGGGTCGCGATCCAGCGACCGCGGGTCACCTGATTGATCAGACGTCCGGAATAGTCGTACCGGTAGATGTGTTGCCACCCGTCCCGGTCGGACACCCAGAAGAACTCGTTCAGGCCGTTCGGAAACGTAAGAAAGTCCTGGATCCCCGCGTAGAAATCGTACACATCGATCCACGTGTCGGACCGCTCCGTCATCACGAGGCGCCGGCCACCCGTGTGGACGTCGAAGAAGAACAGCTTCATCTCGTTCTGCCGCCGATTGAGCGTGACGACCGCGATCGTATCGGGCCGGCTGGTCCAGTAGATGCGCGGGATGTAAAACTCACCCATCTCGCCCGTTTCGAGCCACGTCGTGTGGCCGTTGGCGACGTTGGCGACGCCGATCCGCACCTTCGGGTTCGAGTCCCCGGGTTGCGGGATCCGGATCTTCGTCCATTCCGGATGGGCCCCGCTGAAGTCCGAGAACTGCATCACGGGCTCCGGGCTCTCGTCGAGCTGCCAATAGGCGATGAACCGATCATCCGGGGACCAACTCCAGGCCTGCGCGATTCCGAATTCCTCCTCGTAGACCCAGTCGAAATGGCCGTTGTAGACCGTCTCGGTGGCGCCGGTCGTGAGGCGGGTCTCACGGCGCTGGGTGAGGTCGTAGACGAACATGTCGCCGTCCCGCTCGTAGCCGAGCAACCCGCCTCCGGGCGAGAGCTCCGCGGTGCGGGCGCCGCGCGCGGCGAGCTTGAGCGAATGGTCTCCGAGCGAATACACGTAGTAGTCCGAGGTCCCCGAGCGCCTGTATATCTGCTGGAAGCGAGTCTGAAACACGAGATGCTTGGAATCGTGCGCCCACTGGAACGACTGGTAGGCAAACGACTCGGCCGTGTCCGGGAACGTGCGCCCACGAGCGGTGAAGAGCAGCGTGTCTCGCCCCGTGGCGGGATCGAACGCGCGGATCTCTTCCCCCGAGTCAGCGCGAACCGTGTACGAGTACCGCTTGCCCCCGTCGATCCAATTGACGCTGCGCGGCCCCGATCCCCCGGCGAGGGCGCTGGAAGCCCTGAGGGCCTCGGACAGATTCGCAAACCGCGTCTTTTGCTGCGCCAGCCCGACGGTGGGCAGGACGAACAGCGCGACCAGCAGGACTCTCGTGGTATTCCCGATGCGCATTGAACGACTCACAGTTGAGGGTGGACCCTGCTCAAAGATGCCTGCGAATCGGTGGTCGCGCAGCCTCGCCCCAAGCTCGACGATCCACTATCCTTTGGACCGACCTTTCGGAGCCCGCGCGTTTGCCGACTCGCCTGCCTTTGCGCTGGGGAAGCGCCCTGGCGCTCGGCCTCGGCACGACCTTCTGCCATCCCGCCGCCCGCGTGACGCCGCCCACGCCGGCCACGACGCTCGATGCCTGCGCGCTGTCCGGTACGGACTCCACTTGGGTGCCGGACACGCTGGTCATTGGGGTCCCCGGCGCCGTCGATCCGGCTCATGCACCGATTCCAGGCAGCGACGCCGAGCGAACCGTGTTTCGCCAGTTGTACGAGACGTTGATCCGCATCGATTGCACCGGCCAGGCGAGACCCGGGCTTGCGAATTCGTGGAGCGCGAGTGAATCCGGAATGCGCTGGACGTTCACGCTGCGCGACGGCGCGACTTTCTGGGACGGCTCAACGGTGACCGCCGCGGACGTGATCGCGTCCTGGCAATCCAGCGTCTTGGCAGAGCCGCAAGGCTTCGAAGCCGTCGCCCTAGGTGAGCAGGTGATCGGGGTTCGGCTCCGGGAGCCGACGACGACTGTCCCGCTGGTGTTCGCCGATCCCGGAATGGCGGTGACCCGGTCGGTGCCGGACCAGGATTGGCCGGCGGGCACCGGGACGTACTCAGCGGGGACATCCGCCGGCCGCGTGATCGTGACGCCGCTTCGGGGCGGGCAGCCCGTGCTCGTGCTTCGTTCGAGCGGCGCCGGCGACGCGCGGGACCTGCTCGACGCGGGGGTCGACTTGCTGGTCACCGACGATCCGGCGGCGTTGAGCTACGCCGCCGATCGCCCCGG
>DATBLG010000102.1:0-21340 GCA_036555485.1 Gemmatimonadales bacterium | reverse complement strand
CCGGATCTCGAGGACTTCATTCTCCCGCAGGTCGAGGATCTCGCCCAGGCCATGCGGGAGCTGAATGCGTTCTAAACCGGTTCTCGGCTACAGCATCCTCTTCTTTCTGTCCGGCGCCACAGCGCTCGTGTACGAGCTGCTGTGGGTCCGGCTCCTGTATCAGTCGTTCGGCTCCACGATCCAGTCGGTCACGACGGTCGTCGCGGCGTACATGGGTGGGCTCGGCCTCGGCGCATGGTGGCTCGGGCGCCGGGTCGACCAGCATCCTCGGCCGGCGGCCCTCTATGGCAAACTCGAAATTCTGATCGGTTTGTTCGGCCTGGTGTCGCCGCTGGTGTTAGGACTGGCCCAGAGCGTCTACATCGCCATTGCCCAAGGACTCCCGGCAGGCTCGGGGGTGAGCGTTGCGCTCCGCTTCGGACTAGCCGGGATCGTGCTCCTCATCCCGACCACCATGATGGGCGGCACGCTACCGGTGCTGACGCGTGCCTTCACCGCCGCCGATCGCGGCCAGCTGCGGCCGTCGCTCGGGCGACTCTACGGGCTCAACACCCTGGGCGCCTGCGTTGGGACCGCGCTGGCGGGGTTCGTGCTCATCGAGCACGTAGGAATCCGGGCCAGCTTGTGGGGGACGGCGCTGTTAAACCTGGCCATCGGCGTCATCGCGCTGCGGCTCCCCGATCCCGCGAGCGCCCCAGTCGAGAAGGCCAACGAGCCCGAGGTCGGGAAACACCCCGCCACGCCCACCGCGCTCCGCCGAGTCGCCGTGGTCCTCCTCACCGTCACCGCGTTTGCCTCCCTGCTCGATGAGATCGCCTGGACGCGCGTTCTCGTGATGATCGTCGGCGGGTCGACGTACGCGTTCACGCTCGTGCTGTTGTGCTTCCTGCTGGGGATCGGCATCGGGAGCGCGCTCGTGGCGCGACGGCGCGCGTCCCCGTCGGAGACCGCCGCGACGGCAGCCCTCGCCCAAGGAATCACGGCAGCGGGGGCGGCCCTGCTCCTGTTTTTCTTCAGCGCCCTGCCGGAGTACATCATCTGGGTCTTCCAGATCAGTGGACTCGAGGCCGTCGGACGACTGGCCATGATGGGCGGAGCGGTCGCGGCCGTGGTGCTGGTGCCGTCGATCGGGATGGGAATGACTTTCCCGTTGCTCACCGACCTCGTCGCGCGACCGAACGAAGCCCGCGGCAGCGACGTCGGGCGGGCCTACCTGATGAACACCCTCGGAAGTATCGCCGGCGCCGCGCTCACCGGGTTCTTGCTCGTCAGCCTCCTCGGCACCGATCGCACGTTGCGGCTCGGCCTGGTGATCAACGTCTTCGCGGCCTTCGCGCTGGCGGCGCTGGCGGCGCGTGGCGTTGCCGAGGGATCGGCCGAGCACGTTCGTTTGCGAATGCGGGTGTTGGGCGGCGCGGTGCTCGCTTGCGTTGGACTCGCGGCGGCGTTCGGGGCGTCGCGCTGGAGCACGCGGGTCCTCGATTTGGGACCGACCATCTACGGCCGCGGGGACATGAGCCCGACGGAGCGCCGGGCGTTTCTGACCCACGCGGGCGCGCGCCCGCTCGCGTTCGTCGAGGGGCGCAACACCACCGTGTCGGTGTGGGAGTCCACCGTCGGCCGGACCCTCAAGGTCACCGGCAAGGTGGACGCATCCGACTACGGCGACATGGACACGCAGACAATGTTGGGCCTCGGGCCGATCGCCGCGAAGCGCAACCCACGCTCGGCGCTCACCATCGGGTTTGGCAGTGGCGTGACCACCGCCGTGCTGGCCGCCGTCCCGGGGATGGAGCGCGTGCGCGTGGTAGAGATCGAGCCGGCGGTGCTGGACATGGCGCCGTTCTTCAGCCACGTCAACGAGAACGTCCTTGCCCATCCCAGCGTTACCGCGATCGTGGACGACGCGCGCTCGGCCATGCAGCTCTCCCCCGAGGTGTTCGACGTCATCGTGTCGGAGCCAAGCAACCCGTGGGTGGCCGGGGTGGCCACGCTGTACACACCCGAGTTCTATCGCATCGCGCGCCAGCACCTCGCCCCGGACGGCGTATTTGGACAATGGGTCCAGCTGTATCAGCTGCCGTTGCCGGTGGTGGCGGGGATCATGCGCAACGTGCGCGAGGTGTTCCCGTACGTGACGGTCTGGACCGGCGGCGCCTACGACCTGATGGTTGTGGGCGCGGCGCAGCCCCAGGTGCCGGACACGGCGTGGGTTACCAGGATATTGGGCCCAGGCGGCGAGCTGGCACACTTCGGCCACGAATACCTGGGTCTCGATACACCAGTACAGTACTTCGACCGCCAGGTGATGGGGGACTCAGGTGTGGCGCTGCTGATTACTCGCGCGCTGCTGACGCACACCGACAACCGCCCCGAGCTGGAGTTCGTCGCTGCTCGGCGTTTTCTCGACCGGCTGGCGTCGGGCGCGGTCCTCGATTCCCTCGCCGCGATTCAGGCCCCAGCCGAATCGGCGGATAACTTGTCGCCGCTGCGATTCGCGCGTTCCCTCTCGGCGCGACTCGGCGACCCAGCCGGCCTTCACTTTGTGCGCGCGGCGCGGGCGGCGCATCCCGACGATCCGTTCTGGGACCTGAGTCTGGCGTCGATATCGCTCATCCTTGGCGATACCGCCCTCACCGACTCGTTGCTCCCGCGCGTGCTTGCGCGCGGCGAGGACCCCCGCGCACTGCTGATCGCCGGGAACATCGCCACGCAGCGGAACCAGCCCGCGCGGGCGCGAGTTCTGCTCGCCCGCGCGCTGGCCGCGGGTGGCGATACATCCCGCGCTCGGGCCACCTTGGCCGTGCTCGCCGCGCGCGACAGTCTCTGGCCGCAGGTGGTCGCAGACGTGCGGGCCTCGCTGCGCGCCACCCGCAACAACCTGCGGTCGCCCTTCCCGCGCGACCTCCTCTCGCAGGCGCTGACGCAGCTCACACTCGATGGTCCACCAGCCGCCGCCGACAGTGTGTTGGCGGAGGCAATCCTCAAGAAACCCGGGTGGGCCCGCGCTTACGAGTTGCGGGCGGTGGCGGCGCTTCGCGGGCGGGCGTGCGATGTCGCCGCGGAGCAGTTCCTGACATTGCTGGAATTCGGGATCGAGCGGGCTGACGGACCGGAGCTGATGCGCCGTTGCCGGCGCGGGGGCTAGCCGGCGCTCAGGCGGGCGGGGCCTCGCCCAACGCCTCGCGAATTTCCCCGGCGGCCTCGATCGCGTGATCCACGTCCCGCGACAAGGCGCGGGCTTGCTGGGTGGCCTGGGTGAGATCGCTGAGCACGGCCGCCACGCCTGCCGACTTCAGCCGCAATAGGTCGAACCGCATTGTTTGCATCGCTAACACGCACGACTCGAGCTGCTCTTCGATCACCTGGCGCCGTTGCAGCAAGTCGTCCAGCGCCTGGCGCTGCCGCTGGAGCAGCGCCAGTTGTCGATCGCGCTCGGGTGAATCCGGCAGACGCTTGAGCGTCGCGAGCCGGCCTTCCAGGCGTTCCATAGCCCCCTGCTCCACATCGCCGCTCAGAGTGTGCAGCGTGCGGGCGAGCTCCTCGGCGCGCTTGAGCAGCGCGTTCGCGGTCGCCGCGACGTCAGGCAGCAGCTTCTGCTCGGATTTCGGCAGCCGTTCCACCACACGCATGATCGCCTGGTAGTCCCCACGCGCCTGGTGGATCGACTCTGCCTGGCGCCCGAACTCGCCGGAAGTGGGCGCGGCCAGCACGCCGGCCTTCCCGGCGTGCGCGAATCCGAGGCGCACGTCCGCAGCGTCCGCCGCCAACGGCCGGTGCAACACATCGCGCCAAGAGTAGCCGGCCTGCCACAGTTTCATGAACTGGGGCAGGACGCCGAAGCCGAACCACGGCAGAATCGCCCAATAGGACCAGTTCAGGCCACCACCGTTCATCAGGTCGAGCAGCAACAAGCCCCCACTCACCGAGACCCAGGACACGAAGGTCGCCCGCGTCTTTCGCACAATCTCCGGCTCTCCCGACGCGGCCGCCGCCAGCTCCTTCTTCGACTTGGGCCGGTTTCGACGCGGGATATTTGGGCTGCGCGGAATGGGCAGGCCCGAGGCGGCCAGGGAAGGCAGGCCCGATGGACTACGCCGGCTCGCCCCGGCCGACGAGCGGCGCGGGCGGTAGGCGGGGGCGGTTCGGGACTCGAGCGCGCGTCGCAAGGCGTCTGCGGTCGGCCAGCGGCTGTCCGGTTCCTTTTCGAGGCACCGCATGACGCACCCTGCGAGATCCTCGGGGACATCCGCCACGCGATCGGAGATGTGCGGCGCGACCTCGGTGATTTGCTTGATCAGAATGCCCGGGACGGTCGGCGCCTGGAACGGCAGCTCGCCCACGAGCATCTGGTAGCCGACCACCCCCAGGCTGTACAGGTCCGAACGACCGTCGATCTCACGATCGCCGGCCGCCTGCTCAGGGCTCATGTAGTGGGGAGTCCCGATGGCGACGCCGGTTCCGGTCAGGCCGCCACCGGTGGTCGAGGACAGTGCCTTCGCGATGCCGAAGTCTGTGACCATCACGCGGCCGCGGCTGCCCTCGAGCATGACGTTGTCGGGCTTGACGTCGCGGTGGATGATCCCCAGGGCGTGGGCGGCGCCGAGCGCGTCGGCCGTCTCGATCAGGATGCGTCGGGCTTCCTCGGACGGGAGCCGGCCGCGGCGCTTGAGTCGCGCCGATAACGGCTCACCGTCGATGAACGCCATCACGAAATAGACGAGGCCGTCAGGTCCTTCACCCACGCTGTGGATCGGGACGATGTTCGGATGCGTCAATCGCGCGGCTGTTTCTGCCTCCCGGAGGAAGCGCAGCCGCACCTCCTCCCGGAACGCCAGATCCGGCGGTAGGACCTTGATGGCCACCTGCCGTTTCAACCGCTCGTCGCGCGCTTGAAACACGACGCCCATCCCGCCACGCCCGATTTCGCCTTCGAGCGTGTACGAGCCGCCTACCGCCTGGGTCAATCGCCCAACCAGCGATCGGTCGGAGTTGGTCATAGCCGGTTCAAGGGCATTTCGGCCATAGATTTAGCCCCCTTCGGAGAGCCATGCAACCTATCTACTGGTCACAGCTTAGCTGTCAGCCGTCTGCGTGCACCTCGCTTCGGCGTGCCAAGGTGACCGATGCCAGTCGATGGACGACGACTTTTGTCAAATCATGCCCATTTGGCGGCCCGCAATCGGAACGTTGCCGCACGAGTCCGTGTTTTCACGATGGCATGACGAATGCGTTCACGCCGTGCCGGACCGACTTCTTTCTCGAGGTGAATCGCACAATGCCTGATCGTTTGACGCTCCCCGTGCTACCACTCCGGGACGTCGTGTTGTTTCCGGGCGTGACCACCGTGATTGGGGTGGGCCGTCCCACTACGCTCAAGGCTATCGAGGCCGCGCTCAAGTCCGAGGATCGGCTCATCTTCGCGGTGTCGCAGCGGGAAAACATCGACCGCGTGACCCCGTCTGTCCTGTACACCATGGGGACGGTGGCCCGGATCGGACAAGTACAGCGGGGCCTGAACGGCGTGCAGGTCCTGCTCCATGGTGAGCGGCGCAGCACGGCCGTCCACTACACGGATACGGACGGCTATCTGAGCACCGTCGTCCGCGACGCGCCCGATCTGGCGCCGATTGACGAGCGCGACCCGACGTTCATCGGACTGTACCGTGAGGTTCGCGAGCGCGCCGCCGAGTTGGGCCAAAAGTCCGGACTTCCCGAAGAGGTGGTGAAGCAGGTCCTCGCGGAAGTGACCGATGCGGGCCGGCTCGCCGACCTGGTTGCGGGACACATCGAGCTCAAGTCTGCGGAACGACAGTCGCTGCTCGAAACGCTCGCCGTGGAGGAGCGGCTGCGCCGGGTGCTGGTGCAGGTGCAGCGCCAGATCGGCGTGCTCGAGGCCCAGGAGGACATCAAGTCCCAGGTTCAAGAAGAGCTGGGTGAGCGGCAGCGCGAGATGTTCTTGCGCGAGCAAATGAAAGCGATCCGCAAGGAGCTGGGCGAGGAAGACGAGGGGACCGAAGTCGCAGAGCTACGCAAGCGGCTCGAGGCTCTCGAGCTGCCGGAGGCCGCTCGCAAAGAGGTCGAGCGGGAGCTGTCTCGACTCGAGCGCGCGGGCCGCGAATCGATGGAAGCGCAGGTCATTCGGACCTATCTCGAGACCGTGGCAGAGCTTCCCTGGAACACGCGGGCGGAGGAATCGCTCGACTTGAAGCGCGCGGCCGCGATTCTCGAGGAGGACCACTATGGGCTGCCGGACGTCAAGGACCAGGTGCTCGAGTTTCTGGCCGTGCGGCAGCTGCGGCAGCGCCAAGCGGTTGAAGCGGATGCCGACGCGGGGGCGCAGAACCCGGCGGAACAGGCCGACAAGCAGACTGACCCCGAATCGAAGGGATCGATCCTGCTGTTCGTCGGGCCGCCGGGGGTCGGCAAGACGTCCATCGCCAAGTCTATCGCTCGCGCCATGGGTCGGCCGTATGTGCGGATCTCGCTCGGGGGCGCGCGCGACGAGGCGGACATCCGCGGCCACCGGCGCACCTACGTCGGCGCCATGCCGGGCCGCATCATCCAGGGCATGAAGCAAGCCGGGGCGAAGAACCCCGTATTCCTGCTCGACGAAGTGGACAAGCTGGGCGTCTCGTTCCAGGGCGACCCGGCCGCGGCGTTGCTCGAAGTGCTGGACCAGGCCCAGAACGATTCCTTCACGGACCACTATCTGGGTGTGCCGTTCGACCTGTCCGAGGTGCTGTTCATCGCGACGGCGAACTTCCTCCAGAGCATCCCCGGCCCACTGCTCGATCGGCTGGAAACGGTCGTGTTTGCAGGCTACACGGAGCGGGAGAAGCTGGAAATCGCCAAGCGGTACCTGATGCCGCGCCAACTCGAGGTGAACGGACTCGTCGCGGAGCAGCTCACGATCAGCGATGACGGGCTGGCGGAAATCGTGTCGAGTTACACACGCGAAGCCGGCGTGCGCCAACTCGAGCGCGAGATCGGGAAGCTGGGTCGCAAGGTCGCCCGCAGGGTCGCGGGCGGGGAAGCCGAGCGCGTGACCATCGACCGCAAGGACGTCCACGACCTGTTGGGGCGGCCCAAAGTCCACCCCGAGCACAAAGCGGGTGAGGACCAGGTGGGAGTCGCCACGGGCATGTATTACACCCCGGTGGGCGGCGACATCATGTTCGTCGAAGCGAGCCTGATGCGGGGGAAAGGCGAGCTCGTGCTCACCGGCCAGCTGGGAGACGTAATGAAGGAGTCGGCGCGGGCGGCGCTCACCTACGCGAAGTCCCACGCTGACTGGCTCGGCATCCCGGCGGACGGGTTGGCCGATACCGACATCCACGTGCACGTCCCGGCGGGCGCGATTCCCAAGGATGGACCGTCCGCGGGGGTAACGATGGCGACTGCGCTCGTGTCCGCGCTCTCGCGGCGACCGGCCCGGCACGACCTCGCCATGACGGGGGAAATCACACTGCGCGGGCGCGTTCTGCCGATTGGCGGCGTCAAGGAGAAAGTGCTGGGCGCCGTGCGGGCCGGGATCAGGACGATTGTCCTCCCCAAGGAGAACGAGGCGGATCTCGATGACCTGCCGGAGGACGTCCGCCGGTCACTCGAGGTTCACCCGGTCGAGGACCTGGGCGAAGTGTTGTCGCTCGCGCTGCGGGGGGCGAGGTTCGAGGCCGGCCAGCTCGTATTCGAGGGACCGGCGCCCATCGAGCCGAAGATGGTGTCGAAAAACTAAAGACAGTCGTCAGCCATCAGTCGTCAGCCGTCAGCTATCATGAGAGGTCGATAGCTGACGGCTCTGTTTTTGAGCACTTCGCGGCTTGCCGAAGGCCTGCACGACCCTTCAATTACTCCGGCCGTTCATCCTGGACCCCGCACGCGGGAGATCACCGATGCCGTCTCGTTTCCTCCGGCCGCTGTCGCCGTGTGTCTGGCTGTTGGTTGCCTGCCTCGCCCCACTCGACGCGCAGGGCCTCGACACGGCGTACGCGCGCCTGGTGCGCGAGGCTACATCCGACGCGCGGTTCCTGCCGGCATCCGTCGCCTCACTCCCCGATCACCCGACAATTCCCTCGCCGCGCGACCACTTCGGGACGATCGTCGGAGCGCAGGGGGTGATGCACCGCTCGGCGGATCTCTATGCCTACTATCGGGCCCTCGCCGCCGCCACGCCACGCGTGCGGGTCGAGACGATCGGTCGTACGGAGGGAGGTCGCGAGATCGTGCTCGTGGTGGTAGCGGACGAGACATCGATGGGCCGGCTGGACGGTTACCGCGCGCTGACGGGGCGGCTCGCTGATCCGCGCTCCACGCCGGCTGGCGAGCTCGAAGGGGTGCTCGCGGAGGCCAAGCCGATCTATTACCTGAACGGAGGCCTGCACTCCCCGGAGATGGGCTCTCCAGAAATGCTCACCGAGCTGACCTACCGACTCGCCGTGAGCGACGAGCCCGCGATCCGGGCGATCCGCGAGCGCGTGATCACCATCATCAATCCGGTGTCCGAGCCGGATGGCCGCGACCGGCAGGTGGACTGGTACCACCGCTATACCAAGCAGCGTACGGAGTGGGACGATGGCTTTCCCCGCTCGAGCCCGTACTGGGGCAAGTACGTCTTTCACGACAACAATCGCGACGGCATCCAGATCTCCCAGGAGCTGACCAAAGCGGTCTATCGCGAGTACTTCCGCTGGCATCCGACGGTAATGCTCGACCTCCACGAGTCGGTGCCGTTGCTCTACGTCTCGACTGGGACCGGGCCGTACCCCGAGACGATCGATCCGATCACGATCGCGGAATGGCAGCTACTCGCAAACCACGACATCACAGCGTTGACAGCGCAGGGACAACCGGGAGTGTGGACCTGGGGGTTCTACGACGGCTGGTGGCCTGGGTACCTGCTGTGGATCTCGAACAACCACAACGGCATCGGCCGATTCTACGAGACGTTCGGCAACGCCGGCGCCAACACCTTCGTCCGCGATCTCTCGAACCAGCGCTACGCCGGCGACTCGGCGACGTCGCGGCAGTGGTACCGCGCCTGGCCGCCCACCCGCAAGCTCCGCTGGTCCGCGCGCGACAACGTGAACTACATGCAGGCCGGCGTCTTGGCGTCGCTCGAGTACGCGGCCACCAACGGGACCGCATTGCTGCGCAACTTCTGGCAGAAGGGGAGCAACAGCATCGAGCGAGGCCGGCGCGAGGCGCCCCATGCGTTCGTGGTTCGCGGTTTTGCCCGTCAGCGCGACCCCGGCCGGGTGGCATATCTCGTGAACCAGCTGCGCCGGCACGGTATCGAAGTCCACCGTCGGAGCACCGGTGACTCCACCGGAGATTTCGTGGTGCTCCTGAACCAGCCGTATCGCAGCTTTGCCATGACCTTGCTCGGCAAGCAGAACTTTCCCCAGAACGCGCCGCAGACTCCCTACGATGACGTGGCTTGGACGCTCGGCTACTTGTATGGCGTCGATGTGAAGGCAGTCGATGATACGGCAGTTTTCAGCTGGTCCGGGCTCGAGCCGGTGACCGACACGGTGGCGGCGGCTGGGTCGACGAGTGGCGAGGGACCCATCTGGGTCGTGGCGCATCGCGGCCAGACCGAGCTGCTGGCGGCGCTCTACGGGTTGCGGGATCGCGCTCCACGTGCCGCCGCGTGGGCTGCGGAGTCGGTGTTCGTCGTCGACCGTGATACGTTTCCCGCTGGATCCATCATTCTGGAAGGAGTGGGCCGGGAGGCGGCCGGCCAGGTGGCAGAGCGCTACGGTCTCGCCCTTCGGGCGGCTCGGGCCGTGCCTGCCGTGCCGCGCCACCGGCTCGACTTGCCGCGCGTGGGGATCTATCACACGTGGCTCAACACCCAGGACGAAGGCTGGGCGCGATTCACCTTCGATCAGCTGGGGATTCCCTACACCTCGATTCACAAGGACGACCTGCGAGCCGGTGGCCTGCGACGCCGCTTCGACGTGATTCTCGCGCCGAGCACTGGGAACGCGTCGGTCGATGACCTGATTCACGAAGTTGATGTGAAGTGGCGCCCGTTGCCGTATACGGCCACGGCGGAGTTCCCGGCTCACGGTACGCCCTCGGCGACCGCGGACATGACGGGAGGCCCAGGTTTCCAGGGGTTGGGCGAGCTGGAGCGGTTCGTGCGGGAGGGTGGAGCGTTGATCACGCTGCACCAGGCGACGCGGCTCGCGGCCGAGACCGGCATCGCACGCGAGCTATCACCCTTGACGGCGAGTGGGCTATCGCACCCGGGCTCGGTAGTGCGCGCCAAGGTGCGGCGGCGCGACCACCCGATCCTCTACGGGTATCCCGATACGACGCACCTGTTCCGCGGTAATGGGCCGCTCTACAGTGTAGAGCGACGGGACCGTCGCATGATCGTGCTGCAATACGGGACGGAGCTCCTTCCCGATGAGCGGGCGGATGCAAAGCCGGGCCCGATGTTCGGGATCGAGCCACCGGCGGGCGCGCGAGCGTCGACGGACACGGCCGCCGCTCCGCGGCCGGCTCCCTACGTGCTCTCGGGGATGGTGCGGGGACCGGACGCGATCGTGGGCCAGGGTGCGGTGTTCGATGTCCCAGTAGGTCTTGGGCGCGTCGTGGCGTTCACTTTCAACCCGCTGCATCGCTACCTGAACCAGCATGAATTCGCGATGGTCTGGAACGCGATCATGAACTGGAACGACCTCCGCTAGCACGCCAAGCGGCGCTCCTAACCAGCGCGTACGCCGTTGACGACGAGCTCCACGGCCGACTTCCTCCACCGCTCGCGCAGCGACGACTCGTCGGCCGCGAGCGGTGGGGCGCTCGCGGCGATGAGCGACTCGAGCTTGAGGTAGCCGACCATCAGGACGAGCGCCTGAGCCGCGGCCACGTGGGGGTCGACGTCGTCGCGCACTTGGCCGAGTCCTTGGCCTTCAGCGAGCAACACCACCAGACGCCGGATGGCCGGGGCGAACGGCGCCGCATCCGACCGCTCGGCATGCGCCAACAGGGTGACGAGTTCGGGATGACGGCTGAGGAACTCGAATTGGGCGGTGAGCACGTCACGCAATCGGTCGAGCGGCCGGCCGGACGCGGCCGGCACCGCCGACAAGGCTTGCTCGAGCTCGCCGATCGCTCGTGCGAGGACCGTCCGAAATAGTCCGCGTTTCGAGTGGTAGTAGTAAAACAGCAGCTGCTTGTTGACCCCAGCCCGCTTGGCGATTCGATCAACGCGCGCCCCGTCGAAGCCCCGCCCGGCAAACTCGTCGGTTGCCGCCGAGATGATTCGTAAAGCTCTTGTATTACTTAGCTTAGGCTCCATATCAAGAAACTCAACCGATTGGTTGAGATGATCTTAATACCGGCCGGCTGCGGGTGCCAGAGCAGGCACGCGGACGACATTCTCCGGCGGTGTGGGGAGGCCCCGTTGCAGGAAAGTCAGGAGCGCCAGGGTGAAGGCGCCAGGCGCCTCTTCCGGGAGCGCATGGCCGACACCAGCGAACCGCACGAGCGCGGCGTGGCCCAAGCCCGATACCATTGCCTGGCCAACAGTCGCCGGAATGAGACCGTCTTGAGCACCCCACATCACCAGCGTGGGGGTCTGGATCTGCCCCAAGCGGCCCTGCAATCCGTCGAACCGGAACTCACGCAGCACACCACGCAAACTCCGGCCGAATCCGGGTTCCGCGACCGGGGCATAGTACTGATCCACATCCTGATTGGTAATGCGCGAGGGGTCGGCGTAGAGCGCCTTGAGGATGCGGGCCGTCGTGCGTCGGCCCCGGAGCCCATTGAACAGGGCGCCGATGACGGGCCAGCGGGCGACGCGCAGCATGAACGGCCATCGGACCCCGAGCCCAGCCGCATCCACGAGCACCAGTCCGCGAACCCGGTCCGGTCGCATCAAGGCCGCCTCGGCGGCGATCGCACCTCCCATCGAGTGCCCCACGAGTACCGCGTCCGTCACGCCGAGCGAGTCCAACAGGCCGAACAGCACGCCGACGTACGTCGCGTTCGCATAGCCCTGCGCCGGCTTGTCCGAGAACCCGAAGCCGCGATTGTCGAAGGCGATCACCCGGAATCCCGCCTGTGCCAGCGGTACGATCGTGTAGCGCCACGAGTACAACGAGGCCGCGAGCCCATGGATCAGGACGACAGTGGGGCCCTGGCCCGTTTCCACGAATCGAATCCGAGTACCGTCGACCGTCACGTAGTGTGGGACGAGTGGCGTGCCTGCAGGGAATCGCTGCCACTCAGGGATTGGCGCGGCGCGACAGCCACCCAGGGCGACAGCGAGGGTCGACGCGATTCGTGCCGCTCGCCGGGTCAAGCCTGGATCCCGAGCGCCATGCGGGTCAATTGCGCGACCAAGGGGTCGGCGCTCCAGAGTCCGGCGAGTTGGTCGGCGCTGCCGGTCGCCACCAGGGTGTGGGTGCCGTCCACGAGGAGCATGGTGGGATGCTCCGCTGAAGTTCCCGAGCGCGCCAGGCCTTCGGTATCGCCTGCCTCACCCGCGATCCGGATGTCGAGGGTGGCACGCGCCCCAGCTCGCCGCCAGGCGGGGAGGGTAGGGCGCCAGAGCTCAGCGGCGAGCACTCCTTCCACCCGACGTTCGGCGCGCGCCACAAGCTGATGTACGACGTTCGCAATTGCTCGCGCACCATCGAGCCGCCGGGTGACCGGCTCAATCGGCTGTCGGACGTCCCGCAGTGACTGGCTGAGGCGCTCCAGGCGCTCACCCTGCTCAGCCGCCAGTTGAACCAGCAGAACATCGGGGTCGGTCGTCCGATACCGGGCCGGACGGCCCACCGCGCGTTGCGCCGCACCGCGTCGGACCAGCCCCTCTAAAGCCGCGTACGTGTTGGCGCGCGCAATGCCGGCCGCTCGCGCGGCGGCATAACCGGTGGAGGGGCCGAGCTCCAACAGCGTGCCGTAAACGCTTGACTCGGTTGGTGTAAACCCGAACGGAGTTAGGTCAATCGAATTAGTAGTAATAGTAACTACTACTAATACGCTGAGAGGCCGCCTGCAAGTGCCTGTAAAGCACACTTGACTTTATGTAAAGAACACTTTACACTATCGTCATCTTGAATCAGTGGAGGATCCAAATGCGGGCGCTCGCCGCAGCCTCAGTTGCCTTGTTGGCCGCTTTCATCCTGTCCGTTCTAATGATCGACAAGTTGCACCCCACGGCTTGGGGGAGCGTCGCGATTTCCGCACTGCCCGTGATCGCCTTCACATGGTTCATCGTGACCGTGGTCCGTGACATCCGGAAGCTGGACGAGCTGCAGCGACGCATCCAACTCGAAGCGCTCGCCGTCGCATACCCCTCAGCGATCCTGCTCGTGTTCGCGCTGGGCTTCCTGGAACGGGCCGGGATCGTGTTCCCCGGATTCACGAACCTGCGGGATGTGTGGCCGCTGACGATTCTGCCGTACTGGGTCGGGATGGCGTTGGCCACCCGGCGCTACCGGTGAAGAACCGGCTGCGGCTGTTGCGGGCGGAGCGTGGCTGGTCTCAGGCGGACCTCGCCGAGCGCCTCGCGGTGTCGCGCCAGACGGTCAATGCCATCGAGACGGAGAAATACGATCCGAGTCTGCCGCTCGCGTTGCGCATTGCAAAACTGTTCACCATGCCGGTGGAGAAAATCTTCGACACGGAGGAATTATGAAACTGTCGCGCTGGGTCGTGGCGGGGCTGATCGTCCTGCTCGGAGGTCTGCAGGCGTGGGATTCCGGTGTGCTCGCGGCCGGACCGTTGGTGCAGCTGTTGGCATGGACCGGTATCGCTATCCCCGCGATGGCGGCGTTGGTGTCCGCGTCCTACCTCGGAACAGTGTCAGCGGTCATCGCGTCCGCGGTGCTGGAGATCGCCGCTCGAGTCGTGTCGCCGGTTCCGCTCCCGGAGCTGCTGCTGGTCAGCATGTTTGCGGCGTTGCTGCTGTTCGTGCCGGCGGCGGTGGGCCCGAAAACCGCGAGGTGACGATTGCGTCAGTTGATCTCGATGGGGAGCCCCATGAGCCGCGCGATCAGGGCGAGCCGAAACGTGATGTCCGTCTGGCGTTGTGCCGGGCTCTTCCCCGGCCCCTCGAGCGGGAACCAGTGTTTGAGGAGAGGGCTGACGGATCTGGGCAGGCCGCGGAGGTTTCTGGGGCTCCAAATGCCGCGCTCGTCGCACTCGCTGAACAGCCGCGCGAGCACGCGACTGGCGCTTTGTATCCGCCGGACCAAGCCAAACCGGGCGAGCAGCTCGAGCCAGTACACCGCAAACGGGACGTCCGAGACGTGTCCCTGCGCATCCGATCGCAGCGGATCGCCCAGCAGCTCGAAGGTGGGTTTCAGGAACTTCTTGCCGGCGAGGATGAAAAACGCCCGCTTTGGTGCCGGGTTGTCGAAGTAAGTCGCCAGGCGGTCGATGAACCCGGCACGCTCGCGCTGCACCGCCGGCATGTAGGCGAGCATTTCGATCCCGAAGATGGTCGGCAGCGTCGCACGGGGATCGAGGATCGTTTTCCCCGATTGCTTGCGAAACGGCTTCTCAACCAGCTCGCTACGCAAATACGCCGAGATGTCGCTCGCCACTTTGTGGGCGGCTCCGCGAAGGCGCGGATCCTCTACGTGACCGGCACGGGCCAGCGCGGCGGCGGACGCCTCACGGTGCATGTTGCGCGCCCACACCCCCAGCCCGGGATCCGTCTTCGCCGGTCGCTGGAATTCGACGAGCAGCACGGGATCATCGTCTCGCGACAGCTCACGAAACAGGAACCGGTCGGCCAACCGGATGGGGCGCTGGTCGGCCGGCCAGCCGAGCTCCAGCAGTCGGCGGTATTGGAAGACAGTGCCGACCTCTTTCCACCCGTACGCCTTCGATGCCCCGTAGCCGAGCAAGTTGCCTCCCCACAGCCCGCTATCCTTTTGTTTGCGGACGATGGCGAGCGCCCCTTTGTCCTCCAGGATCGCGGCCCGCAGGGCGGCGACTCGATCCGGATGGATGGCGGACTCGAGAGCGACCTCGGTGAGCGCCCGGTACTGGATCGACGGGCTTGCCGCATCGTACAGCCACGTCAGTGGCAGGTTGTGAGAACTCGGAAGATCCAGGATGCGCTCGAGTCGGGAGACGGGGTTGGGGCAAGTAAAGCGGGCGCAAACTTATCGGTCGCCTGCATTTGAGGCCAGTCCCCTAGCGTCGAGCTGCTAAGGTATTGTAGAGCAGCCTGTTACGAAGGACAGCGAACCGTGTGGATCGTGCCAGCGCCGAGCGGGTTCGCCTCGCTCGTGAGGACGATGCTCGAGTCATTGCGGAAGGCAATGCTCTCACCAGGCTTTCCGATGGCGCAAACCGGCCGCTTGGAAGGTGTGAGCCAACCGCCTGGCCCCAACGAGAAAAAGTAGATCTCCGCATAAGTCCGAATCGCCACAAGGCCGCCGTCCGCCCGAACGGCCGCTCCAGTAACCAGCCGTCCCAACGCACGATCGGGAACGATCGGCAGGGTCTGTACGAACTCGGCGCGAACGCGGCCTGGCGTGTCCCACGCCGCGCGAGCCACGCGGTACAGGCGGATCTCCCCATGACGCCCGCGCCCCTTCGAAACCAGATACACCGCGGTATCCCTGGGCGAAACGTACAGGGCCTCCACGTCGTGTGGGCCGTCCGGGTAGTACAACGACAGCGCGAGCGCCGCCGCCGCTACGCGTTGCGTATCGGCCGCGGCGAGCGGTGGGTCGGGCTCCGGCACCGCGTAAACCGCCACGCGCTCCCGGCGTTCGAGGTTGTCCCCGGTGTCCCCGATGTACAGGCAATCGACCGGTCGGCGCGGGCACGGTCCCAGCGCCATGTCCTCCCAATCCACTGCCTCGGCACCCGGCACGAAAATCGCACCGCGATCGGTCCCCTGCAGGTCGGTGGCATAGAGATAGGGTCCGTCTCCGGAATCGTTGTGGGTCCAGAGAATCCCGGGGTGCGCGCGGCTCACTACGACTCCGGAGCTCTCGGTCAGTCGCGGGCTCCGGAATGTTCCGGTCAACGTCGTGACCGAGACAGCGCTCTGCAACAGCAACAGCGGCAGGTACATGAGATGGGAAGGAAATGCGCTTGATCGCCCACAAGCAAGGGGCGATCTTCTACCAATGATCGAGACGTTACAGTCCCGTCAGGTGCTCCGGCTTCCCGATCGCGTGCGGTTCCAGGGACGCCTGCTGTTCCTGGCCACCGACGCCGCGCTCGTCCGCCGGCAGCTCGAGGGCGAGGACCTCGACTGGGACCCGACGATCACACTGCGGGACAACATCTCGACCGATGAGATCACGCCGGCGTACATCTGCTACTACTATGACGACACGCTGGGGGAATTCCCGTACCTCGGCTTGAAGTGCGGCGAGGAATTCCCAATCGTGCGCGGCTCGGTGAAGCGGGGCGGGTTCGTCGCTTCGGTGAGTGGTCACCGGCGTGGGAAAGGGTCGTCGCGAGAGCAGTCGCCATATGCGGAGATGTGCGCGGGGATCAAGCTGGTCGTGGCCGAGAGCATCGAGCGCATTTACCGTGAGAACTGCCAGAACCTCGGCGTTTTGACCACCACCGACTTTTCCATCATCGACAAGGTGCGTCGCGGCGAGGAGATCCCGTTGTCGGCGTTCACCGCCGGAGAAGGCGAGATCACCCGCGGGATCATCGAGTACGGCGGGCTGTTCAACTACAACGTCGCCCGGCTGCAGGGCAAGGTGGTGCTCACCCCGCCGCAAACCCCGAGTCGGCCGATGACCCTGGGGGAGAAGATCCTGGCGCGGCACTGGGTGGTGGATCCGTCTCGGGGCAAGGTCGGGGTCCCCGCCGTTCGGCCTGGGGACGAAGGGTTCGTCACGACCGACATCCGCTTCAGTCATGAGTACGTGACCCCGATGGCAGCGATCTTTTTCGAGCAGTTGGTCGGTGAGCAGGAGAAGGTCAGCGATCCCGCCTCCGTGCTGTTCTTTCGCGACCATCTCACCTTCTTGAGCGAGGCGATGACGCCGGAACGCGTCAAGGAGGGGCTGCTCGAGGTCGCCAACCAGCTCGAAGTGAAACAACGGGTGTTCGCCGAGAAGCAGGGGATCAGGTTGTACGGCGAGCTGCGGCTTGGTCACCACGGCTCCGAGGCGATCTGCCATTCCAAGATTCTCGAGTCCCATGCCCTCCCCGGACAGGTGATCATCGGATCGGACTCGCACACACCGCACGCCGGCGCGGTCGGATGCGTGGCGTTCGGCGTCGGCACGACGGCGATCTTCAACTCCTGGATCACCCGGGACGTTCGCGTCACCGTTCCGGAGACGGTCAAGGTGGTGATTCGGGGCGCCAAGCCGGACAACGTGACGGCGAAGGACTTCATGCTCGAGATCCTGCGCCACCCGTACGTGAAGAGCGGCAAGGCGATCGGCAAGCTGGTGGAATATTGCGGGGAGACGGTGGAGGCGCTCTCGGTCGACGAGCGCGCGACGATGACCAACATGACCGCCGAAGTCGGCGGCTTCACGGGCTACGTGGCGCCGGACGCCAAGACGGTCGAGTACCTGATGGACTACCGCAAGCTGTCGCGCGCCGAGGCGGAGCGGGCGTGCGCGGGGCTCGCGAGCGACCCAGGGGCCGAGTTTTGCGAAGTCATCGAAATCGATGCGACGACGATTCAGCCGATGGTCGCGCTGCCGGGCGACCCGGGCAATGGCATTTCCATCGCTGAGCTGCCGGATCGCGTGAAAGTCGAAATCGCCTACGCCGGCTCCTGCACCGCGGGAAAGAAGGAAGACATGGACATGTACGCGCGCGTGCTCCGGGAAGCAGCGGGGCGCGGTGAGCAGGTGGCCCCGGGCGTGCGGTTCTTCATTCAGTGCGGGTCACAGGACGTCAAGCGCTACTGCGAGGAGCGCGGCTATCTCGAGATCTTCCGGAAAGTCGGCGCGACATTTCTCGAGCCGTCGTGCGGCGCCTGCATCAATGCCGGACCGGGCGTGTCTCGCACCAAGGATGAGGTGACGATCAGCGCGATCAACCGAAATTTCCCGGGCCGCTCGGGACCCGGCCGCCTGTACCTCGCCAATCCGTACACCGTCGCGGCCTCTGCCATCTCCGGCTACATCACCGAATGGGAGCCGGGGATGGTGCTCGCGCCCGGCTAGCCGATCAGGGCAGGGGTCCCGCCACGACCAGGTGCACGCCATTCACGCCGCCCGAGAACGTCTGCGCCGCCGTCACCGTCGTTGAAGAATCCGGCACCAGCTTCGCGCTGAGGTGATAGTCTCCGACGATCGTGCCGCGAGCGCGAGTAATGCTGAACCCACCTCCCAAATCAACGGTCGAGCTCACGCCGAACGTCGCGCTCGCGATGTGCAGCGCGCCAGTGCGCGCCCGCCACGTCTGCACGCTGGAATCCACAGTTTCGGCGATCACCCAGGCGGTTCCCGATCCCAGCAGATTTACCGCGAAGCTCTCACTCAGCGAATCGTCGAGCGGCAGGGCCGTACCGGCGCCGACGACGAGAAACACGGAATCCACCGTCCCGCTCGCCGGGCGATAACCGCGCCAGGCGAGTACGCCGAACACGCCGGCCGAGATCGAGCCAGCGACTGCGTCGAGCTGAAAACCCGCGACTTTCGTCGTGTCCCCCGGGCCATTGCCGAACGGCGTCACCTGGTCGATGAACGGCATGACGAACCCTGACAACGTGGTGTACAGGCTGTCGCTGCCGAACGAGAGAGCCAGTGCCTGTTGCACGGCGGCCTTTTCAGCGACGGATACGACTTCGGTAGTAGGAGCGGTCCCGCTGTCGACAGAGCAGGCGAGCGCCGCGAGCGTGACGAGACAACCGACCGCACGCTTCATGAACCGGATCCTCCGGGAGGTGGTTTACTCGCCGCCGGAAGCGGCGGCGCGGGCCATGCCGGAAGGATACGGGGGTAAGGCGGCTCTTAGGTAGACGCTGCGGGGGTTCCACAGAACCCAGGACTCGATCCCCAGGTCGTTGGCAGCCCGAATCTGCTCGCGGATCTCGAAGGGGGTGTAACGCGGCAGGCGCCGTCCCAACGTGAACGCCTGGAGGTAGGGGCGGATTTCTGCGGCACTGGAATCACGGCTGCGCGCCAACGCATCGATCAGCGCTAGCCGCACCACGTTGTATGGATGGGCGTTGGGTGTCAGGAAACCGAATGCTCCGCGGGTGTAGTGGCTCGGATAGACCATTGGGAGTACGACGTCCGCGACATCCACGAAGTCCTCCCACACCTGGCCGATGCCCAAGTCTCCGGTCACCGATGCGGTGAGACCGAAGACGTCGAACGTGACGGGTACGCCGAGCGGCTTCACCAATCCAGTGAGCAGTTGCACTTGGCGACGCACTGCCTCGCGCGGCCGCTCGCCCTTCCGACGCGAGGGGAACACGGCCCGCACCATACGCGAGCGTGGCTCGTCCGGAAAGCGAACGTAATCGAACTGGACTTCCTGGAATCCGAGCTCCACCGCTTCGCGGGCCAGCTCGGCGGCATACACCCACACCGAGTCGTTGTAGGCGTCGACCCATGCGCTGCCGATCCGGTCGCGCCACAGTCCACCGCCCACTTCACGGACGGACCATGCGGGCATCCCCTCCGCCAGCAGCGGATCTTTGGCTACCACGATCCGCGCGATGGCATAGATACCGTGGGCGTTGAGCGTGTCGAGTCGTGCGCGGACGTCGGCCGTCCGGGCGCACGCGGCCGCGCCGATCACCTGGGCCGTGGGGACCGTCGAGCGATACAGCAGGCACCCGGTATCGTCCTTCACGTCGACGACCAGGGCGTTTACTTCGGTCGAATCGGCGAGCCGCACCAGCTGCCACAGGCGGCTCGAAGAGAATGCCCAGGCATTCACGTACAGCGCCTTCACCGCGCTCGGCCGTGTGAATTCGAACGGGCGTCGGCGCACGAAACGGAGCTCCATCGGCACTAGCGACACACGGCTCTTGTCTGCTGCGGCCCCGAGTCGCGCCGGTGGCTCGAAGACCAGGTGTGGCTCCTGGCGACCCTGTGCAAAAAGGCCGCGACTCGATCCGAGTGCGGCCCCAAGCACGAACACGCCGACCAACCGTCGTAACCGCATAAGGGGGGGTACACGATAGGGAACCTCCCCCGGCCGTACAAGACGGCATATCACAAATAACTAGGGCAGTTGCAAGCTATTAAACAGCAAGGGATAAGTGGCCAGGCTCTGACCGCGATACTGCGGCCGGAAGCCGAATAGCACGACGCGGCCGGCGCCGACTCGGACCTCAACCAGGGCCGCGCGCCCCGCAACCCGTTCCGGGTGGCGCACCCACCCTGAGAGCAGCACGTCTTCGGGATCGTCGGGGTAGCGCGCGATCACGCGCACCTGCGTCGAGTCGAGTACGTCGAACGCGGGACCGTCCTCGAACCACGCCGCGGTTTGGGCAGACATCCCGCGGGCGATCCGCTGACTCTGGTCGAGCTCGATGCGAAAGATCGATCCGGGCGCGTAGAAGTCCTCACTTGGTACGCCCTCGAGTACATTCCGCACCGGCAGGAGCAACGCCTGAATCGCGAAACGACTCGCTTCGTTGAGCGCGACGAGGGTGCCGCCGTCTACGACGAACTGTCGCAGTGCCTGAATACCATCCGGTCCAAGCCCGCCCGAGTACGGTGCCGGGTAGCGGCGCGCCGGCAACCCGTCGGCGATGCCGTGCGGGGTCTGATCGGGCAGCAGAATAACGTCGAACCGTTCCTTCAACCGTCCCGCGCGCGCCACCGAATCCATCAGCGGGATGTACGGCACCCTCCACGTGTCGAATACCCAGCGCGTCCATCCTTCGTCGATCGGCGCCGCATAGGATCGGTACAGTCCGATACGCGGTGCTTTCCCTTCGCCCAAGCTGGCATAGCCCGGCGTTGCCCGCGGAGGGGAGACCGGCGCCGACAACGGTACTCGCAATGAGTCGCTGACCTCGACGACGGTCACCCCGAGCAACAGCGGCAAGGTGTGAGCGGTGACGTCGTAGGGCCGCTCTGGCGGACCGCCCGGGTATTGGCGACGATCGGGGTAGCGCTGCCGCTCGAGCAGAGTTTTGGCGAATGCCGCGTACGGTTGCCGCAGCACCACGACGTAGGTCCCGGTGGGGTAACGCTGACCGCCCGTAGTGAATGCCTGCTGGGCGGCGCGAATTTCCACGCCGCCCCGCGCCAGCGTGCCGAGCAGGTTGGCGAGCCCCATCGAGTCCTGCTGGCGGGGAATGACATAGGCGTACGGCCACCCGCGCCAGCCCCGCACTGCGCGCCTGCCCACCGACAGGAAACCGTTCAGCCAGCGGTCCCGATACCGGGCGGCATGCGCGAGC
>DATBLG010000084.1:0-10733 GCA_036555485.1 Gemmatimonadales bacterium | reverse complement strand
CTGCACGAGAATCCGCGTCGTGATCAGCGCATCGATCACCATGCCGAGCGACACGAATCCGGCGAGGATCGAGAGGATCCCAAGGACGATGAGCGATACGTAGGGGAACCCCTGGGACGGGTGCAGGCGTGCGAACACCTTGAAGAAGTAGCCGTCCTGCGCCGCCGCATACGGCACGCGCGAGTACCCCAGCAAGAGGGCGAAGACCGAGCCGAACGCGGTCCAGAGGATCATCGCCGTGAAAATCGTTGCGACGCTCGGACCGTAGATCCGCTCCATGAAAATGGAGACGATGAATTTGGATTCGGGGTGTGAATCCGCCGGGACGAAGTCCCGCCACGGGACGACGCCGATAATCGAGAGATTGATCGCAACGTAGATCAGCGCGACCGCGATGGTGCTGATGAGGATCGACCGCGGAATCACCCGGCCGGGGTCCTTGACCTCGTCGCCGATATAGCAGACGTCGTAGTAGCCGAGGTAGTCGTAGACGCCGATCCGCGCCGCGCCGCCGAGGCCCATGAGAAAACCCAGGGAAAAGTTGAACGCGCCCGGCGGAAAGTCGAAGGCGGCTCCGGGATCGAAGTGCAGGGCGCCGGTCGCGATGACCACGATGACGGTGACGATTGTGCCAATCCAGAGAGTGACCGTGATCGTGGCGATCGACGTGATCCGGCGGTACAGGAGCGCCAAATTCGCAAGCCCGATGATCGTGACGACGAGCATCGCTTGGCTGGAAGTGATCCCCTTCCATATGTAGCCGAGGTACTGCGAGAAGCCGATGTACCCGGACGCGATCTCGAGGGGGCCACTGAGCACGAATTGCCAGACGAAGAGAAAGCCCATTAGGCGGCCGGCCTTCTCCGCACCATAGCCATGGCGCAGGTACCCGAACGAGCCGCCGGAGCCCGGCATCGCCGCCCCCAGCTCGCTCCAGACCATGCCGTCGCATACGACGATCACCAGCGCGACGAGCCAGCCGAGCATCGCCTGCGGACCGCCGAGCGCGGACATGAGGAGCGGGATCGTGATGAACGGTCCGATCCCGATCATGTTCGTCATGTTCAGCGCCGTGGCGTGAATCAGGCCGAAGCGGCGGACCATCGGGGGGGACGACGACGCGATGGGTGGCGTCACCGTTCGATGCGGTATGCCTCCATCGCGAAGTACTCAGGCAGGCCGAGCCGGTCGGCCCGGGCCGCCGTCTCGAGGTTGCGCGCCTCGACGCGCTGCCAGAATTCGCGGTCGTCGTGCGCGCCGGGAAACGGCGCCGTGTCCTTCTGCGACTGGTGCTTGAAGATCGCCATGGTCTTGGCTCGCAGCTCGTCCTGGGACAGCGGCACCAGGACGTTCGCCTCGGTGATCGCCCACTCTTGCCACGCCCCGCGGTACAGCCACACCTCCGGCTTGGTGGCGGTGTAACCGTCGAGCGCCCGGTCGATGGCCAGCTTGCACATGCGGTGCGTGCCGTGGGGATCGGAGAGGTCTCCCGCGACGAACACGAATTCGGGGCGCACGTCCTCGAGCAGGCGCCGCACCAGCTCCACGTCCTCGTCCCCCACCGGCCGCTTGTGGACCTCACCGGTGCGGTAGAACGGCAGGTTGAGAAACCGCGCGGCGGAAGCGGGCAGGCCGACCGACTCGAGCGCCGCGATCGCTTCCGACTCCCGGATGAACCGCTTCAGCTCCTGGACCTCGGCGAGGTCCACGGCGCCCGGCTCCTTCTGCTCGAAGTGCGCGAGCACGGCCCGGTGCAGGCTGCCCACGGCGGCGGGGTCCGCGCCCAGCAGGGTCGCGGCGCGCTCGGCGAAATCGAGGTGCCGGCGTACGTCATGGTCGAATACCGCGATGTTGCCGCTCGTCATGTACGCGACCACGATCGTGTTTTCGTTCTCCCAAAGCTTGCGCAGGATGCCGCCCATCGAGATCACGTCGTCGTCCGGATGCGGCGAGAACACCAGGACGGGCCGGCGCGCCGGGAGCTTGCGGCGCCCGCGGATCCGGTCACGCAGCCGGTTGAACACGTCGCCGTTGATCGGTCCGGCCGCTCCCGCCTTCGCCACCAGCGGGCTCAGGTGGTGCTCGGTGTAATCGCGGGCCGTGAGCTTGAGGATCGCTTTCCCGGTGCGCTCGGCCAGCCACACCACCGCGCGCTCGGTCATCGTGGGAGTCCACTCCACCGGGCCGAGCAGCCACGGCGTCCCGATGCGGGTCAACTCCGCCGCGGCGGCGAGGTCGAGGTAGACGGTCGCGTTGGGGTGACCCTGGAGATACGTCGCGGCGACGTCCGGGGAAGGCTCCCCCTCGACCGCGCGCCGGACGATTGCCGCCTTGTGCTCCCCGGTGGCGACGAGTGCGATCTCGCGGGCCTCGAGGATGGTGGCGACGCCCATCGTGATCGCCTCACGCGGCACGTTGTCCTCGCCGAAGAAGTCGGCCGCCGCGGTGCGCCGCGTGAGCATGTCCAGCGTGACCAGCCTGGTGCGCGAATCGGCGGCCGACCCGGGCTCATTGAAGCCGATGTGGCCGCTCTGGCCGATGCCGAGCAGCTGGAAGTCGATCCCGCCGGCGTCGGCGATGGCGCGCTCGAACGCCGCGCAGGCATCGGCCAGGCGCTCGCGCGGCGTATCACCCGCCGGGATGTGCACCTGGTCCGGCGGGATATTCACCTCGTCGAAGAAGTTCTCCCACATGTAGCGCCGATAGCTGCGCGGGCTCTCGGGCGACATCGGGTAGTACTCGTCGAGGTTGAACGTGACGACGCGAGCGAAATCCACCTCGCCGGCGTGGTGGCGGCGGATCAGCTCGCGGTACACCCCGAGCGGGGTACTGCCGGTGGCGAGGCCGAGCACGCAGCGTCCCTTGGCGCTCGTGTCGCGCCGGATCGCGGCGACGATACGGTCGGCGATCAGCGTGGCGAGATCATCGTGATCGGGAACGACGACCGTGTGCAACCGCTCCCGGTCGCGCGGGCCGTCAAAGACTTTGGACGCGGGGGGAAAGGCCGCGGCGGCGCCAGGCACTAGAGCTTCACTTCGATCGCCGCGCCCCGCTTGTAGCGGACGTACAGCCACGCCATCGGGACGATCATCATACCGGCGGCGAGGATCGTGAGCGCGAGCAGGACGGCCGCGAAGATGACACCGCGCTGCGACGTCTCGGCGGCATCGAACAGCGCCCTGTCCTGATGGGCGAGCAGCAGGATCATCGCTTCGCGCGCGTTCTTGGTGGTGGGCGCGTCGGTGGAGGCGACCCCTTCGAGAATCTGCTGCACGAACCCGCGCTCCTGGTCGCTCGTGAGCGTGGCGCCGAAGCGCGACAGATCCGACTGCAGCGCGCTACGGATGCTGTCCGCCTGCCGGCGGTACGAGGTATCGCTGCCCGTCGCCATGGACCGCCACACCTCGTATTTGGCGCTCAGGCGATGCAGCGCCTCGCTGGCAGTCGCGCCGCGGTTCACAGTAGCGGAGGCCTGCGCCAGTGACTTGATGAGCAGCACACCGATGACCATGGCGGCCACGAGCGTCGCCGCGCTGAACGTGACGGCGATGCCCGGTCGAATAAACGTGTAGTCCTTCATGGCGATGGCGAAGGACGACCGGGGCATCGATCCGCGGGGCGGGAGAGGAGCGCTCATGGACTTCGCCTTGGGTTCAAGTGGGGGTGGACCCACGGTATCCGGCTGCGTGGGGGGTGTCAATACGCACTGATTTCACCGCAGCGCGACTGCGAGCGCGTCCGCCGCGCGCCGAACCGCCTCGGCGTAGCGGGTGAGCGCCGCGGCCGCCCGGGCCGCTTCCGCCTGCGCTTCCGCCGGTCGCCGCAGCTCGATCGCCTCGCGGACTCCGGGAATCGTTTTCACGCCGTAGCCCGTGTAGGCACCGGGCGCGTAGATGAGGTGTCGGAACCACGGCCGGCGCGGTAGCCCGCCGGGATCGGTGAGGGCCTGCTCGCTCGCGGCGAGCATCCGGTTCACCGCCGCGAGCGCCGGGCGTCGCCGATTGGTCGGCGCGAGGCCGTCGATCCCCGCGGTCGCACGGTCCCAGGCCGCGGCGGCACTGTCCAGTTGATCCAGTGCGGCGCGCAGCGCCGTGACGTCGAGTCCCTTCGTGGTGTCGTTGCCCGTCGCGAGGCGCGCCAGCTCGTCGACGTACTTGCGGTACGTGCGCGCCGGCGCGCGGAACTCGAATGGCAGCACCGGAGCATCCGCCATCCGGAGGATCGCGGTGGTGAGGGTCTGGGCCTCGGTTACCCCATACACATAGCCGGTGTCGAGGAATCGCTCGAAGAAGGTGTAACTGTCGTAGATCGAGTGATAGATCCCGGAGCGCCCCGCGCCGCCGTAGCTGATGTTCAGGGAGGGCAGGCCCAGGTGGTCGAGAAAGGCGGTGTAGTCAGACCCTGAGCCCAGCGCACCGATCGTGAAGGTGGTGTCCGACGTGGTGTCTTTCGGCCCGCGCTGCTCGCGCTGATGGGCGAGTGACGCGGCGAGCACGCTGCGGCCGCTCTTGGGGTCGGCGATATCGCGCGCGACCTCGGTCACGAACTGCTCCAGCGCGTGCGACCCGTCGGCGTCGATCCAGCCCGCGTTGTTGGTGTCCGAGTTGTAGTACACGACCGCTTTGGCGCGCAGCTCATCGGCGTGTGCCTCGGCCCACTCGGTGGACCCGAGCAGTCCCCACTCTTCACCGTCCCAGGCGGCAAAGACGATGGTGCGCGCCGGGCGCCACCCCGTCTGCATGAGTGCGGCAACCGCCCGCGCCGTCTCCCCGAGGGCGGCCTGGCCGGAAATCGGATCCTGCGCGCCGTTCACCCAGGCGTCGTGGTGGTTGCCATAGATCACCCATTGATCGGGCCAGACCGATCCAGGGATCGTGGCGATCACGTTGTACAGTGGACGAGTACGCCACTCGAAGCTGAGCGCGAGATGCGCGGTCGCGGGGCCGGGCCCCAGATGGTAGGTGATGGGGAGTGAGCCGCGCCACGACTCGGGCGCGACCGGTCCGGTCATGGCGCGCAACAGGGGGAGCGCATCGCCGTAGCCGATCGGCAGCACGGGGATCTTGACGAGGGTTTGCGCCTCGGTCAGGGCGAGTCGCCGCGCGCCGGGAACGGACGCCCAGCCCGGCGACAGCGGGTCGCCCGGGTGGAGCGGCATGTCCATCACGCTGCCGCGCTGCACCCCGTCCGCCGGCCGCATGGGGCCCGTGGGGTAGGGCTCGTCAACGAAAAATCCGTCGTCCCGGGGATCGGAATAGATGAGGCAGCCGATCGCCCCATGCTCCGCGGCCACCTTCGGCTTGATGCCGCGCCATGACCCTCCGTAGCGGGCGATCACGATCTTCCCTTGCACGCTGATGCCGACGCTGTCGAGCACCCGATAGTCCTCGGGTCGGCCGTAGTTCACGTACACGAGCTGCCCGGTGACGTCTCCGTCGGCCGAATAGGCGTTGAAGCTCGGCAGTTGGTCGGGCTGGCCGGTGGTGGGGTCTTGTGGCAGCGTCGGCTCGCGGAGCGACGCGGTAAACCGCTCCGGCGCCACGAGCTCCAAGGTGCGCGAGACGGGACGCGGCATCAGCGCCTCGAACTGCTCGATGCGTGCGTTCAGACCGAGCGCCCGAAATCGCGCCAGCAGCATCCGCGCCACCTGGTGCGACCGCTCGGTGCCCGCTTCGTGCGGCACCGCCGAGAGCATCCGTACCAAGGCACGGAGCGTATCGCGGCTCGGAACCGCACGCGCCACCGCTTCCCGCTGCGCCTGGGCGGCGAGCAGACTCGTGGGGAAGCCGCGGATCGGTGGGGGGGCGGGCGTCAGCGCTTGCTGGGCCTGCAAACCGGAGCAGCCAATCAAGGAGAGTACGAGAAGCGTCCGCATGACGACCGACCTGCGACGTTGAGGGGGAAAACGGTGACGCCAAGCTGCGCTCCAAACTTGCAGCTTGGCGTCACGAAATTGAAGGCGTGAGACGCGCCCTATTGCACCGTCACGCTCCCGGCCATTCCGGCGTGGATCGTACAGGTGTAGTTGAACGTCCCGGGAGTGGGGAACGTCCGGTTTTCCGACCCCGTGGTCCGGTTGGCGATGTTGGTCGGGGATCCGGCGGTACTGAACGTGACGTTGTGGGCGATCCCGCCCGGGTTCCAGGTCCAGGTCACGACGCCAGTCGCTGCAATCGTCACGGACGTCGGATTGAAAAAGTCGTTACCCACTGTGACGCTCGCCGCGAGGGGCGCCGTGGTCGCGGTGGTGGTGAACGTGAGGGTACTCGCGATGGCTGGGGCGGTGGCGGTCGCCGTGTGGGCGCCGATCGTGCCACTCAACGTTCGCGTGGCACTCGCCTCCCCGTTCGCGTCCGTGGTGTTCTGCGCTGGGGCAATCGACCCGCCGCCACCCGTCGCGGCCCAGTCGATCGTGACCCCCGCCTTCGGGTTGTTGGCCCGGTCGCGCGCCGTCACGGTGTAGGTCACGTTCGAGTTGATCACCCCGGCTGCCGGCTCCGCCGTCTTCTCGATCGCGTCCACGTTCCCCGCCGTGGCGGTGGCGCCAAAGTTCACAGGATTGCCGCTCAGGCCGGCGACCCGGGCCTGCGCCGTGTGCGCGCCGGTGGTGGTGCCGAGGATCCGGTTCACCGAGGCGATCCCGCTCGCGTTGGTGACACTGCTCGGGGCGGACACGGAACCACCGCCGGCCGCGGTCCAATTGACCGTCACATTGGCGACCGCTGTACCCGTCTCGTTGCGCACCAGGACTTCGTACGCGCCCAGCGTCGAGCCGATGGTATCCGACTGGCTGTTGCCGGCGTTGAGCTGCATCTGGGTGGCGCCCTGGATCCGGCTCGTCGAAACAAACGTCACGGGGGAGCCCGAAAGACCGGTCCCGCTCGCGGTCGTGGCCTGCGCGATTGTATCTGATCCGAGGGTGCGGATGGCGGTGGCGATCCCGGTGGCGTCGGTGATGCTGGACGCCGTCACCGAGCCGCCGCCCAGGGTCGCGGCCCAGGTGATCGTCACCCCGGCGGCTGGGGTGCTGGTGGTGGCGTCCAGGACGACGACCGCCAGGGGGTTGGCCAGGGCGGCGCCGGCGTTGCCGATCTGGGTGTTGCCGCCGGCGATCGCCAGGGTGCGGTTGGGGCCTGTGCCCCCGCCACCGCCGCCACCGCCTCCACACCCTGCCGAGAGGACAGCGGCGCCCAGAAGCCACCGGACGGACGGACAATTCGTAGGCATGGGTCTACCTCGTGCTGGAAGTAGTGAAAATTGTACCCTTTACGGACCATAGTTGCTACTTTAGGTGCGCGCTAAAACGGGGTTGGGGATTCCCGAGAGGGGGCACCGGAGGTGGCAACGGAAAACTTTCGGGGAGGCGCCGGGGAGATCCTGAGGCAGGCGAGCGTGGCGCTCGACGGCCGGCCGGTGACACTGTGGGAGGTCGCGGATGGGCCGACCATGATTCCGCGCGCCACGAGCGATCCGAATCCACGACATCATCATACCAGCATCGACGTCGACCTCACGCTGAAGCGCTGGGGCGTCCCGATTCGCAGCGGCAGCCGGTTTGTCGGCTGCCGACTTTCTCACGACGGGCCCTGGGTCATCGCGCCGGTGCGCTTGCGGCCCGCCTCCGGACCGCCGGACGGCAAGGAGCGCCGCAGCCCAACCCGCCTTACCCTGGAGCTGGCCGGCTTGTGCGTCGGCCTGTCCGACCGGCGCGAGACCGCCGCGGTGGGCCGTCCGCCGTCGATCTCGGTCGACCCGCTCCGCGATTTGCTCACCCTTCCTTCGGTGATCGCGCACGAGGCGAAGAATCCGCTCAGCGCGGCGCAAGCCGGCTTGCAGCTGACCATGGAGTCGCTGGGCCGGATGGAGGACCTTCCGGTAGCGCGCCGCCTCGAACTCCTCGATGAGCTGGGCGAGGTGCTCGAGGCGTTGAGCCGCGCGTTCGATTTTCTGCAGGCGGTGCAAGACCGCGCGCGTGGCGCGGTCGGCGGCCGCGAGCGCTTCGACGCCGTCCGGGTGGCGCGATCCGTGGTGGCGCTCGAGGGGCGGGTGCTGCGCCAGCGTGGCATCGACGTAGAGCTTGCCACGGCACTCGAGACCGTTCACTTGAGCGGTGACCCGAATCTGCTGTACGAGCTGCTGATCAACCTGGTGCGCAACGCGGCGGAGGCCTCGCGCAGCCGCGCCGGATCGATAACGGTGAAGCTCGATCGCGAGGGAGACACCCTGCGTCTGTCGGTGACCGACCGCGGGGTGGGAATTCCCGCGTACCTCGTCGATCGGGTGTTCGAGGCGGGATTCTCCACGAAGGCGCCCGGTGAGGGTGGAGCGGGGCTCACCGTGGTCCGGAAGGTCGCCCAGGAGGTGTTCGGCGGGACCGTGGCGGTGAAGTCCACCGAAGGCGTGGGCACCACGTTCACTGTCTCGCTCCCGATCCCGCTACAGCGCGGCGCGTCGCCGCCATTTGGCACGGAGGTCTAGTCCACGCATGCGAATCGCACGAATGAGCATCGGCGTCGTTTTGGCCGTGGCGCTGGGGATCGGCACCCTCGGGGCGCAACAGCCGACTGTGGATACCGCGGGGGCCGGTGCCCTGATCGACGAGGGCATGAATCGCTCCGAAGCAATGAACAACCTGGCGTACCTGAGCGACATCATCGGTCCTCGCCTTACCGGTTCTCCAGCGGCCCGGGCGGCCAACGATTGGACGATGCGCCGCTTTCAGGATTACGGGCTGACCGCCCGCCTGGAACAATGGAATTTCGGTGGCACCTGGACGCGCGGCCCGATGTGGGCGCGTCTGGTGGCTCCTCGAACGCACGATGTGGTGGCCGCGAGCTGGGCCTGGTCGCCCGGCACGGGCGGGAAGCCCGTGCGCGGCCCCGTGGTGCGCATCGACGCAAGCCGTCCGGAGAGCCTGGCGGCACACGGCGCCCGGGTGAGAGGGGCGTGGGTGATGCTCACGTCGCCCGCCATGGTCTGGAACAACGACGGCCCCTCCATGACCGCCGCCGACTCCCAGCGGCAACGGGATTTCTTCCGCAACCAGGCCGCCGCCCAGGCGGGTCTCGACTCGGCGCAACGGGCCCAGCGGCAGCAGTTCCAGCGGGATGTTCCCTACATCCTCCGCAACCGGGGAGCCCTGGGAACGCTGTTGGACGGCGGGAAAGAACAGGGACTGCTCAACATGAGCGGATCGCCCAACAGCATTGCTCCGCTCCCGCGAATCGTCGTTGCCCATGAGGAGTACGCCCTGTTCGACCGGCTGCTTCAGGCCGGGGTCGTGCCGCAGCTCGAGGCGAGCATCAGCAACACCCTCACGACCGACTCGGTGCCGCAATGGAATACGGTTGCCGAGATTCCGGGCAGCGAGCATCCGGGCCAGGTGGTCATCGTGGGTGCGCATCTCGATAGCTGGGATCTGGGCACCGGCGCTTCGGACAACGGAACGGGATCGATCGCGACGCTCGAGGCGGCCCGGATCATCATGCGCTCGGGGCTCAAACCCAAGCGCACCATCCGGTTTGTGCTGTTCACCGGTGAGGAGCAGGGGCTGATCGGCTCGCGCAAATACGCCGAGGCGCACGCGGCCGAAGCCGACTCGATTCAGGCGGTCATCGTGCTCGACAACGGCGTGGGGGCGATCACGGGTCAGGCGTTGCAGGGCCGCCCGGAACTCTTCGGTCTGTGGCGTGCGCTGCTCGCTCCGGTGCGCGGCCTCAACGCGGACACCGTGACGGACGCCATGAAAGGCGGGACCGACCACCTCTCTTTCCTTCCTTATGGAGTGCCGGGCTTCAACTTCAATCAGATCACGCGTGGCTACAACCACACCCATCACTCCCAGTCCGATACCTATGACAAGGCCATCGATTGGGACCTGCGGCAGGCGTCCACGGTGATGGCGGTCAGCGCCTACGGACTCGCCAATCTGGATGCGATGATCCCCCGGGGCCCAAAGCGCCCGGTGCAGCCGCTCATGGCGGCGCGGATCTCGGACAGCTTGATGGTGAAGGGGAGGCGCTGAGAGAGTCGTCAGTCATCAGTTGTCAGTCGTCAGCTGTGGCTTTTTTCTGATGACTGACGACTGATGACTTCAGTTCGCTGCAAGCAGATGCTGCCCGGTAGCCGTCCCTCTCCCCTCTCTGTGTTTGAGCACCCTGTTAGATTCCGGCCATGTCGAAAATCCCCATTCCCATCAATGAGCCCGTCCGCTCCCACGCGCCGGGCACCCCCGAGCGCGACGAGCTGAAACGCGCGCTGCGCGAATTGAGCGCCCGCCCGATCGAGATTCCGGTGATCGTGGGGGGCAAGGAGATCCGCACGGGCAAGACGGTAGATGCGGTGATGCCGCATTGCCACCAGCACGTGTTGGCCAAAGTGCACCAGGCCGGGCCGAAAGAAATCGCCGCCGCCATCGCGGCGGCGCGCGCCGCGTGGCCGGAGTGGGCCGCCTGGACCCTCGAGCAGCGGGCGGCGGTGTTCCTCAAGGCCGCGGACCTGCTCGCCGGCAAGCATCGTGCGAGCGTCAACGCCGCGACGATGTTGGGACAGAGCAAGACGTCGCATCAGGCCGAGATCGACGCGTCCTGCGAATTGATCGACTTCTTCCGCTTCAACGCGCACTTCGCCGAGCGGATTCATGCCGAGCAACCGCTGTCGGTGCCCGGCGCGTGGAACCTGCTCGACTACCGGCCGCTCGAGGGGTTCGTCTACGCCATCAGCCCGTTCAACTT
>DATBLG010000045.1:0-18712 GCA_036555485.1 Gemmatimonadales bacterium | reverse complement strand
GAACGCCGCTGCGTTCTCCGCGTCCCAGTCCACGGTCAGCGCTTCGCCCACTAACATCGAAGCGAGCAACGGCGCCAACGCCTCCACGATCACCGTCACCGCCAAGGACGGTTTCGGCAATCCGATCCAGGGCGTCAGCGTGGTCCTCTCGGCGACCGGGTCGGGCAACTCGCTGACCCAGCCCTCGGGTGCGACCAACACTTTTGGTGTGGCGACCGGAACCTTGAGCTCGACCGCCACGGGGTCCAAGGTCGTGTCGGCGACCGGCAATGGGACGAGCATCCCCGATCAGGACACGATCCTCGTCACCCCCGGCGAAGTCTCGGCAGCGCAGTCCACCCTGCAGGCGGCTCCCGCGAGCATCCCGGCGAGCAACGGCTCGAGTATTTCGACGATCACCGTCACGGCGCGGGACGACCATGGCAATCTCGTGCCCGGCGCTTCGGTCGCGCTTTCCGCGACCGGCTCCGGCAACACGCTCACCCAACCCTCCGGCCCGACGGACGTCAACGGGGTCGCCACCGGTACGCTGCGTTCCACTGTGGTTGGTGCCAAGGTTGTTTCGGGCGCGATCGACGGGACCGGCATTACCCAAACCGACACCGTGACGGTCACGCCGTCCGTCGCCGATCGCCTGGCTTTCATTGTCCAACCGACGAGTGCGACGGTGAACAACACCATCACGCCGGCGGTGCAGGTGGAGGTTCGCGATCAGTTTGGCAATCGGGTGACAGGAGCCGGCAATCCGATCACGCTGGGAATCGGCACCAACCCGGGGAGTGGGGCGCTGACCGGTGGCGGACCGATCGCGGCCGTGAATGGGGTGGCGACGTTCGCCAACCTCAGTATCGATCAGGTGGGATCGGGCTACACGTTGACCGCAGCGGCCACGAGCCTGACTGGCGCCACATCCACTGCCTTCAACATCAGTGCCGGCGTTGTGTCGGCGTCTCAGTCCGGCGTGGACGTTTCCCCGGCATCTATCGTGGCGGGTTCCGCGACCTCGACCATCACCGTGACCGCACGGGATGCGGGCGGGAATCCAGTCAGCGGCGCGACTGTGATCATCTCGGCAGCGGGTGGCGGGACGACCATCAATCAACCCCCTGGCCCGACCAATGGGAGCGGCATTGCGACGGGGTCGGTCAGCTCCACGGCCATCGGGATGAAGACGGTGTCGGCGACTGCGAATGGGGTGGCCATTACGCAGCAGCGCACGGTGACCGTCACCGCGGGCCCGGTCTCGGCGAGCCAGTCCACTGTGAATGCCTCGCCGGCGTCGATCGTCGCGGGCAGCGGCACCTCGACGATCACGGTGACGGCCAAAGACGCGTTCGGGAACGCGGTGAGCGGCGCCACGGTCGTGCTGTTCGCGACCGGTTCCGGCAACAACCTGACCCCGCCGTCGGGGCCCACCAACGGCAGCGGTATCGCGACCGGCACGCTTTCTTCCGCGAACGCCGGCACGAAGGTTATCTCGGCAACCGCCGCCGGTGTCTCGGTGACGCAAACGACGAGCGTGACGGTGACGGCGCCGGGCAGCTCGGTGGTGATGGTGGGCGCGGGCGACATCGCCACGTGCAACAAGCCGGACGACGAGGCCACCGCCGCACTGGTCAATGCGATCCCGGGGGAGGTGTTCGCCCTGGGCGACAACGTCTACGAAGACGGCACGACGGCCGAGTTCAACAATTGCTACAATCCGAGCTGGGGGGCCTTCAAGTCACGCACCCATCCGGCTGCCGGCAACCACGAATACAATACCAGCGGCGCGGTGCCGTACTACGCCTATTTCGGGGCGGCCGCCGGCACGGCCGGACAGGGCTACTACAGCTACGATGTGGGCGCCTGGCACGTCATCGTTCTGAACAGCAACCTCTCAGGCTCCGCCAACAACGCGCAACTGCAGTGGTTGGGGAATGACTTGGCGACGCACTCCAACCTGTGCACGCTGTCGTACTGGCATCACCCACTGTACTCCTCGGTCGGCGGCTCCGGCTCGGGCGGCGCCACCATCACCAGCGTGCGGCCGTTCTGGGATTCGCTCTACGCGTATGATGCCGATCTCGTGCTCACCGGGCACCGCCACGTCTACGAACGGCTCAACCTCATGCGGCCGGACGGGACGGTGGACCTTTCGACCGGCATCCGTTCGTTCGTCGTGGGTACGGGCGGAAACAGCGGCGGCGACCTGACCAACATCTTTCCCACCAGCGAGGAGCGCGAAGGGCGCACCTACGGCGTCATGAAGCTCACGCTCCACGCGTCGAGCTTTGACTGGCAGTTCATCCCGGTTGCCGGCGAAACCTACACCGACAGCGGGACTGGCACGTGCCACTGAGCGTGTGATCGACTCGTTCTAGGACGTGTGCGTCCTGGCGCGGATGTACAACCGGTACAGTGGCGGCAGCGCCCGCGTCGCCAACACCTTGAGGCGGCGGCGCACCATGGCGCTCGTCCAGCCCCGGAATCGCGCCAGTTCACCCACCCGCGTGGCCGACGTTGCCACCTTGACGCTGTATCGCCCCAAAATCCAGCAGGGGTCCAGGCGGCGTGGCGTGAGCCACGGCTCGGAGGTGAACACGTACCGCAGACCCGCGGTGCGCGCGGACTCGAGCACCTGACTGGAGATATCTCCCCCCGGCACTGATGCCGTCAGGCACGGCTCTCCCAGCAGCTGCGCCAACTGATCGCAGCTCGCCCGCCATTCTTCCACCATTCGCCCCGGCGTTTGGTCTCGAAAGATGCTGGGATGGGTGTGTGAGTGGCTCCCGATCACATGCCCCCCGCGCCGCAATGCGCGGATCTCCTCCGCGGTGAGGAAGGTCCGGTTGCCCAGGAGGCTCGTGACGATGAAGAAATGCCCCCGCCATCCCCGGCGCTCGAGCGCACCAGCGGCGGCGAGCGCGCTCTTGCCACCATCGTCGAAGGTGAGAAAGACGTGCCGGCCCGGCTGCGTGAGATCCACCGCGGTGACGATCTCCGGGAGTTGCGGCGCCGTTGCGAGCTGGTCGAGATAGTTGGCAAACGCCTGGGGGGAGTGCTTGTACGCCATTGCTCCCGGCCGCTGGAACCCGCTGGACGTCGGGTCGTCGGTCACTTCGTGAAACATGAACGTCGCCACGGTCGCGGTGCGCTCCATCGTCGGTCCTAGCGGGACAACGGCAGCTCGGCCGCCCGCTTGGCCGACCGGCGCGTGGGTAACAGCAGCTCCACGACGCGTCGCCAGAACCCGGTACCGTAGCTCACGTGCATCACCGGGAGGACGGCCGCGAGCGCAAGCCCGACTCCCGGACTGTGCTGCCAGGCAGCCCTGACGGCGGATCCCAGCACGACCGCGGCGTAACTGCCACCGACGAGGGCCAAGGCCCAGATTGCCGGTGACCAGAGCAGGGCGGCGATGCCGGTGACGGCGAGCGCCAGCACAAACAACGGCGGCACGAGCTGCCGCAGCGTCATCACCCGTCCCAGCTTCTTGGCCACGAGCGGCTTGAAATAGCCGTATTGGTAGAACATGCGCGCCGTCTGACGCAGCGTCGCCCGGGCATAGTAGTGGGATTCCACGTCCGGGACGAGCAAGATGCGACCGCCGCGCTTGATGAGCCGGGCGTTGAACTCACCGTCCTGGTGGCGGATCAACTCTTCGTCGAACAGCCCAACGAGATCGAAGGTCTCGCGGCGCACGCAAAAGAACGCGATCGTGTCGACCCAACGAGGCGTATCGGTACCGATACGGAAGTAGGATGTCCCGACGCCGAACGGATGAGACATTCCCACGGCAATGGCGCGCGCCATTGGGCCGTCGCCCGCGGGAAGGGTCCGCAACACCCCTCCGACATTATCCGCCCCATATTTCTCGAGCGCCGCGACCAGGCTGGTGATGTAGGACTTCGGGTAGACGACATGCGCGTCCATGCGGACGAGCACGGCTCCGGTGGAGGCGAGAATCGCCAGGTTGAGCGCGACCGGTGTGATGCGTCGCGGATTGTCGATCAGGCGGATCCAGGGATGCCGCGCGCCGTAGTCCTGGAGGATGGCCCGCGTGCGATCCTCACTCATGCCGTCCACAACGAGGACTTCGAGTCGGTCCTGCGGGTAGTCGCTCTCGAGGATCGAGTCCAGACAGGGACCGATGTAGTGTTCCTCGTTGCGGCAGGGGACGATGACCGTGACCCGGGGCTGGGTAGGAGGGGGCATCGCGCTAGCGCTCCCGAGTCCTGGTGTCGGCGGTGACGACGCCGACACCGATTGAGGAATCCGCGGTGCGCCGTCGCAGCACGGTTTGGTACAGCCCGATCAACCGCGCCGTGATGGCCTCTTCTGCGAGGTGGGCGACCGCGATTCGGCCGGAGACCCGCTGCCCGCGACGCAGCACCCGCTCCAGGCACGCGGCGATGGTCTCCGGGCGCTCGTCGGGGCACAGCTCGCACCCTTCGATTCCTTTGAGACGTTCCTCCACATCGCCGATCGCGACCGATACGACCGGCAAATCGCACGCGAGCGCTTCCTTGACGACGTTCGGAGAACCCTCCTGCATCGACGTGAAGACGAATGCGTCGCAGGCGTTCATGTAGAGAGGGACGTCGCTGTGGGACACGCCCCAGGCGACGACCAGCTCGGCCGCGAATTGTCGATTGAGCAGGTCGACGGCTGCCTTCGCCAGCGAATAGCGTTTGCGCGGCTGTTCCGGATTGCCGGCGAACAACACCAGCCGTTTGTCGAGCGGCCAGCCGAGGCGACGCCGCGCCTCGTCGCGCGGCATGCAACGGAACAGATCGAAATCGAGTCCGGACGGCAGGACGAGCACCGGCGCACTGGTGCGGAAGTAGGCCTTCATGTGTTCCGACACCACGACCACGGCGTTCGCCCGCCTGGCGACCAAGCGTGCCACGAGTTGCGAGATCTTTCCAGCGAATGTGTACCGGCCGCCCTCGCCGACGATGCCGAGGATATCGCTCCCCCGGAACGTCACGACCAGTGGCAGGTGCCGGGGCAGGGCCAAGGCTCCGCTTTGCCCGAACTGCGCGTGCACCAGGTCGTAGCGCCCGGACCGAATCAAGGGGCGCACCTGTGTCCAGGCCCTCGCGTAGTTCCAGAACCGCTTGGCCCCGCGGAACTGGAAGACGTCTACCTGAACACCGGCCCGCTGGAGGAACTCCGCCTGACGCTTGACGAAATGCGTCGTCTGCGGCTGCCCGGGTTGCGGCCACCCGGCGGTGATCATCAGAACGCGGATCGGCGCCTCCGCGGTCTTGCTGGAATCCGATCCCGGAGGAGTCGTCATGCTCGGTGCACCGGCACCACCGGGGGTTCTGGCACGGTCGCCGGTCGGGCTGTGTTCGGACCAGGACTGCCCTGTGTCCTTTCCGTCGGTGCTGGACGGCTGCGTCTTCTGCCACTCAGCAAATCGCCAATTCCCTGTACCCACTCTCCGACGGCGGGCCACCGATCGTCCGGCTGCCAGGTTTCGGAGTGCGTGCCGGGTGGTTGGCGTCCCAGCAGCTCTCGGACACCCTGCACAAAGGACGGGTAGCGACCGGGATAGCCGGGGGGCGCGCCGGCGAGAATGTAGAGGAAACGCTTGATGTCGCCCCACACCCACCGCAGGATCACGCCGGTGGCGTATCCGGTGCGACGCTCCACGGGACGGCCCTGGAGGATTTCCGCCCACCATTGTGGAAAGTCCGCACCCGCCGAGACGGCCAGCTGCAGCGAGCCCCAGAACCGGCCATTCACCTCGATGAGGTAGGGCGGGTGCACGCCGTCGTCGCGAAACTCGACCATGGCTGGCCCGTGCCATTGCAAGGCGTTGAGGAGACGCTCCGCCGGCGCGAGCAGGCGTGGATCCAGCTGGGCCGAGCGGCGCAGGCTGCTGCCCGACCCCGACGGTCTGACGTCACGCAGGCGCTCGTGGGCGAACCAGGCGACGGCGCTCCCGCGATCGCACAGCGCGAACACGCCCTTGCCTTGACCAGGGACGAATCCCTGGATGATGGGCCAGTGGATGCCCTGGCGCCGGGCCTGCACGGCGGCCATCAACTCGGCCGTATCCTTTGCGTAGCCCGGACCGGGATCCGCGACGAATCCAGTGCCGTCCCACGCATTGCTGAATCGCGCTTTCACGACGCAGGGAAAGCCGAGCTCTGATGCGGCCTGTCGCGCGTCTTCCATGGAAGCCGGGAGACGAGTGGGCGGGGCATCGACCCGGCAGGCGCTCGCGGCCTCCAGCGTGCGCACTTTGTCGAACGCCTGGAGCAACATCTCTTGCGGAGCGCAGCCCACGGTGATCCCGGCCGCTTCCCAGGCGTCCCGGTCGAGGTTGCACAGGAGACAGGCACGCTCCGTCAGGGGAAATACGATGCGTACCCGTTGCGCCACGGCCCACACGCGCAAGGCAGCGAAGGCCTGGGGCGTCTCACCGGCCAGCCGAAATCTCGATCGACAGTAGCGTGACCAGGCGGCGAGCGGTCGGCGGCGATCGCTCGCCACCATGACCGGGTGTCCCGCGCGGCCGAGCGACCGCACGCAGGCGAGTGCCTGCACGGTCTGCCCATCGAGCACGAGCACGGGCTCGTTCGGCGCGTTCATCGCCTTCCGCTCCGGTCCTCGATTGCATGGAGCAGCACGGCTTTGGTCGCGTCGAGGTCGTCGTTGACGATCCGGACCGTGCCGGGCACTCGCGCGAACACGTGGTGATAGGCGTCGTAGCGGCGTCGCAAGTACTCGACCGTGAACTCCCCTTTACGACGAAAGGATTCCTCAGGCGTGATGTCGAGAAACACTGGCACGGTCGGCTCGGGCGTGATCCGCTCGAGCATTCTGGTCCAGAACCGCTCTCGGCCGTTGGCCACATCGACGAGGGTGTCGTAGAAGTAGCGGTCCATGATCAGGACCCGACCCTTGGCCTTCTCGACGTACGCCCGGTAACAAAGAAAGACGAACAGGTCGATGGGGTACAGGAAGCGTCGAAACGACTTGTTCCAGAGGATCGACGTGCGGAGACGGGAGAGCACGCCGCGCAGGCCGCGAGGGGCTGGCCGGCGGAGCTTCTGCGATCGCGGGTCGGGTGCACCGGGCGCGAGGTCATCGGGCCTTCGCCCCAAGATTCGGTCGCGCAGGGCGCGCAGCGATGCGTACACACCCACCTGGTCGTTCAGGTGCAGCACGGCGACCGGGCGGTGTTCCCGCTCCAGGGTCGTGGTGAGGAATTCGATGAGGGTGGATTTGCCGGCACCATCCAAACCGGAAAACGTGATCAGCACCGCGTTACAGTCCCTTTCCGAGAATCGATCGCTGCAAGTGGTGCCCATCGTCCCGTGCCACGGTCGGCCTACGCACCCTCTGTGCTAGGGCCGTGGCCATTGCCTCGTGGCACAACTGATTACTGGACATAAAGTTATGCCTTCGACCCATGCTCGTGATTCAACCGCGACTCGCATCGCGTAGCGCCTGCGCAACAGGTGCCGATTCTCCTACCCCCATCGTGCGCGGCGGAGATCGGCCGCACTCGGCTGAACCGCTCGGGCCTGTTTCGCGGTGAGGTACGTCCAACTGGCCAACGCATAGGCGAACAGCACCCACTGCAGTTTCAGGGTGATGTAATTACCGCTCAGGTTGCCCACGAGAATCGCAGCCAGTTGTGTCACGGGGAGAATGCCCTCCGTTCCAAGGCGCGCTTTCCATGCACTCGAGCAGCAGAGCCAGAGTCCGATCATGAACGGTATCGCCCCCAACACCCCCGCTGCGGTCAGCACTTCAAGGAACAGGTTGTGGGTGTCCCGTGACATGTGCAGCCGGGGGGGGAGGCCGAGGCGCACCGCAAGAACGTAGTGATTGGCTGGTCCATATCCGATCAGCGGCCGATCCTTAAACATCTGGAATGCGACTGGGAAGATCTCCTCCCGCTTGGCAAGGTTCCCGGCCGCGGCTTGTCGCAAGCGCTCTTTCATGATCGGGGACTGCAGCGCACCCCAGGTCGCTACGCCAATAGCGATCAACGAAACGGCAATGTTGCGGATCCGTTTGCCCAACGTGTTGCGTGCCAGGGAGAAGGCCCAGAGTCCGACGGCCAGCGCAAGCAGGCCGCCACGAGAGCCTCCCATGATCATCGCGAGCCCGATGAACGCCGCGATCGGCCAGGCGATCCAGGTCGGGCGGAGGACGGCCTTCGACCGGCCGAACACCAACCCGATCGCGATCAGCACGCCTACGCAAAACGCGCGGGCGGCGCGGTTCGCGTTCTGGCCCAGCACCGTGGCCCGTCCCGACTCGGTCTCATAGAACTTCCCGATTCCCAGGACGGTCATCACCGCGAGCAGCGCACACGCGGCAAGCAGGGTGAGCAAGACCTTCCTGGCCACTCGCTCGTCCTGCATCAGGTTGAAGCACGCGCAAAAAATCAACAGCCCCTGTATGTAGAACAACGAGGAGCGCACCGCGTCCGCCGTGTACTCCGCGCCGCCCAAGACATAGGCCGTCCAATAGACGTATTGGTACGCCATGAACCACCAGAAGGCACCGGGGCGTCGAGCGTAGCACAGGCGCGGTTGCAGCAGCGTCGCCATGAGAAACACCGCACCGGTAATCGTTGTGAGCTCGAGCGGCAATCTTCCCGGGGCATCGAACGGCAGGGAGAAGAGGAATCCGTACAGCGTCCAGCGTACCAGGAGGCCGGCGCGCGGCGGCGGAGCCAGCGCTAGCCCAACTGGTTGGCCACTGTGTGCCTGAGGGGTTGACGTCCGGCCGGATCGACTCAGGCGCTGTCGCATCGGACTGCGTGCTTCACAGATACGCCGCCGTGCGATTCCTCAGCGTGCTCCGTTCCAGGGCGGCGAGGATGATTCCCGCGATGTGGTCTGTGGGGTGCTCGTGCGTCTCGATCTTCACAACGCGCACGCGGCCGGCCGCGCGCACGCGGTCCAGGAGGCCCAGGTACGCGCTGCGGTAGCGGCCGAGGAACTCGGCCATCTCCTGTTCGGTCGCATCTTTGACCATGTGATCCTTGTCGCGGCCGCGGATGCGTTCGGACAGTACATGGTCCGGCGCGTCGAGCCAGACGACGACATCCAGCTCATTGGTCCACCGCGCAAGCTCAGCACGCCATTCCCGGGCGACCCTGCCGTGGCCGAGATCTGCCTTCTGGAAGACGCTCAGCCGGGTCAGGCTGAACAGGGGTCCTTCATCCAGGATGATCGCTCGGCTTCCGGAGCCGGCCTCGCGGGCCAGCGCTGGGTGGAGCGTCCGGAGACGTACCATCTGCCGCACGCCCGGCCACCATGACCGGGTGTGCTCCGCGAACAACTCGGCCGCCGTCGGCGCGAGCACCAACGCGTGCCACAGGATGAGCGGGAGGAACTGCAGCCGTTCGATTCGCAACCCCGACCGAACACTTGGGTCCCGGGCGCTGATGGCGCGCAACAAGGCCGTCTTGCCGGCGCCTGCGGGACCGACCAGCTCTACAATCAGGGGGGGCTCGACCACGCCCTCAGTGGGAGGTCTTGTCACAGCTATCATTCCAGTAGCACGAGGTATGTGGAGTGTTGGAACGCGTGCGGAAAGAATATAGCGGGCGGCCGTAGGTCAGGCTCACGTCAGGCGACGTGAGCGGGCTGCTCGACTTGCGCGCGGCTCTCGTTCCAGGCCTGGAACATTAGCACCGTCCAGAGATCGTAGTCCCACCGCGTTTCATTGGAAAGGTGCGCCGCCCACTTCTGCCTGATCACCTTGGGCTCGAGCACGGCTTCGTCGCGCAAACGGCGCTCGTCGAGCAGGGCTTCGGCCCAGTCGCGCAGCGGACCAGTCAGCCACGTGGCGATCGGCATGTGGAAACCGTGCTTCGGTCGCTCGACCAGGTGCCGTGGCACATACCGGTCCAGCACCTGCCGCAGCACCCATTTGCCCACTCCGCCACGCAGCTTGAACGACAAGGGGGTGCGCCAGGCAAACTCGATCACCCGGTGGTCCAGCAGTGGGACCCGCGCCTCTAAACTCACGCCCATGCTGGCGCGGTCCAGTTTGACCAGGATGTCGCCAGGCAGGTACGCCACGAGGTCCAGGTACATCATGGTATGCTCAGGCACGCCGCGCAGGTTGGGCCACTGCTTTGGGTCGGTCGCCGGCAGCAGCATTTCGCGGGCACCGCGCACCACCTCCGTGGGGTGCTTCCAGTACGACATCATGTAGTGGTACACCGCTTCAGTCGACTGGGCGGGCAGGATGTCGGCCGTCTGGCGTAACCGTTCAGTGAGGCTGCGCTTGCCGGTCAAACCCCTCGTCAACCGATTGATCGTGTGGGCCAGACTCCCCGGATGATTCCCGTTGGGCGACAACGCCGCCGCGACAGCTCGACGTAGCGGCAGCGGCAGCAGCCGGATGCCGCGCCAGATGGCCGAACCGAGACGGTGCCGACGGTACCCGGCGAACAGCTCGTCACCGGCGTCGCCGGACAAACTGACGGTCACGCGCTGTCGCGCCAACTCGGAGACCAGGAAGGTCGGGATTTGCGAAGTGTCGGCGAACGGCTCGTCGTACAGGATCGGCAGGCGAGGAATAACGGCGAGCGCCTCGGCCGGTGTGACGTATAGCTCGGTGTGATCGGTCCCGAGGTGCCGGGCCACGGCCGCGGCCTGGTTCGCCTCGTTGTCCTTACTGTCGTGGAACCCGATCGTAAACGTCTTGATGGGCGTGGGGCTCTGCGACTGCATCAAGGCGACGATAGTGGCCGAGTCGATGCCGCCGGACAGGAACGCGCCGAGCGGCACGTCCGATTCCATTCGGATCTTGACCGCGTCACGCAGCAGCTCGTGCAACTGTTCGGTGGCTTCCGCGGCCGACCCACCGAACGGCTCGGCGACCCCCCGTTCAGCGACCTCGCGCGCGGACCAATAGGCAACCGGCGCGATGCCGGCGACGGGCCGATCGCCGCGCAGCGTCAGGAAGGTCCCCGGAGGCAGCTTCTGGATGCCGAGGTAGATACTGTACGGTCCCGGCACATAGCCCCGGCGAAAGAAACTCGCCAACGCATTCCGATCGATTTCCCCACGGAACGCCGGGTGGGCGTGTAGTGCTTTGAGCTCCGAGCCGAACAACAGCGTGTCGCCCATCCACCCGTAGTAGAGGGGCTTTTCACCGGCGCGATCCCGCGCCAGGTGCAGCGTGCGGTGTTCACGGTCCCAGAGGGCGAAGGCGAACATCCCGTTGAAGCGCTGGAGCGCAGCCTCCACCCCCCAGGCGCTCACTGCGGCGAGCAAGACTTCCGTATCGGAGCGACCCCGGAACTGATGTCCCCGGGCCAGCAGTTCGCGCCGCAGCTCCTGGAAGTTGTAGATCTCGCCGTTGAAGATGATCGCGTACCGGCCGGTCTCCGACTCCATCGGTTGATGCCCAGCGGGAGACAAATCCAGGATGGACAAGCGGCGGAATCCCAACGCGATTCCCGAAGCGGCGTCGATCCAGGAGCCGCAGTCGTCCGGGCCGCGGTGCCGGATGGCGTCCGTCATGCCGGTCAGGATGTCCCGCGCGTGGTCTTCGTTCAGACCGTGGGGATTCCAAAAACCCGCTATTCCACACATGTCAGCGCACCCGTCCGGGGATGACGCATAGGCTGTTGCATGCCCGCAACAAGTTCCGTGGCCTCCCCGGATAGGTCAACGGCAGTCCCTCCAAAAAGCATGGCTGGTTGCAGGACATCCGTGCTCCGGCACAGAGCTAACGGACGTTACGATCGTCTTAACATATTTGCTGATATGGAGTTATGTCGTGACTAGGCACACTCCACCCGTATAGCGTCTATGCAACGGTCGTGCCGTGTGAGTGGTCGGACCCTGCGGGATTGGACGAACGGCGGCTTGAACCGAAGGTCTGAGCCCTAGATGCTCTCCCAAACGGCGCGCTTGGCCTGTAAGAGCACCTGGTCGAGCGGCTGCTCGGCATCCATGTCGAGGACGCGTGTGGTGGCTGGAAACTGCAGTCGCCTGACCATGTCGATTCCCGTGCGGAGCTGCTCCTGGGGCGTCTCGGGTTTGCGGCGCGAGGCCACCTCCGGCGATACATGCAGTTTGACCACCAAGTCTGGTGGGGAGAGTTCGGCGAGCCGGAACGCTGCCTGTTCCATCCGCGCCGCGCGTCGGCGCACCCACGATCCCATTTCGAGCCAGCGGGTGAGCCGGGGTCCATCATTCCAACCCGGAAACTGGCTTTGCGGGAGGCGATCAGAGAGGACGATCATCCCTCGCCCTTTCGCCCGGCGCGCTTGCAGCGCCCGACGCCGCCGTTCGCGCGCCAGCGACAGGACCCACACGAGACGGGCCAGGGAGATGTTCTTGTCACGACGACCCGGCTCCTCGCCTTGCGTCGGCGGTGCCGCAACGATGACTGAACGAGGACGGACGACTCGACGTCGCAATGCGGCGAGCCCCTGCAAGAGGCGGCGCGGCAATGATGCCGATCCCTTGCCGCTCCCGCCGTACGTAATGACGACCGCGACCTCCCGCGACAGCCACTCGGCGATTTCCTCGGTGAGTGTGGACTTGCCAGCGCCGTCCGCGCCGAGGAACGCGACCGTGAGACCGCCCTGCGGCAAGGTGCGGGTCGACTTGGTCGGCGCACCGAGATACCAGTTCTTGACCTTCCACCAGATGATGCCCCATTCCCGCGTGGCCATCTGGCGCACCGCCGTCGCGGTCCCATACAGCCGGTATTCGCTGAGACGTGGTTCGGCCTGTCGACCGAAGGCGCGCAGCTGGCCAACTGATGGCCGCTTGCCGTCCAGCATGTCCGGAAGCAGTCGAGCCGCCCGCTCGCCGACCAGGCGAGTCCCCACCTCGATCAGCCGGGCGCGATCGGATCGTTCGGCCAGCCACCGTAGCTCTCGCAGCATGCCGCCGCCGATGTACGGCTTCCCGAAGGTCTCCATGACGGCGTCGCGCGCGCGGAGCTTCATCACTGCCCGGACGATCAGTACTACCAGCTCGAGGTTCGGTTCGGCGATGTAAATGTCGTGTTCGGTGTCGCGAATCCTGCTGGAGAGGAATAGCTCTTCCCAGGGCAAACGATGACCCTTGAGGAACTTCTCCCCCAATGTGAGCTGATAGTGGACGTGCAGATGGGTCAGGGTACCGCTCGCCGTGTCGAAGCCGACGTAGTCTTCGATTCCCGGGTAGCCGCGGCCCGGCTTCACCACGAAGCGTTTGAAGTTCGTCTCGCCCAGGATCTTGGTGAGCGGCACGATGGCGCGCCGGTCCACGAGGATGTCCACGTCCGTCTTCCCGACCATCGACGCCTGCAGATGCTGATTGCTCTTCCAGTGGCAGTAGCGAATACCGTCCGCGTGGAACCGCTCGAACATGCGGCGCAGCACGCCCAGCGCCGTGGCGACGTCCGCTGCCGGTGTTGGCGCGTTCTGCAGTGTTGTCACGGATTCTCTCCTGTACCGGGGGCGTCAAAGGCGGGCTGGGCGTCGGACGGCGGCACTGTCCGACGGGTACGCTTCCGCACGAACGCCCGCATCGTCTCCAGCATCCATTGCCCGTCGCTGCCTAGAAAGATGCTCGGCAGACGCCAGATCAACAGCCCGCAAACTGCGAGCTGCACGATGCCCACGGCCACTAACACCAGCAGTGCGGGGAGGCCCGCCTGGCGGACCACGGCCGTTGCGACCATGACTACCGGAAACGAGACCACGGTGAGAAGGGCTGCGGACCGGTGTGCCCCGCAGAATTCGCGCCAGCTGATCTTGGCGACGTCGAGGCTCAAATCCGCCATCACGACGAAGTTCACGGTGAGCGCGGCCAAGGAGCCCCAAGCCACGCCGGCGATTCCCCAAAACTGGCCGATCCAGGCGCCCAGGACCACAAGCCCAGCGTACATGATCTGACGCCAGGCGCGACGGTACACGACACCCGTGGAGCGGGCAATCGAGTCGCTCATCTTGTAGCTGGTGCGGAACAGCATCCCGAGGCCGAGGATCTGGAACGGCACCACAACGGCAGACCAGCGGGCGCCGAGCACGACGTGGACCAGCTCCGGAGCGAGGAGGACCATCGTGGCGCTGGGTGCCAGCACGACGAGGGCGATCAAGGCGACGCCGCGCCGATAGGTCGCGGCCAGACGAGCGGTATCGTCCTGGACCTTGGCCATGGCGGGGAACAGCACCTGGTCCAGCACCGCTCCGAAGGCATAGGCCGGGGCCGACATCAGCGAGTAGGCGCGGCCAAAAAACCCGAGTGCCGCAGGCCCGAGGAAGCGGCCGGTGACGACCTTGTCGCCTTGCTGCGCCACATAGTTGGCCAACTTGGCGACGGTGAACCCCCCGCCAAAATACACCAGGTCCTTCAGAGCGGAGCGATCGATCGTCAGCCGTGGACTGGGTGGCAGCTTCCAAAGCAGCACGGCGCTTTTCACCAGCGCCTGCCCGATCTGTCCGGCGACCAGCGCCCACACGCCCCAGCCAAGCAGGGCCCCGGTGATCCCCACCGCACCGAATCCAATGCCGTACGTCACGACCTCGAGGTTGGCGAGCCAGGAGAATTTGAGGTCTCGAGAAAGGATGGACGACGAGACAGTCCCTAATCCGATGATGGGGAAAACCCAGGCGAGGGCGTGCAGCACGGGGGTCACGCCGTCCATATGAAGAAAGCCGGCGGCGATCGGGGCGCTGAGCCAGATCAACGCGCCGAGGCCGAGGCCCATCAGCACCGAGGCCGTGAACGCGGTGTCGAGGTGACGCGGTTCCAGCTGGGGGCGCTGTACGAGCGCCGGTCCCAAGCCCAACTGGGAGACGATGGACGAGAGGCCGATGACGACGAGTGCCGCGCTGACGACGCCAAACTCCGCTGGCGTGACGAGCCGCGCGAGCACTCCCAAGACGACTATTTGGAGAATCGAATACGCGGCCTTGCCGTAGGACATCCACAGCATGCCAGCCAGGGTCCGGTGGGTGAGGTCACGCTTGGCCACCGGCTAGCCGACTCCCGGTGGAGTGAGCCCCATTGCTCGCAGGGTGCGGTCGATCCGAGCGGAGCCGAACTGCGTCAGGAGACCGCGCAGGTCCCGGCGCATCCGTCCGCGCCCCACATAGGCGCGGAATTTCAGCATGCCTGACAGGCGCGGCGGGGGCGTTTCCTCGGCGTCCAGCTCCCAGGGATGGAAGTAGAACATGAACCATGACCGCAACCGGAGTCGCCGCTCGACGCCCCAGCGATATAGCCGGTTCGGGATGAGCCGGAAATACCCTCCGCCCGACCAGGGAAGGGCGAGGGGGCCGATACGGACGCGCGACATGGGGAGCTCGAAGAAACCGGGACGCACCTCGACGACCGGCTGGTCCGGATCGATCGCCGTCGAGAGCTGCCCGTAGCGGTCGTGGGCTTTGAAATCGTAGAAGCTCGAGTCGTACCAGTACCCGGCTTCGACGAGATAGTCGAGCACCGCGTCACTGATCGAGAACATCGGCGCCCGAATGCCCCAGACCCGCGTCCCGGTGAGCTGTTCCAGTGTGTCCCGGGCCCGCGTCAGGTCTTCGGCGAGCGCGCTGCGCGACAGGCTGTACAGCCGCTGGTGCGAATCGCTGTGGCTCGCCACTTCATGGCCCTCTGCCACCATGCGGCGGACCAGCGCTGGGTAGCGGCGAGCCACCCATCCCAGCACAAAGCATGTGGCCTGGGCGCCCACGGCGGCCAGGGCATCGAGCAGTTCGTTGGTGTTGCGCTCGACCCGGGGCTCCAGCTGGTCCCAGTCGTCCGTTGGGAGCGCCGCCTTGAGGTTCTCCGCGTGGAACCAATCCTCGACATCGAACGAGGCGAGGAACACCGGTGTGGTCACAGCATCCGCCTGCCCAGCGCGCGCGCCCGCGCCACGTCGGCGGGAGTCGGGAACTTGAAGTACCGCTGGTCGGACATGTCGAGCGTGCGGGGCGTGGGCCAGGCCGGAGTGCCGAGCCCGGCGAGCACCCGCGCCACCTCCCGCCCCGCCACCACCTTCGCTCGAGCCGAAATATCGAATGCCGAGTCGGTCGGCTCGATGGGAACCGCGAACTCCGCGATTATTTCGCCGGCATCGAGCTTGGCAGCCATCGTGTGGAGCGTCACCGTGACTTCACGTTCCCCGTTCAGCATCGCCCAGAACGTGGGCATCATCCCGCGGTACAGAGGCAGTTTCCCGTTGTGGACGTTGAGAATGTGCGGCGCCGCTGCCAGCGCCTGCTGGCGGAAGATCTCGGGCGCTGACACGGAAAGCAGCACATCTACGTGGCGCTCGCCCAGCGTGCGCAGATACGCTTCGTCGTTGATGCTGGCCAGCGGGCGCACCGGCACGCCGGCGCGCGCCGCCAGCGCCTCGACGCTCCGGGGAGCCCCGAATCGGTCCGACAGCTGTGACACGGCATACCGGCCGACCAACCGGGTCATGTCGACGGGACCGTAGAACTTCAGGAAGCGACGGGCAAGCGCGAACCGGGACTGGTTGAAGTTGCGCAACAAGACGATCTCGAGCAGCCGTACCGGACCCGACGCGGTCTCGGCGAGGAAGGCCTCGAAAAAGCGACCCGTAAAGAAGGGGTCGCTCTGCGTGACGGCAACAACGTTGACTGCCCGAGTCATACGCGTGTGTGACTCCCACAAAGGAAGAGTCCTAAGGTACAAACGGTGGTTCGGGTAGCGAAATGCCAAGGGGCGCCGAAGCGCCCCCTGGAGGCTGACTGGTGAGCCCGTCGTCCGCTTACCAGCCGCCCTTGCGGAGTACCACGACCGGCACCGTGCGGAGCATGATCTTCAGATCCTCCGACAGAGACTGGCGCCGGATGTACTCGAGGTCCAGGCTGACCTTGCGGCGCACGTCTTCGATCGATCGATCGTAGTGATGGTTGATCTGCGCCCAGCCCGTGATCCCGGGGCGAACCTTGTGCCGCATGTTGTAGGCGTTGATCTGCTGTTGGAGATCAACGACGATCTTGGGCTGCTCCGGCCGCGGGCCGACCATGTTCATGTCGCCCAGCAACACGTTGATGAGCTGCGGCAGCTCGTCCAGGCGGTACTTGCGCAGCACCCGCCCGACGGAGGTGACCCGGGGATCATCCTGGGTCGCCCAGACCTGTTCGCTCTTCTGCTGCACGAACATGGTCCGGAATTTGAAGATCCGGAACGGCTTCCCGCCCAGATCGAGCTGCCGCCGACCGTTGCCCGCGGCCTTGGCCGGGTCGCGGCGGTCGAGACCAACACGGTCCTGCACGAAGAACACCGGGCCCGGCGAGGTCAGCTTGATCAGCGCCGCAACCACCACCAGCACCGGAGCCGCGAGCACGAGCCCGATCGCAGCGACCGCCACGTTCAACGCCCGGCGGGCACCTTCCGTCTCCGGCTCCACGGTGCGCGTGTCGCGCACCAGAGCGAGCGGTTGACGAACGGCGAACGTTTCAGCGGCGGTCGAGGCGGTCATTCACGCGGTCCTGGGTTGAGCGTTGATCGGTGGCTAACGGGGCCGTATCGGCCCCTCGCGCTCCCTTCTAGCAAGTGCCGTGCAGCAAAACGACGGCGCGGGCCATTTCAGTAACTCATTGGTTGTGAGCATGTTACGTGTTCGTGACAAAGCCGGGCGGGGCAGGTGACGGATCGGCTCTGTAGCGGGACTCCGCTAACCTGTTGGGGAGGTGCAACATGACGCCCCGCAAACAAGAAGGGGAGCGTCGCGAGGACGCTCCCCTTCAGGCGTATGAGCGGAGACTACTCGGTGGCCGAGGCCAGCAGGTTGCGCTCCAGGCCGTGACGCTCCATGAGGCGATATAGCGTGGTTCGATCCACTCCGGCGATTCGGGCGGCCTTGGACATGTTTCCACCGGCCTGTTGGACCAGACGGGTGAGGTAGCGCCGCTCGAACGCCGACAGCAGCCGCTCGCGGGCCGCGTGGTAACTCTCTCCCGGGGGACCTTCGACCTCCACCGGGGCGGCCTCGGCGACGACCTTCTGCTCTCCAATGAACGGGATATCCTCGGGGTGAATGTCCGCCCCGGGCTCGAGCAGCACGACGGCGTGCTCAACCACGTTTTGCAGCTCGCGCACGTTGCCGGGCCAATTGTGCGTGCTCAGGGCTCGGATGGCCGGTGGCGTCCAGGTCGGAAGCGGTTGCCCGCTGTCGCGATGCCGCTTCCAGTAGTACGCCAAGAAGTGGTTGGCGAGGAGCGGGATGTCCTCGGGGCGCGCGCGCAGCGGGGGCATGTGAATCGGCACAACGCGCAGACGGTAGTACAAGTCCTCCCGCAGTTGACCGGATGCGACTGCTTCGTCGGGGTCGATATTGGTGGCCGCGATGAAGCGAACGTTCACCACCGCATCCGTCGTTTCGCTGCCGACACGCCGGACCACGCCGTCCTGGATCACCCGCAACAGCTTGGCCTGTATGGGTTTGGGCATCTCGATCAACTCATCGAGAAACATGGTGCCGCCATTGGCGGTTTCGAGCAGGCCCGGCTTGTCGCGCACCGCTCCGGTAAAGGCGCCCTTCACGTGGCCGAACATCTCGGACTCGAGCAGGGCTTCGGGGAGGGCGGCGCAGTTGATCGCCACGAGCGGCCGGCTGGAACGCCGGCTGTAGTGATGGATGAACTGCGCGATGAGCTCCTTGCCTGAGCCGCTCTCGCCGGTAATGAAGACCGACGCGTCCGTGGCGGCGACTTTGCGCGCCAGCGCGATGATCTTCCGGAATGCCGGAGCGCTGCCCAGCA
>DATBLG010000035.1:0-13379 GCA_036555485.1 Gemmatimonadales bacterium | reverse complement strand
ATTGGGATGAGCAGTATGGCGGGATGAGCGCGGTCGAGAAGGCCGGCACACCGCTACCCAATGCTACGCTCGACTCGATCCGCCGCACCCGGTTGGCGCTCAAGGGCCCGCTCACGACCCCGGTGGGCGGCGGGTACCGCTCGGTGAACGTCGCGCTGCGGATGGAGTTCGACCTGTATGCGAACGTCCGGCCCACCAAGACGATCGTCCCGGGCGGCCGGTACGAGGGTGTGGATCTCGTCATCGTACGGGAGAATACCGAAGGGCTGTACGTCGGCCTGGACCACACCTTCCGCGTGGGCGACGATCCGAAGGCGGTGGCGCAGGCGACGTCGGTCATGACGCGGGACGGCTGCATGCGGATCTGTCGTTTCGCCTTCGAGTACGCGAAGCGACACGGCCGCCGGCTGGTCACTATTGTCCACAAGGCGAACATTCTCAAGGCGACCTCCGGACTGTTTCTCGAGTCGGGACGCCGGGTAGCGAAGGGGTACGAGGGCGTGATCGCGTTCGACGAGAAGATCGTTGACAATACGGCGATGCAGCTGGTGATCAACCCGCAGCAGTTCGACGTGATCGTGACGACGAACCTGTTCGGCGACATCCTCTCGGACGAGGCGGCGGGGCTGGTCGGGGGCCTCGGTCTCGCGCCGGGAGCGAATATCGGGACGAAGGCCGCGATCTTCGAAGCCGTGCACGGCTCGGCACCGGACATCGCCGGGAAGGGCGTCGCGAACCCGACGGCCCTGTTGCTCGCGGCGGCGATGATGCTCGATCATGTGGAAGAGCTGGAGGCGGCGGGCCGGCTGCGCCGCGCGATCGAGACCGTGATCGTGCAGGACCAGGTTCGCACGCGGGACATCGGGGGCAGTGCTTCGACCGCCGAATTTGCGCGGGCCGTTGCCCGTCGGACCTAGCCACGCCTGCGCCAAGTGCGGGGAGATGGTCCCCGGGCTGGCGGTGGGGGGGATCTGCGCCGACTGCTGGCGCGGAGTGGTGCGGCGCGCGGCGCGCATCGCCCGCTGGGTGGCGATGGGAACCACGCTGCCGTTGGCGGTCTATATGACCATGACACTTCCTCCGCAGCGAACCGCCCGGCTGATCGGGGTCGTGAGTGTGCTCGTCTGGTACGTCCTGACATCTCTCATTGCGCGACGCGTCGCTCTGGAGTGGCTCAAATGAAACCGAAGCTTTCAGTCATCAGTCGTCGGTTATCAGCTGTGTCGATCGCGTTCGCCGCGGTATGCACCGGGCCAACGTTGTCGGCGCAGACCTCCCTGTCCATCTACAGTGACGGGCGAATCGTAGTGCGAAAGACCCTGCCGCAGGGATTGCAACGAGGGCGAAATCAATTCGTCCTTCAACTCGAGGGCCTCGATCCGGCAACGCTGTTCTCACCCGACTCGACGGTGACGGTGACCGGCGCCACGGTGCGGTACGCGAGCACGCAGAACGACGCGCTGGCGCGGGCCGTGGGCCAGACGCTCTCGTTCGTGCGGGGGAAGGGCGACACGATCCGGGCGACCGTCGTGCGGGTCGATCCGCCGCAGTACCGCCTGGCGGATGGTCGCCTGCTTCTGTCGCCGGCGGGCGAGCCGCTATTTCCGGCCGAGCTGGTCCGCACGGCACCCGAGGCGGTGGTGGCGCTCGACGCGGCGCGCGCGCGTCCCAACACGCAGCTGGCCTACGTGACCCAGGGGGTCACCTGGGAGGCGACGTATCAGGCGGTGATCGGCGCAGCGGGCGCCGCCGCGACCATCGGCGGCGCCGCGACCGTGACGTCGCAGGCGCTGCGGACCGATTCGGCCGAGATCCAGCTCGTGGCCGGAACGATCAATCGCTCCCGCACGGATCAGTCCAAGGGGTACGCGCCGGCGGCCATGGCGGCGCGCGCCGTCATGGAGCAAGCGCAGATGCCCGAGGAGCAGGCAGTCGGTGAGACCCATGTGTACTCGCTGCCGGCGAAACTGTCGCTCGAGCCGGGCGTTCCGGTCGCGACCGCGCTCTTCCCTCGCGCCACGACGGGCGTGACGCAGGAGTTGGTCGTCCCCGGCGTCCTGCCGTGGCGCGGCTGGGTGGGGCAAGAACCGGACAATGTGAACCAGGTGCCGGTGCAGGTGTGGTACACGTTCAGGCGCGGCCGCGGCACGTCGTTCGGCGACCGACCGCTGCCGGGCGGCACGATGCAGCTATATCAGGCGGACGCTGAGGGGCGGGTGCAGCTCGTCGGCGAGGCGACGATCGGGCACACCCCCGCGGGGAAAGACGTGCGGGTGCAGTCCGGGGATGCGTTCGACGTCACCGCGCAACGGGTGCAGACCGAGTACAACCAGGAGCAGATCCCACCGCTGCGACGCGGGCTGGCGGCGCGCCAGCGCATCACCGCGTCGTATCGTGTGACGGTGACCAACGCCAAGGCCATAGCCGTAACCGTGGACGTGCGCGAGAGCCATTTCGGCGCCTGGAAGGTGGTGGAAAGCAGCGCGCCGGCGGAGAAGTTGTCGTCCACCGAAACTCGGTTCCGGCTCGCGCTACCAGCGGGGGGGGAAACGGTGCTCACGTACACGGTGCAGATCGAGTCGTGACGACCCAGCTGCTCCACCTCGCCGACCTGCATTTCGGCGGCCTGGCCGACATCCGGCAGATCGAGGCGCTGGAGCACATGATGCCCGATTTGCGGCCCGATGCAGTGGTCATCGCGGGCGATGTCGGCCAGCGCGCCCGGCACGGAGAGTTCCAGCGCGCCCGGGCATTCATGAATCGGGCGCGCGAGACGGCGCCCGTCTATCTGTTGCCTGGCAACCATGACGTGCAGTGGTGGCGGCGGCCGTTCCTACCGTTCGGTAAAGAGGCGATCTACCGGAAGTACCGGGAGTATTTCGGCGAAGAGCTCACGCCGACCCTCGAGCTTCCGGGGGCCGTGGTCGCGGGCGTGCTGACCGCGCATGGGCTGAGCTGGGCATCGGTCACCCACGTCAACGACTTCACGGTCAAAGGGCATCTGCCGAAGGCCGAGATCGAGCGGGCGAAGCGGGTCTTCCGGGCGGCGCCCGCCGACGCCGCGCGGGTGCTCGTGGTTCACCACAACGTGCTGCGCGGCGACATCTCGGAGCGCATGGGGCTGGCCCGGTGGCGCACAGCACAGCGGCGCATCCTCGAGTCAGGCGCCGACGTGGTGCTGTGCGGGCACGATCATCAAGAAGGCGCCGACGTCCTGGCCGGCCGGGTCATCGTGTCCACCACTGGAACCCTGTCCGTCCGGACGCGCGGAGGCCGGCCGTCCTGCTTCAACTTCGTCACCATCGAGCCCTCTGCGGTGCAGGTGACGTTCTTCCGCTGGGAGTCGGAGGCCGGGCGGTTCCGGCCTTCGGACACGTTCGCGTTTGCGCGGGAACGGCCGGCGAGTCCAGTCCCCGTCTAAGTTCTCAGTCGTCAGTTGTCAGTCGTCAGGTTAGCTTACGCGTTCGTAAGCTGACAACTGACGACTGATCACTGACGACTGACCCTGAGAATTCCATGGCCCCCAAGTTCCACGGCGTCGATTTCTACAACCTCGACGGGCTGTTGTCCGAAGAAGCTCGCGCGGTGCGCGATACCGTCCGCGCCTGGGTGGACGACAACCTCCTGCCGATCATCGGCGACTGCTACGTCGAGGGGCGATTCCCCAAGCAGCTGATTCCCGGCATGGCCGAGCTGGGCCTGTTCGGGGCGAATCTCCCGGAGGAATACGGCTGCGCCGGGCTCGACAACGTCGCCTACGGGCTGATCATGCAAGAGCTCGAACGGGGTGATTCGGGAGTGCGCTCGTTCGCCTCGGTGCAGGGCGGGCTCGTGATGTACCCGATCTACGCCTTCGGCTCGGACGAGCAAAAGAAAAAATGGCTGCCGCAGATGGCGAGTGGGAAGGTGATCGGCTGCTTCGGGCTCACCGAGCCGGACTACGGCTCGAATCCCGGCGGGATGATCACGGTCGCCAAGGAGACGACCGACGGCTGGGTCATCAACGGCGCGAAGATGTGGATCACCAACGGATCCACGGCGCAGGCCGCCATCATCTGGGCCAAGACGGGCAAGCTCGACGACCAGAATTCGATCCGCGGCTTTATCGTACCCGCAGACACGAAGGGGTTTTCCGCAAAGGACCAGAAGGGCAAGCTCTCGCTTCGCGCCAGCGACACCTCGGAGCTGGTGCTGCAGGACGTGCACGTGCCGAAGGACGCCGTGCTGCCGAAATCGGGAGGCCTCAAATCGCCCCTGATGTGCCTCACGCAAGCGCGCTACGGCATCGCCTGGGGCGCGGTCGGCGCCGCGATGGCGTGTTACGACGAAGCCGTGAGCTACGCGCGCAATCGCGTGATGTTCGGCAAGCCGATCGGAGCGTTCCAGCTGCAACAGCTGCGGCTCGCTGAGATGCTGACCGAGATCACCAAGGCGCAGCTGCTCTGCCTGCAGCTCGGCAGGCTCAAGGACGCCGGCACGATGACTCCGCAGCAGGTGTCGCTCGCCAAGCGCAACAACGTCAGCATGGCGACCGACGTGGCGCGCGAGACCCGGCGCCTGCTCGGCGCCAACGGGATCCTCGCCGAGTACCAGGCGATGCGACATCTGGCGAACCTCGAGTCGGTGTACACCTACGAGGGGACGCACGACATCCACACGCTGATCCTGGGGCAGGAGATCACCGGGCTCAGCGCGTACAACTGATGACTGACGACTCTCCATGAAGATCGCCGTCTGCATCAAGCGCGTTGCTGACTCCGAAACGCGCGTCAAAATCGCCGCCGACGGGAAGTCGCTCGACGAGGCCGGCGTCAAGTTCATCCTCAATCCCTACGACGAGTTCGCCGTCGAGGAAGCCCTGCAGCGCAAGGAAAAAGCCGGCAGCGGTGAGGTGGTCGTGATCGCCTGCGGCGCCGCGGCGGCGCAGGAGACGATCCGCACGGCTCTCGCGATGGGCGCCGACCGGGGCGTGCTGCTCGAGACGGCTTCCGTTCCGGCGGATGGCTTGTCAGTGGCCCGGGCGCTCGCCGCCGAGCTGACGGACGGCGGGTTCGATCTCATTCTCTTCGGCAAGATGGCGATCGACGACTACAACCATCAGGTCGGCCCGATGACCGCGGAGCTCCTGGGAATGCCGTGCGTCACTTGTGTGGCGCACCTGGACATCGCCGACGGGAAAGGCGCCGCGGAGCGCGAGGTCGAAGGCGGGATGGAAGAGGTCGAGTTCCCGCTCCCCGCCGTGCTGACCGTCGACAAGGGACTCAACGAGCCACGGTACCCCGCACTCAAGGGGATCATGGCGGCCAAAAAGAAACCGCTCGACGTGAAACCCGCAGCGCTTGGCGCCAGCGGGCTCGAAGTCCTGGCCCTGACCCCACCGCCCGAGCGCAAGGAAGGCCGCATCGTCGGTGAAGGAGTGGCGGCAGTGCCGGAGCTCCTGAATCTGCTCCGTCTGGAAGCGAAGGTCTTGTGAGCCACGTCCTCGCGGTGCTGGAGCAACGGGAGGGCGCGTTGCGCAAGGTCAGTCAGGAGGTCGTCACCGGTGCGCGGCGGCTTGCCGACGCGATGAGCGGCGAGGTGCATGCCCTGATTTGTGCTGCAGGCGCCGTATCGGGAACCGATGTCGCAGGCCGCTGCGGCGCGGACAAGGTGATCACGGCGACCCATGCCGGATTCGCGCAGTACGCGCCCGAGGGATACACGCGCGCGGTGGCGGAGCGCGCTCGCTCCGGCTACGGCGCGGTGCTGTTCGCCGCGAGCGCGCAGGGCAAGGATCTCGCTCCGCGTGTGGCCGCACAGCTTGGCGTGGCGCTCGCTGCCGACGTCACCGACCTCGCGGTCGAGGGTGGCGCGGTGATCGTGACACGTCCGGTGTTCGCAGGCAAGGCGTTGTTGAAAGTGAAAGTGACGGCGACACCGGCTGTGGTGTCGTTGCGACCCAATGTGTTCACGCCGGTGGAGCGGCCCAAGGCCGGTGCCGTCGAGACGGTGACCGTATCGGGCGATGCGGGACGCGTCGTCGTGAAGGGAATCAAGGCGGCCGCGGGGGGCGCGCTCGACGTGGCCGAGGCGCCGATCGTGATCTCGGGCGGTCGCGGGCTCAAGGAGCCGGCGAACTTCAAGCTGCTGGAGGAGCTGGCGCGGGCGTTCGGCGGGAAGGCGGCGGTGGGCGCCTCACGCGCGGTGGTGGACGCGGGCTGGCGGCCGCACGGCGATCAGGTGGGGCAGACGGGGAAAACGGTGAGTCCGTCCCTGTACATCGCCGTCGGCATCTCGGGGGCGATCCAGCACCTCGCGGGGATGCGGACGGCGAAGGTGATCGTCGCGATCAACAAGGACAAGGACGCCCCGATCTTCAAGGTGGCGGATTACGGCGTGGTGGGGGATCTATTCGAGATCGTGCCGGCGCTCACCGAGGCGGTCGGGAAACTCCAATCGTGAGCTTCGTTCCGTCGCAGTTCCAGCCGCCGCTGCCCGTGGATCGGCTGATTCTGAAAGAGGGCGTTGAGGGCGCGGGCGACAAGATGGAGCTGGACGTGCTGTTCGTCGGCGCGGGGCCGGCAGGGCTCGCGGGCGCGATCGAGCTCGCCCGGCTCGCCAAACAGGATCCGAGCGTCGGCGAGCTGAACATCGGCGTGCTGGAAAAGGCCGAGGCGCTAGGCGAGCACTCGCTGTCGGGTGCGGTAGTGAATCCCCGGGCGCTCCGCGAGCTGTTCCCCGAAATGAAGGACGCCGACTTCCCGTTCCGCGGTCCCGTCGCGAAGGAAGCCGTCTACCTGCTCACCGCGGGCGGCCAGGTGCGACTGCCGACGCCGCCCACCATGCAGAACCACGGCAACTACGTCGCGTCGTTGTGCGAGATCGTGCGGTGGCTCGGCGCCCAGGCCGAAGCGCTGGGCGTCAACGTGTTCACCGGGTTCCCGGCGGCGGCGCTGCTCACCGATGGCGACCGCGTGACGGGAGTGCGCACCGCGGCGACGGGGCTGGGGCGTGACGGTCAACCGCTGTCCTCCTACATGGCCCCGAACGATCTCACCGCCAAGGTGACCGCTCTGTCCGAGGGGACGCGCGGCGTGCTGACCCAGGCGTGGCTCGAGTGGCAGCGGGTCGGGTCGGAAAACCCGCAGATCTTCGCGCTCGGCGTGAAGGAGATTTGGGAGACCAAGCGTCCCCTGGACCGCATCATCCACACGCTTGGCTGGCCGCTCCCCACTGACGCGTTCGGCGGCAGCTTCTGCTATCCGCTGGAACCGAACCTTGTCGCCCTGGGCATCGTGGTGGGGCTCGACTACGGTGACGCCGGACTCGACATCCATGTGTTGTTGCAGCGTCTCAAGAACCATCCGCTGTTCCGCCCCTATCTCGAAGGCGGCGAGATGGTCGAGTGGGGCGCGAAGACGATTCCCGAGGGCGGTTACTACGCGCTGCCGGCCCGCCGCTCGGGCGATGGCGTGGTGGTATTGGGTGACGCAGCAGGGTTGGTGGACGTGCCGTCACTCAAGGGGATTCACTACGCGATGCAGTCGGGGATCTACGCGGCGCGGGCGATCTTCCAGGGCCTGAAAAGCGGCGACACGTCGGCCAGCCGGCTCGCCGAGTACGACCGGCTGCTGAACGCTTCGTACGTCGTCCACGATTTGCATCGCACGCGTAACATGCGCCTTGCCTTCAAGAGCGGGTTTTACGCCGGCGGCATCAAGGCGAGTCTCATGACCCTGACGGGCGGTCGCTTCCCGGGCGGCCGGATCGCGATGCACGCGGACGCCGATGCGCCGCGTCGCTCGAACGCGGTCGAGCCATTCACGCCCGACGGGAAGCTGACGTTCAGCAAAGTGGACGCGGTGTTCAAAGCGGGAAACTCGACCCGCGACACGATTCCCAGTCATCTCGTGGTGGGGCAGGACGTGAGCCCCGAGGTGGCGCGGTTCTACACGCACCTGTGTCCCGCGGGTGTTTATGAGGAAGTGGACGGGAAGCTCAGGGTGAACGCGCCGAACTGCGTCGATTGCAAAGCCACCGACGTGTTGGGCCCGCGGTGGACTCCCCGAGAAGGCGGCAGCGGGCCCAAGTACAAGAGGATGTAGCAACGCCGCCCGGTGCGGGCCTGCGCTTGCAGGCCCGCGAAGCCGGGTAGTGCGTCAGGGAAGCCGGGCCCGCCCGACGGTATGGGCGTCGGTCGCGAACCAGATGGCGTTCGCCTTCGGCTCGAAAACCATGTGCCGCACCGTCCCGGCCCCACTCGGAATCGCTGTGGGCTCGAGGAACGTGAGGGACTTGGTGTCGAACCCGACGAACCGGTTCGGTTGGGCACCCGTTTCGACGATCCAGAGCCGGTCCTTCCCGTCCACCACCATGGCGTAGGGGCGAGCGTTTCCGGCGCCCGGCATGGCCCACTCTTGAGTCCGCTCCGTCTTCGGGTCGTACACGCCGAGGAACCCACCCGCCCAGTCCGCGTACCAGACCCGGCCATCCGTCGTCAGGACCAGACGGCGCACACGTGTTTCGGGGCGCGGCAGCGTGATCTCGCGCAGCGCGAAGCTGCCCGGGTCCACGGTCGCCAGCTTGTTGGTGCCGAACAGGGCGATCCAGGGCCGGCCGCCCGGCTCCACGACGATCCCGTAGGGGCGCGCGGCGGACGTCGGCACGCGGGCGAGCCGGACCGCGCCGGTCGGAATGGTCAACTTGCCGATGAAATTCCCTCCCTGCACGGTGAACCAGATGTCCCCCGCGCGATCCCACGCGAGCGTGTGGGGATCGCCGGCGGCCGAATCCGGCATCGGGTACTTGGTGACCTGCCCGGTGGCTGGATCGAGCCGGCCGATGTGCGCGCCACGATTGCCCGCGTACCACACGATCCCCTTCGCATCGATGATCAGGTTGTGCGGGTTAGCGGGATTCGGCAGCTCGAAGCGTTTGAACTCGCCGGTAGCCGTGTCGAGCACCCCGACGTAGTTGCCGGCCATGCCGCAGAAGAACACGCGACCATCGGGCGCCACATAGGGGTCGCGGGTGAAAGTGTTGGGCCACGGCACGGGCCATTCCTTGATGTCCAAGGCCGCTGGCGCGGTGTCGGGTGGGGCCGCGGTGAACCAGCGAAGAGCGGAGACGAGGAGAACGATGGTGCGCATGGGAAGCTCCTTAAGGATCCAGACTCGACACATCGAGAATAATCAACGCTGCTCCACTCGGGTCCTTTGCCCCGAACGCGTACAGCTTCCCGCCGATACGCGCGAACGTGGCGGTATGCACGCCGCTCGAGACCAGGTACTTCGCGATGAACGTCGGGTGTGCCGGGTCGGTGAGCCGGTAGAACCAGAACCCCGCGTTGGTGCCATTTTCGGTGCTGAACATCAGCAGCTTGCCGTCGTCGCTGACCTCGACATCGCTCACCGTGACGATATCGGCGGTCACGATCGAATCGACCAGTATCGGGGCCCCGCCTGCCCCAATCTGCCAAACCTTGACGGCGTTGCCGAAGTTTCCGCCGCGGAAGCCCCACGTGCCGGTGTAGGCGTATCCGTTGGCCACCCACAGATCGGAGCTGAAGCGCTCCGGGACGTTGTTGCCGCCCGCCGCGACGGTGAGCTGGGCGCCCGTGGTGTCGAGCTGCCAAAAACCTGACAGCATGTCGCTCGCGTACAGCGAGCCGTTGTAGAGCTGCACGCCCCACACGTACGTGTTCCCGGCCCCTCCGGGCCGGATGCTGTCGATCAGTCGACTCGCCAGATTACCCGTGAGGGTGCCGGAGACGTCGAGTGCCACCACGCCGCCATTGTAGTACGCGGCGTACAGGATCTGCCTCGACTCGTCCATCCAGAAGTTGTGGGTGCCGCTGCTGTCGCTCCCCGCCTTGTGGAAGAAGGCCACCTCCTGGGGATTCCTCAGGTCGGATACGTCCACGACGTGAATCAAGCCGGAGGACCCCGTACCGATTCCACCAAATGACGGCCCCTCTTGACCAACGAACAGATATTTCTTTTCGCTAGTGACGGGATTGTGGAACCACCACCCGTTGTGGACGGCGGCGCCGCCGACGATGCTGCCGTCGCTCGTCACAACGTCGCCAACGAGCACCGGGTTCGACGGGCTCCCGACCATGATCCCATTGCCGACGTCGTAGATCAGCACCCCCGTGTTCCACGCGAACACGAACGCCAGGCCGTCACGCACGTACATGTCGTGGATGCCGTAGTTCTCCGTGATCGGCAGCGACTTCACGAGTAACGGCTGAACAATCGCGGTGGCCGTGAAGGTGACGCCCCCGGTGATCCCCGGCACGCTGGCGGAGACGCCGTTCGGCCCGGCATCGGGACCGAGGGTGAGCGTGACGCGCGCGACGCCGCTGCCGTTCGTCTTGGAGGAGGGGGCAGAGACGGAGCCCCCGCCCGAGGCCACGGTCCAGTTCACGGTGACGCTCTCTACGGGGTTGCCGTACTGATCCTGCACCAGCACCGCGAACGGCACAGGGAGAACGCTCCCCGCGGCCGCCGATTGCGCGTCGCCCGCGTTCTTGCTGTGCTGGGTGGGCGGGCCGGCCAGCGCGGTAGCGGTGAAAGTGATGGATGCGCCACCAACCACGGCCTTTGCGGTCTGCGTTCCCGCGACGGTGCCGAGCGTGCGGGTTGCCCTGGCGATACCTGCGCCGTCCGTCGTGGAGGACGCGGTGATCGTACCGCCGCCTCCGGTCACCGACCACGCCACCACGACACCGGCTACCGGCGCGCCCGCCGAGTCTTCGACCAATACGTCATAGACCACGGGGAGCGTCTTTCCCACGGTATCGGTTTGAGCATCGCCGGCCGCGATAGAGAGCTGGTAGGCGCCCTGCGGGCTGGAGCCGTCGCCCGTACACGCCGCGGCCAGTATCACCGCCGTGCCGACGACCGTCACGTACCGCCGAATCATCGTCCCTCGCTCGCGTGATCCACGTGTTTGGGCATGCCGTGCCCGCTCGGGAAACCGTACCGTCCCATCCGGGGCATGGCCATGCCGCCACCCAATCGTACGCCAATGCTCACCGCGAAACCTCGCTCGCGCCCGTACCAAGGAGCCGGATCGAATACCCCGCCGCCGACCTTCACGATCCCCACGTACGAGGCTTCCGCGAATGGTCTGACACGGACCGGACTGCGTGGCGTCAGGTCCACACCGTTCCCGACCGTGACGATTGTCCAGCGGGTGACCCCGAGAATCGAGTTCTCGAACAGCGGTCGCCGAGTACGAAACCGGCTTACGAACAGCCGCTCCTCCTCAGGCCGTTCGGACCGCTCGAATCGCAGGTACGGCCGGTGGCGATCGAAAGACCAGGCCGCTTCGGCGAGTACTGTCCGATAGATGAAGACGTCGTGGCTCACCGACGTCCGGGCCCACTCGATCAGGGCGTACGTCGGCCCTCGCTCCCACCGCGCGGAAACGCTCGTCTTGGCATCATCGAGTCCCGCTCCGGGGCGGTTCTCGGGAGACTTGATCCAGGCGTAGGAACCCTGCGCCTCGACCCCCTGGAGCGGTGACAGCGTGAGGCGAGCCGACCACGAGTCGCCGAAGCGGTCCCACGCCGGCCACGAGCTGGGGGACAGGGGCTCGTCACCGTTGAACACCGAGCCCTCGAGCGTGATGGGGCCCGCCCGGACCCCGGCGAGCGCCACCGCGCGTTCGAGCACCTGGCTCAGATGGTGATTCACCGGAAACCGCGCCACTGGCCGCGACATCGGGTCGTCAGTCCCGAACGGGACGAATCCCTTGCCGGCGGCGACGAATAGCTCGAGGGTGCCATCGAGCGGCCCGAGCAGGTCCGGGGCGGAGAGCATCAGCTCGTGGACGATCGTGTGTGGGTGACGCCGGTCCACGAAACTCTCGCCCCAGCTTCCGGGGGCGAGCTCTCCGTGGCGGAGCGTCCACTTCTCGAAATTCACCGCCGCCATCAGTCGCAGGTGATCGCCGAGCGCGCCGGCGTGCAGCATCACCACCGGTTGGACGATGCGCAGCTCGCCCAACGTACGGTCGCCCGGGACGATGTTCGTCTGGGTGAACACCGGAATCCCATGGGCACCCCACTGGATCCAAGGATCCGCGCGTTGCGCGGCAAGCGCGGGCGCTCCGATGAGGAAGAGCGCGGCACGGGCGGCGAAGGTCACGAGCCAGCGAGACCGGAGAGCTTGATGCCGTCGATGATGAACTGCGCCGCAATGGCGCAGAGCACGAGTCCCATCAACCGGGTGAGAATCCGCATGCCGGTCTGGCCGAGCCGCTTTTCCACGTGCGAGGCCGCGGCGAGCGTCAGAAAGGACACATAGGCGGTGAGCGCGATCGCGATGTACAGCGCGACCGTCGTGACGGTGGTCTTCGAGCCCACAGCCAGGACCATGACGGTGGAGATCGCTCCAGGCCCGGCGAGCATCGGGATGCCGAGCGGGAGGATGCCGATGTCTTCCTTCTCGATCCCTTCCTTTGTTTCGGCCGGAGTCTCTTTCTGCTGGCTGCGGCGCGCCTGCACCATATCGAGCGCGTTGAGACCCATCAGGACGCCACCCGCGATCTTGAAGGCCCCGATCGTGATCCCGAACACCGTGAAAATCAGACTCCCGGCGAGCGCGAACAGCGCCAGGGTGACCGCGGTAGTCCAGGCGCCGCGCCGGGCGAGCACGCGGCGGGTGGCCGGCGTGTCTCGCGCGGTCATGGCCAGGAAGCTCGGCACGACCGCGAACGGGTCCACGATGAACAGGACGGACGTGAAGACGAGGAGGAGCTCCTGCAGCATCTTCAACATCAAAAGCTCGGCTCGGGCGTATGGTGCGGGTCGTCCAGCACCAGGGCGGTCAACGTCTCGCCGGCCGCGACCGCTGGCCGGTCTTCCGGGACGATGAGCAGGGCGTCGGCGAGGGCCATCGACGTGAGGATGCCGGATCCCTGCGGCCCGGTCAATCGGGCGCCCAGGCCGCCGTCCTGCCGCGGGGTCACGATCGCCCGCAGGAAGTGGCGCAGCGGCGGGCCTAATGTGATCGCCTCTTCCACGATCACGGGAACAGTGCGTCGGAATACCCGGCTATGCCCGAGCAAGCGGCGGATCAGGGGACGGACGAATAGCTCGAAAGTGACCATGGTGCTCACCGGATTTCCGGGAAGACCGATCCACGGCATGCTCCCGAGTAGTCCGAAGCCGAGCGGGGCGCCGGGTCGCATCCGGATGCGCCACAATTTCATGTCGCAGCCCAGCTCGGTGAGCACCTCGCGCACCAGGTCGTGCTCGCCGACGCTCACCCCCGCCGAGGTGACGAGCAGGTCGGCGCCGGCGGCGCGCGCGAAGTAATCGCGCAGCGAGTTCTTGGTGTCGCGCGCAACGCCGAGTTCGCGCGCCACGGCGCCGCTGCGACGGATCATCC
>DATBLG010000163.1:0-19370 GCA_036555485.1 Gemmatimonadales bacterium | reverse complement strand
CTTGGGCGTGGCGTTGGTGTCGCGTCACGCCGTGCTGTCCCGCGATCGGCGGATCGTCGCGGTTCGGCTCGCCGGGCCTCGTTGGACGCGGATTCTCCTGATTGTGTGGCGGGCCGGGACGCCACTCGGGCCCGCGGCGGCGGCGTTGCGGGAGTTGCTCCTCGACTAGCTATGCCAGGTGGCTCGGGGAACCTGACTGGCTCGCCGGGCGTTCCCACAGCGCGATGTCTACGAACCAGACCGAGTTGGCGACGTTGGGCGGAGGCTGCTTCTGGTGCCTGGAGGCGGTCTTCCAGGATCTGAAGGGCGTGGAGCGTGTCGTGTCGGGATACGCCGGCGGCACTTCACCGAACCCCTCGTACGAAGAGGTTTGCACCGGCCGTACCGGCCACGCCGAGGTTGTGCAGGTGACCTTTGACCCGGCGGCGCTCACCTACCGGGATCTGCTCCAGGTGTTTTTCACGATTCACGACCCGACGACGCTCAATCGCCAGGGGGCCGACACGGGCACGCAGTACCGGTCGGTGGTATTCGTTCACGGTGCGGAGCAGGAGGCGGTCGCGCGGGAGGTCATCGCCGACCTCGGCCAGAGCGGCGTCTGGGACTCACCCATCGTCACGGAAGTGACCCCGCTGACGGCGTTCTATCCCGCGGAGGGCTATCACCAGGAGTTCTTTCGCCGGAATCCGGGCCAGTCCTACTGTCGGCTGGTTGTCGCCCCCAAGGTCGCGAAGTTTCGTAAGGAGCACCTCGCCCGGCTCAAGGCTACGTAAGCGGTTTGCCGAGCGGGACGTCGCGGTCGGGGCGCACCAGCACGATGTCACCATCGCCGACGGCGATACCCAGGGTCAGCACTTCCGAGAAGAAGTTGGCGATCTGGCGCGGCGGAAAGTTTACGACCGCGATCACCAGCATTCCCATGAGATCGTCCTTGCCATAACGCTGTGTCAGCTGCGCGCTCGACGATTTCACCCCCATCGGCCCGAAATCGATGCGCAGCTTCCAGGCCGGTTTGCGGGCCTGCGGGAAGTCGTCCACCTGTACGATCCGTCCGACGCGGATGTCCACCTTGGCAAAGTCGTCGTACGTGATCTCCGGCATCGCCGCCCCTGGTGTCGGTTCAGGATAGCTGTCCTCCCGCGGGGTCACTGCCCCCCGGACTCGTCGAGGAATCTAGCCTCCCGCAATTGGCATATCGCTTGCCCCTGCAAGGCGGCGACTCGAACGGGGCGTGCGACATGATGTCAACCGGTTTCCATGCAGGGATGCGCGCGGCGGCGATACTCGCGTGCCTGCTCGCCACGGCCATCCCGGCCACGGCACAGCGCTATGGGTTGCGCGAAGTGCGCGATGTCGGCACGGGCGGCGTCAATCTCGTTGTAGCAGTCCCGATGGGCGAGTTCCGGCGCCATGTCGACGTGGCGGGCGGTGTTGACGTGTTTGGCGCCATCAACCTGGGCCGCGGCAGCCCCGTCGCGCTGCGCCTGGGCGGGTCCTACCTCCTGTATGGCCACGACAAGCATATCGTCACGCAGCCGTACTATCCGTTAGCCATCAATACGACCTATTCGATCGCGACATTCGGTGTCGGTCCGCAGCTCACATTTGGCACGGGACCGCTCAAGGTCTATGGGTTCGGTACATTTGGCGCCTCATACATCTCGGCTCGCTCATCCTTTCGGGTGGATGGCTGCGGTTGCGACACGTTCGACTCCGTTACCGACTTCGACGACTGGACCTCCGCGCTGCAGACGGGCGGCGGGTTGCTCATCTCGCTGAGCACGCGGCATGTGCCGGTCGCGCTCGACTTGGGCGCCCGCTACCTCCATAACGGCGAAGCCTGGTTTGTCTCTCCGGGGGACGTCGTGCCGCAGTCAACTGGGGATGTCTTCATCAATCCTGTGTTTAGCCGGGCGGATCTCGTGATGCTGCACGTAGGCGTCTCGGTAGGCATCCGGTAGCCGCACCTCCCCTAGGCTGACCCTGGTTCGAGGCGTCGCGCTCCGGCATTCCAGCGCCAGAGCTGCTCTCGGGTCAGGTGCACACCGCCGATCCAGGTGTCGATGCCGTTGGTCGCGACGGCGTCTCGTTTCCCATCGAGGACCTCCTGGCCGGCATCGGTCAGCCGGAACCGCAGCCGGCGAACGTCCCGAGGCGGGTCGGCCGCGAGCACGTCAACAGGTGGAGGCTCCGCGTCCGCGGCGACGAGCGGTGTAGGGGCCGTCGCGAGCACTCGCAGCCGATGGAGCAGCATCGCGTCGGTGACCCAGGATCGCTCTTCCTCCTGTGCTACTTCCTCGAATAGCTGGATGAATGACCGCTCCGCCGCCGCGAGGGCGACCAGCACGGCTCGCTCGGTGCGAGATAGGCCGGTGCCGGTCCAGGGGAATTCCTCGAGCCGGCGTCGCACCCCATCACCCAGGTAGGGCAGGGCCGAGGTGTCGCGGCCGGCGAGGGCGCCGAGTGGCTCAGGCGTCGGCGCGCACCAGGCGGACCAGATCTCGCGCGCCAGCGCGAGCTGGTGGGGTCGCACCGCGTCGCGGCGCGGAAATACTTCCCGCAGCTGGTCGGCCGACAGGAACGAGGGTGTGCAGGATCGCCGGTCGTCCACCCCGGGGTAGGTCCCGATGCACACCAGCGAGAGCCGGCCGGCGGGCGGCGCAGCGGCAAACCGGTCCAGCAGGGCGGCGAGGATCGCCTGACAGAAGAGATCGGGCCCAAACCACAGGACGATCTCGTCCTCAGCGCCGGCGGCGCGGTCGAGATCCCAATCTTGCGCGACCAGCTGCTCCAGCGCTCCGCGGCCGTCGATCCGGCCGTAGGCCGAGTCCAGGAACGTGGCGCGCGTAGCCCGCCACGCGTCCCGTGCCAGCCCGGCCGGCGTTGGGCCATCGCACAGCGATTCACTCCACTCCAAGAAAGCGCCGGGAAGGCCGGCGGCCCGGAGATTGTCGAGGAGGTTCGAGCCCCCGTGGATGTGTAGCATTGGTCCGTGCAAAGGTAGCGTTGAAACGATTCCCGGCGACGTGACGTCGAGTGGGAACCTGCGCCCCCACTTGACCGTTTTCTGACAGGCGGGCACCACTGGTTCCGCCGCGGGTTTTGCGCGCTAACTTTCCGGCCCATATGAGACTCTCCGAGACCTCCATTCGACGGCCAGTGCTGGCCAGCATGATCTCGGCCGCGCTGGTCCTGTTCGGCTTCATCGGGTACACGCGCCTGTCGGTGCGCGAGCTCCCGGACATCGACCCTCCGATCATCTCGGTCTCGACCTTCCTGCCGGGCGCTAACGCGCAGGTGGTGGAGACCGCCGTGACCGATGTGCTCGAGGAAGAGCTGTCCACGATTCAGGGACTGCGAACGCTCTCGAGCTCCTCCGGGGAGGAGAACAGCCAGATCACGCTGGAGTTCAACCTCGACCGGCCCGTGGATGTCGCGGCGCAGGATGTACGCGACAAGGTGTCCCGCGTTCGGGGCAGGCTTCCGGTCGACGTGTTGGAGCCGGTGATCGCCAAGCAGCAGGCTGACGCGCAACCGTTCTACTGGCTCGCCCTGAGCAGCCCGAACTACGACCTGATGCAGCTCTCGGATGTCGCCGACCGCCTGGTCAAGGCGCGGTTGCAGAGCCTCGCGGGGGTCGGCAGCGCGGGGATCTACGGCGAACGACGCTTTTCCATGCGGGTCTGGGTCAAGCCCGAGGAGCTCTCGGCGCGCGGGCTGACGGTGCAGGACGTGGAAGGTGCGATCACGTCACGCAACGTCGAAATCCCCGCCGGTCGCATCGAATCGACCCGACGCGAGTTCTCGGTCCGGTCCCTGGGTGAGCTCAAGACGCCGCAGGAATTCGACGATCTGGTGGTGGCCAGCCAGGGAGGGCAGTTCGTCAAGCTGAAGGACGTGGCGAAGGTCGAGCTGGGACCCGAAGACGATCGCTCGATTTTCCGCTGGAACGGGACTCCGGCGGTCGCCATCGGCGTCGTGCGGCAATCCAAGGCGAACCTCATCGAGGTGGCGCAGCGCATTCGCGAGGAACTCCCCGCCATTCAGCAGACGCTGCCCCGGGGGGTCAAGCTCGAAAGCGCGTTCGATGGATCGGTGTTCGTTACGCATTCGATCAACGACGCGCGGCTGACGCTGGTGATCGCGGCGATTCTCGTCGTCCTCATCATTTTCGTGTTCTTGCGCAACATCCGCGCGACGATCATTCCGGGCCTCGCGATCCCGGCTTCGATCGTGGCGACGTTCGCGATCATGTATTTCCTCGGCTTCTCGATCAACAACTTCACGTTGCTCGCGCTGACGATCGCGATTGGCATCGTGGTGGACGATGCCATCATCGTGCTCGAGAACGCCTATCGGCACCAGGAAGAGCTGAACGAGTCGCCGGAGGAAGCGGCCGTCAAGGGGACCAACGAGATCGGCTTCGCGGTGATCGCCACGACGATCGCGCTGGTGGCCGTGTTCACGCCGCTCGGCTTCCTGCGCGGGTCGACGGGTCGACTGTTGAGCGAGTTCGGGATCGCAGTCGCGGGGGCCGTGGTGATTTCGGGGTTCGTGGCGCTCACGCTGACGCCGATGCTGTGCGCGAAGGTGTTGCGGGTGCCGCACGAGCATGGGGCGGTTTTCAAGGCATTCGAGCGCGGCTTCAACGCGATCTCCGAACGCTACGCGACGCTGCTCCAGACCGCGCTGCGGCACCGCGGCATCGTGGTGGCCGGGACGGTGGTGACGGTGCTGCTGGCGTTTGTGCTGTACCGCAACCTCAAGCACGAGCTCATCCCGGACGACGATCGGGGGTTCTTCCTGGTGATTGCGACAGGGCCCGAAGGCGCGTCGCAGGATTACACCGACGGCTACGTGCGTCAAATTGAGCAGATCATCGGCCAGACGCCCGACGTCGCCGGGTACTTCACGATCATCGGCGGGTTCGCCGGTGGCGTCAACAGTGCTTTTATCGGCGTGATCCTCAAGGATTGGGGCGAGCGCAAGACAACCGTTCAACAAATGGTGGGTGGGTTGTTCCCGCAGCTCTTCGGGATTGCCGGTGTTCGAGCGTTCCCCTACGCCCCGGGCGCGCTCGGGTTCAGCCAACCGATCCAGTTCGTGGTGCAGAACCCGGATTTCGTGCGGCTGGGTCAGGCAATGGACACGCTGGTCGCGCGGGCGCGGGCCATCCCCGGCATCACCAACGTGGACACGGACCTGCGCGTCAACAAGCCGGAGCTGCGCGTCACCTTCGACCGCGATCGTGCCGAAGATCTCGGGGTGCCCGTGCGAGATGTCGCGGCGGCTCTGCAGACGTTCCTCGGGGGTCGCCGGGTGAGCACGTTTACCCGCAACGCCAAGCTGTACTACGTCATGGCGCAGCTCGATCCGGCGCAACGGGCAACGCCGAGCGACATGTCAGGGCTGTACCTGCGGGGACGCGGCGGGCAGCTCATGCAGCTGTCCGCCCTGGCGAAAGTCGAAGAGGGCCTGGGCCCGCGCCAGATCAATCACTTCAACCGGGTACCATCGTTCACGCTGTCCGCTTCCCTGATCCCGCCGTTCTCCCAGGGGGAGGCGCTCGACGCGCTCGATCAACTGGCCCGGGAGGTTCTCCCGCCCGGCAGCACGACGGAGCTGGCGGGGGATTCCCGCGAGTTTAAAGAGAGTGGCGGGGCCCTGTACTTCGCATTCGGCGTGGCGCTGCTCGTCGTGTTCATGGTGCTCGCCTCGCAGTTCGAGTCCATGATCCACCCGTTCACGGTGCTGCTGGCCGTGCCGTTGGCCATCACCGGTGCGCTGGCGACGTTGCAGGTCGCTGCCTGGCTGGGCCGCCCGGGCGGGACGATCAACCTCTACAGCCAGATCGGCATGATTCTGCTAATCGGTCTCGTGACCAAGAATTCGATCCTGCTCGTCGAGTACACGAACCAGCTCAAGGCTCGGGGGCTCGATACCGTGGCCGCGGTGGTCGAGGCCGGGCGTATTCGGCTGCGGCCCATTCTCATGACGTCAGTAGCGACGATCATGGGCGCGATCCCGGTGATGATCGGCGTCGGCGCGGGCTCTACGTCGCGCCGGCCGCTGGGATACGCGATCGTGGGCGGCATCTTCTTCTCCACGATCCTGACCCTGTTTGTGGTGCCGGTGGCCTACACGCTGCTCGACCGGCTGCGGGCACGCGAAGCGCGCGATCTCAAGGCACTCGAGCCGGTGGAGGCGAAGTGATCCTGCCGCTGCTCGCCGCGCTCCAGGTGGCCGCGGTGCAGGATTCGATGCCGGTGGTCACGTTGGCGGACGCGCTCGAGAGAGCGGCGCGGCTCGACCCAACCTACGTGTCGGCTGCCGGCCAGGTGAGCAACGCCGAGTGGGCGCGTCGCGCGGCGTTCGCGGTGTTCATTATTCCGGCGATCACGGTGGCGGCCAATCAAACACACTATTGGCCGCCCACCTTCAACTTCGTCACGTTTACGGCGACCGCCCCCAACACGTATGCGGCGACGATTAATGCCAGCCTCGACGTGTTCACCGGTGGACAGAAGATCGCCGGCCTGGCCGCGAGCGGAGCGGCACTCGAGAGCGCCCGATCACGGGAGTTGCAGGCCCGGCTCACCACGGCGATGAACACCGAATCGGATTTCTATTCGGTGCTGGCACAACGGGCCCTCGCCCGGGTGACCGAGGATCAGCTGGTCCGGGCCGAACAGCAGTTCACGGTGGCGCGCGCCCGCGTCACCTCCGGCGCGGCGGTACAGACCGATTCGCTGCAGCTGCTGTTGGAATTGGCCCAGGCGCGCATTGCCTCGTTGCGACAACAATCGGCACTGCGGGCGGCGCAACTGCAGCTGGGCCGGCGCATCGGCCTGACGGGTCCGGCGGATGCGGCTCCCGTGCTCGACGATTCGACCACTATGCGCGTGCTGCCCTTCTCGGTATCGGACGCGGTGGCGCGCGCGCTCTCGCAAGGCCCGGCCTGGCGCATCGCGCGCGCCAACGAGCGAGCGGCTTCAGCGCAGTTCCGGGCTCGACTGGGAGACTACCTGCCCCGCGCAACGCTCGATTTCAACGGGGGAGCCTTCAGCACGGACGGGTTCTATCCCGATCAGCTCAAACGCTCGACCCTCTCGCTGACCGTGTCCTTCCCCCTGTGGAACAATGGACAGCGGGAGATTCAACTGTCACAGGCGCGCGTGAATCGCAATGTCGCGCGGGCAATCCGGGCCGACGTCGAACGTTCGGCTTGGCACGACGTGACCGCCGCGTACGATGCCTATGAAACCAACCGGGCCACAGTGGCGCTCGAGCAGAGCGCAGTGCTCGTGGCCCGGGAGAACAACCGGGTGCAGGAGACACGCTACCGGGCCGGCGCCACCACGATTCTCGACCTCTTGGCTGCGCAAAACCGGCTCGTGTCGGCGGAAGCGGATCTGGTGCAGGCGCTCTACAACACTCGACGCGCGCGTGCGGGGCTGGAAGTCATCCTCGGCGAGCGAATCACCTTCGATCAGGAATCCCAGTGAAGAACCGTTTCGACGTGCGGCGAAGTGCTGGCTCTGCGGTGGCCGTTCTCCTGGTGGCCGTGGCGTGCGGCAAGGGCAAAGGGGGCGCAGCGGGTGGCGGCCCAGGTGGGGCCGGTGGTGGAATGCCCGCGATGCCGGTCGAGGTCGCCGTGGCCAAAGCTGATACAGTGCGCGACGAGATCGCGGCCACGGGACAGATCGAGGCGGTGCAGTCCATCGAGCTGCGTCCCGAAGTGGAGGGTCGGGTCGTCGCCATCCTGGTCCGCGAGGGGCGGGAAGTGGGGCGGGGCACAGCACTGCTTCAGATCGACTCGACTGAGCTGGCGGCCCAGGCGGCCCAGGCCGCGGCTCAGCGCGATCTGGCGCAACAGGACCTGGCCCGCACCAAGGACCTGATCGCCCAGAATGCGGCCTCCCGGTCCGACCTGGAGCATGCCGAGGCGAGTAGTCGCAGCGCGGAGGCCCAGTACCAGCTGCTGAGCACCCGGCTCGCTCGCACCACGGTGCGCGCTCCGTTTAGCGGCGTGGTGGGGCAGCGGTTCGTCAGCCTGGGGGACTATGTCAACTCTTCCAATCGGCTCATGAGTCTCCAAACCGTCAATCCCCAGCGCGCGAGCTTTCAGGTTCCGGAACGCTACGCGCGGTCTTTGAAACGGGGACAGCGGGTGACGTTCCGCGTCGGCGCCATCACCGGTCGAGATTTCACGGGAGAAGTGGATTTCGTCGACCCCGTCGTGCAGCAACCGGGTCGGACCATCCTGATCAAGGCGCACGTGCCCAACCCGCAGCGGTTGCTGCAACCGGGCATGTTCATCCAGGCGCTCCTCGTGACGGGCATGCGGCCCAATGCCGTCGTCGTCCCCGAGGACGCCATCGTGCCGCTGTCCGGCGCGAACTTTGTCTGGGTCGTCGATTCGGGAAAGGCGAGCCAGCGGCAGGTGGGCCTGGGCGTCCGGACTCCGGGATTCGTCGAGATCGCGAGTGGCGTGAGCGCCGGAGAACAGGTGGTGGTTGGGGGACTGGAGGTGCTCTTCCCTGGGGCGCCCGTGATGGCGCGGGTGGTGGACCGCACGCAGGCGGCGCCGACGGAGCCGTGACGTCGCGGCTCGGCTCGAGCCGCTTCGATCGCCTGTTCGCCCCATTGCCTGTGGCGCTCGTCATCGGGGTGGCCATGGCGTGCTCCTCAGGATCTCCCCGACAGCGGATCACCTCACCTGCAGTGGCGGGGCCGGGTCTCGAGGAGCGGCTCGGTCACCCCCGCGGCACCCGGGTCCTGATCCTGCATTTCGACGACCTCGGGGTCACGCGTTCCGCGAATGCCGCCGTGGCGGCGGCGCGAGATTCCGGCTTGGTCGTGTCGGGCAGCGTGATCGTCCCCGGGCGGTACTTGCAGGAACTCGCCGCGTACGCTCGCGCCCACCCCGATTTCGACATCGGCATTCACCTCGCGCTGACGAGCGAATTCCCCGGCTATCGTTGGGGGCCGGTCAGCCCGAAACAGGAGGTGCCGACGCTGCTCGGACCGGACGGCCAGTTCCGGCACGAGTGGAACGATACCAGCACCATCCGCTGGCAGGACGTGGAGCGGGAGCTGCGGACGCAGATCACGGCCGCGCGGGCCGCCGGCATCCGGCCGACGCACGTCGACGTCCATGAATACGTGCTCTTCACGCGCGGGCCGATCCTGCTCGAGGTGCTGCGCCGCGTGGCTCGCGACGAAGGCCTGCTGCTGCTCGGCGCCCGCGAGTGGGTCTCCGGACGACTCCCGATGCGGAAACTGCCGGGCGGTGAGCTCGAGTTGGCGCGGGTGGTCTCGATCTCGCCGGACGTCCCCCCGGCCGAGTGGAATCGCTTCTACACCGAACAGATTCGTGCCCTGCCGCCCGGCGTCTCAGAGCTCATTCTCCATCCGGTCACGGACTCGATCGAGGCCAAGTCCCTGACGGCGGACCGCGTCAATTGGGGGGCCGGCTGGCGGGCGCGCGACTGGGCGTTCGTGGCCGGCCCCGCGTTCCGGCGCCTGTTGCAGCAGGAAAAAATCCTCTTGACCACCTGGCGACAGCTGGACAGCGCGCTGGCCGCGGTACCAGCCGTACGATAGAGTCGCCGGCCATGGCTGGACCGCGCCGCCTGCGGGACACACCCCAACCGGAGCGCCCGATGCCCGCCAATCTGATTTCCCGTCCCGACGAGGACGAATACGCGCCGTACTACGGGCGCTACATTTCGCGCGTCCCGGATGGCGACCTCTGCGCCATACTGGCCTCGCAACTCGCCGACACGCTGGCGCTCATCCGCTCGATCCCGGAGCAGCGCGGCACGCACCGCTACGCGGACGGGAAGTGGAGCATCAAGGAAGTGATTGGCCACCTCATCGACACCGAACGGATCATGAGCTATCGCGCCCTGCGGTTTGCGCGCGCCGACCAGACGCCGCTGCCGGGCTACGAGCAGAACGACTACGTGCCGCCGGGTGGGTTCGACCGGCGCACCTTGCAGGATTTGAGCGAGGAGTTCGCCGCCGTCCGTCAGGCGACACTGCACTTATTCCGGCACCTCGATCCGGCGGCGCTCACTCGAGCTGGCACGGCCAGCGGCAACCGCGTCACCGTGCGAGCTCTCGCCTACATCATCGCCGGGCACGAGCGCCATCACATCGAGATCCTGAAGGCCGAGTACCTCGTCTGACGCGGGCATGACGCCAACGCGCCCCTTGGGTCCCGGTGCACCCGCGGTCTCCGCGATCGGGCTGGGCGGGATGGCGCTCTCGATTTCGGGCCGACCAACCGACGAGGCGACCGCTATTCGCGTCATTCAGGCCGCGCTCGACCACGGCGTCACGCTCATCGATACCGCGGACGTCTACTGCCTCGATGACACGGACATCGGTCACAACGAACGCCTGATCGCTCGCGCGCTGCAGGGCAGGGCCGGCGCGCGGGAGGGCGTCATCGTCGCCACCAAGGGCGGCATGGTCCGTCCCGGCGGGCGCTGGGAGCGCGACGGGCGCCCCAAGCATCTGCACCAGGCTTGCGATCATTCACTCCGGGCGCTTGGCACCGACCGGATCGATCTCTACCAGCTGCATGCGCCCGATCCCGAAGTCCCGTTCAGCGATAGCGTCGGCGCGTTGGCGGAGCTCCAGCAAGCGGGCAAGATTCGCTGGGTGGGCCTTTCCAACGTATCCGTGGCCGACATTGAAACGGCGTCCCGCAGCGTAACGGTCGTGACGGTCCAAAACCGCCTCAACCCGTTTTTCCGTGAGGCGCTCGTCACCGGCGTGGTCGCGGAGTGTGCACGCCGGGGGATCGGATTTCTCGCCTATAGCCCGGTGGGGGGTGGGCGGCTCAATAAGAAACTCCCCGGGCTCGCGGTGTTGCAGTCGATCGGCCGGCGCCACGCGGCCTCGCCGCATGCGGTGGCGCTTGCCTGGGTGCTGGCGCAAGGGCGCACCGTGCTGCCGATCCCGAGCGCCCGCACGGTAGATCATGCGCTCGATTCCCTCGGGGCGGCCGACGTCTCGCTGTCGCCGAAGGAGATCACTGCGGTCACCGGTGCCGAGTTCTCAAGGGGTTAGGGGGCTTTGACTTCGACCCTCGAACCAGTTAGCCTTGATTCAGCGACGGGCACGCCTTCTGCGTGCCGGCTCCCAGCGAACGGCAGGGCGAGACCTGGCCAATGCGCCGGTCTCGTTTTTTTCGTTTCACTGGGTCCACCTGTAGTCGGACACGTACGGCACTGCCGCACTCCGACCACAAACATTTCAAGGAGTTAGGCAATGCGTGTCACCGGCAAGGTGAAGTGGTTCAACGACAGCAAGGGCTTCGGGTTCATCAGCCGTGAAGACGGCGAGAAGGACTGTTTCGTGCATCATTCGGCGATTCAGGCGACCGGCTTCAAGACCCTCGCCGAGGGCGAGCGCGTCGAGTTCGACGTGGTACAGGGCGAAAAGGGTCCGGCGGCGCAAAACGTGGTCAAGCTGAGCTGACCCGTTAACTCAGACAGGAAATACCGGATGCGGGCCGCCCCGAACTTGTTCGGGGTGGCCCTTCTTGTCCGGCGACTTTCACGCGGGCGGCGGGCATGAGCGAGATCGTCATCGGCGACAACGACCGGCTGGAGTGGGCGCTCAAGGCGTTCCGCCGCAAGGTGCAGAAATCCGGCGTGCTGAAGGAGCTGCGCCAGAAGCGCTTCTACGTGAAACCCAGTACGGCCAAGCGCCTGAAGATCGCCGCAGCACGGCGGCGGAAAGCGGAGCGTCGTCGCGGCCGAGGGCGGGGAGACTGATGGCGAAGGAAGAAGCGATTGAGGTCGATGGGACGGTCACCGAGGTACTGCCGAACGCTACGTTCCGCGTGCTCCTGACGAACGGCCACAACGTGCTCGCGACGATGGCGGGCAAGATGCGGCGGTTCCGCATCCGCGTGCTTGCCGGCGATCGGGTCACCCTCGCGTTGTCGCCCTACGACCTCACGCGAGGCCGGATCACATTCCGGCACAAGTGAACCGGTCACAGTTCGCGTTGCTACGCAAGGGGCTGGTGGCGGGCAGTGGCCCGCAGGACTGTCCGGCATGCGGTGGGCGCCTCGAGTTCGGCACCGATCGGCTCGGTCGCACCACGGAGTATTGCGGCTGCGGCTACAATGCCCTCGTGCGCAAGCGTGACGGGCAGAGTGGGGAAGAATCGGTAGCGGAAGGGGGAGCGCCAAGATGAGTAAGACGTGGGCCGCGCGGCTCGCTCCGTACAAGGATCCGGTCTTCTGGCGGAGCGCGTGGCAGCTCGGGATCAATGCGGTCCTGTTCGCCGGCGCGTGGGCCGTCATGTACCTGAGTCTGCGCGTGGGCTACTGGCTCACCCTGCTGCTCGCGGTCCCCGCCGCGTTCATGCTGATTCGCCTGTTCATTGTCCAACACGACTGCGGCCATGGCGCGTTCTTCCGGTCGCCCCGGATGGCGAACTTCGTGGGCTCGATCATCGGCGTCCTCACGTTGGTGCCGTACGCCTATTGGAAAAAGACCCACGCGATCCACCACGCCACCTCCGGCAACCTGGAGCACCGTGGGTTCGGCGACATCGACACGCTGACCGTCGACGAGTACAACGCCCTGTCACGCTGGGGCCGGTTCAAGTACCGGGTGTACCGTCATCCCGCCGTGCTGTTCGGCGTGGGCGCCGTGCTGCACTTCTTCGTGCGGCACCGCATCCCCACCATCGTGCCGCCCACCTGGACCCGGGAACGGCGCAGCATCCTGTGGACGGACGTCGGGCTGGCCGCCTTCATCGTGCTGATGGGCATGCTGGTGGGGTTCCGGGAGTTTTTCCTGGTCCACGTGCCCCTGATGGCCCTGTCGGGCTCGATCGGTGTCTGGCTGTTTTACGTCCAGCATCAGTTCGAACCGACCTACTGGGAGCACGACGAGCGCTGGATCTACGAGGAAGCCGCCCTCGCGGGGAGCTCCTACCTCCGGCTGCCCAGGGTGCTGCAGTGGGCGACCGGCAACATCGGGCTGCACCACGTGCACCACCTGAATGCGCGCATTCCCAATTACCGCCTCCAGGAGGTGCTGGATTCGGTTCCGGAATTGCGCCGGGTCACGACCCTCACGTTGCGAGACAGCTTCCGCTGCGTCCGCCTCGGGCTGTGGGACGAGCGGCAGAGAAAGCTGGTGCGGTTCCCCCGCGCGTGAGAGCGGCCGGCGGGGCCGCGTACCCTCCGCATTGTCCTCGTTCAACACCCGCTGTCTTGCGCAACTACCTGTTCGATCGCTTTCCTACGCTGCGGGACCGGCTTCCCTGGATCCCGCTCGCCACCGTGCCGACCCCGGTCGAAGCGCTGCCGTCGCCCGATGGATTTCGTGGGCGATTGTTCGTGAAACGGGACGACCTCACCTCGCCGCTCTACGGTGGCAACAAGGTGCGCAAGTTCGAGTACCTGCTGGCCGACGCGCGCCGACGCGGCGCCCGCGCGCTCGTGACCGTGGGCGGCATCGGCTCGAACCAGGGGCTCGCGGCCGCGCTGCACGGCGCGGCGCTGGGATTCGTGGTGGAGCTGTCGCTTGGCTGGCAGCCGGTGACCGAAGCGGTCCGCCACGCCGTGCGCGGCATGGTCGCCGCGGGAGCCCAGATACGGTACGCGGGTGGTGCGGTCGGCATGATCCTCAACGCCGCCGCCGCGATGCGCGATCGACGCCGGGCGGGGGAGATCCCCTACTCCATCCCGATCGGCGCGACCAACGCGCTCAGTTCCCTGGGCTACGTTGCCGCCGCGTTGGAGCTCGCGGCGCAAGTCCGGGCCGGCGAGGTGCTCGAGCCCGATCGTCTCTTCGTGCCGGCCGGCACCTGCGGCACCGCGGCCGGATTGCTCGTGGGCTGCCGGGTCGCCGGGCTCCGGACACGGGTCATGGCCGTGCGGGTCGTGGATTGGGCGCTCGCGAACACTTCACTCATCCTGTGGCGAGCGCGCCGCGTCGCGGCGCTGCTGACGCGGCTCGATCCCGCCGTCCCGCGGGTCCGCATCGGACGGCGTGAGGTGGATGTGGTTGGCGGATTCGTGGGCGAGGGTTACGGTGCACCGACTCGCGCGGCGGAGCAGGCCCTGGCCTGGGCCGCTCCACGACTCCAACTCGAGACGACCTACACCGGCAAAGCGCTCGCCGCCTGCCTCGCGTGGTGCCGCGAGCGGGCGGCCGGCGAGACGGTACTGTTCTGGAATACGCACAACTCCGCTTCGTTCCCGACCGCCCCCCCCCAGGATCTCGGCGGTCTGCCTGCCTCTCTGCGCGCGCTCCTTGCCGGTCTGTGAGCGCCTCCACCCGGGAGTCTTCATGCGTGGTTTCTCGTCGGTCCCCCTCGTCCTGCTGATCGCGTCACTGGCGGGTTCGGCTGGCGCCCAATCTGCCGGCGTCACCAGTGCAGCCATTTCTCCCGCCGATCTGCGCCTGCGACTGTTCGCCATTGCCGATGACTCGATGGGCGGACGGCAATCGGGGTCGGTCGGCAATTTCAAGACGGCCGAGTACGTGGCTGCCGAGTTCCGTCGGCTGGGACTCCAGCCGGCGGGTGACGGCGGGTCCTGGTTTCAGACGGTGCCATTCTTTTTCGCGGAGCCAGGATCGCGGACCCTGGCGGTCGGGGACGCCGCGCTGACGTTTGGAACCGATTACGTGCTGATCGGCCGGGCCGTGGCGGCGCCGCCGCTCAACGGCGCGCCGGCGATGTATGGCGGTGCCGCGAACGATCCGTCGACCTGGATCAGCCCCGACCAGTCGGCGGGCAAGCTGGTGGTGCTGGACGTGCGTCCGGGGCCTGACGGGCGGCGGACGCTGGTGCAGCGGCTGCGTGCAGTCGTTACCGATTCGCGGTTCGCGCGTGCCGCCGCCCTGGCGGTGGCCGAGCTCGATCTGTTTCGGCCGGAGATGGTGGCGCAGCTCGCCGGCCAGCGGCTGACCGCCGACACGAGCCGCGCGAGCGGGCAGCCCGCGCTGCTCTTGGTCTCGCCGCGCGCGGCGGAGGTCCTGCTCGGTGCACCGGTGGTTGGGCTGAGCGCGGGCGCGCCGGGTCGCGCGGTGCGGGGGGAAGTGGTCCCGCGCTTCACGCCCGTGACGTTCGCGGCGCGCAACGTGGTGGCCGTCCTTCCCGGTCGGGATCCCGCCCTGCGCGGGCAATACGTGGCACTCACGGCGCACAATGACCACGTCGGATTCACCCGCAATCCGGTGGACCACGATTCCATTCGTGCCCACAACCAGGTCGTGCGGCCCATGGGGGCCGATTCGCCGGATCGCCCGGCCACGGGAGAGGAGCAGGCGCGCATCCGCCAGCTGCTCGACAGTCTGCGGCGCCTCCGTCCCGCGCGGCTCGACTCGATTCGCAACGGCGCGGATGACGACGGCACGGGGACGGTGGCGATCCTCGAGATCGCCGAAGCGCTCGTGGCCGGCCCGACGCGGCCGCGTCGCTCGATCTTGTTCGTCTCCCATACCGGAGAGGAAGAAGGGCTCGTCGGCTCGGAGTGGTTCACCGATCATCCGACCGTGCCGATCGATTCGATCGTCGCCGCCATCGACGAAGACATGATCGGGCGCGGCGGGCGGGCCGACCTTCCCGCGGGCGGGCCGACCTATCTCGAGGTGATCGGCGCGCGGCGGCTCTCGAACGACTTCGGGGACCTGCTCGAGGCGGCGAACGCTGCCCAATCGCAACCGTTCACCTTCGACTATGCCTATGATGCGCCGGGTCACCCGTTGCAGTATTACTGCCGCGCCGACCACTACAGTTATGCCCGTTACGGCATTCCGAGCGTGGCCCTGTCGCGCGGCGAGCACCTCGACTATCACCAAGTCACCGACGAGCCGCAGTACATTGACTATCCGGGTCTCGCGCGCGTGGCACGCCTCGTGCACGACGCCGCGTTGCGCATCGCGAACCGGGATCAGCGCCCCAAGCTCGACCGCCCCAAAGGGGATCCGCACGCACCCTGCGTGCAGTAGCGCCGGCGCGCCAAGGAGGGCGTCATGAAATGGATCGCGATCACGCGGGCGGTCAGTCCCGCCATCGCCCATTGCGAGCTGACGCACCTCGACCGCCAGCCGATCGACCTCATGGCGGCCCGGACGCAGCATCACGCGTACGAGGAGGCGCTCCGCGCGCTCGGCTGCGAGGTGCTGTCGCTTCCCGCCGACCCGGCGCTTCCCGATTCGGTCTTCGTGGAAGACACGGCGGTCGTGTTCGAGGAGCTCGCGGTCATCACGCGGCCCGGGTCGCCGTCGCGTCGGCCCGAAATCGTCACGACGGCCGTCGCCCTGCGTCCCTACCGCCCGCTGGTACGAATCGCCCCACCAGGGTCCTTGGATGGCGGGGACGTGCTGCGAGTGGGACGGACGGTGTACGTGGGTCTGACGGGACGCACGAACCAGGCGGCAATCGATCAGTTGACAGCCGCATTGTCCCCGCACGACTACGTGATCCGCGCCGTGCCGGTACACGGTTGCCTGCATCTCAAGAGTGCCGCGACGCAAGTCGCCGCCGATACGATCCTCTGCAATCCTCGCTGGGTGGCCCCGGCCGTGTTTGCCCCGCTGCGCGTTCTGGAAGTGGATGGCGCCGAGCCGTATGCGGCAAACGGCCTGCTGATCGATAACCAGGTCCTGTACCCGACTACGTTTCCGGCCACGCAGCGTCGGCTGGAAGAGCTTCGGATCACCTTGACGCTCGTCGACGTGTCCGAGCTTCAGAAGGCCGAAGGGGCGGTGACCTGCTGCAGCCTGGTCTTCGGATCAGCGCCCCACACGAAGCCCGGGAGCCCGGCTTGAGGTGGGTCGGTGCGCTGGGTTGCGCGCTGTGGACGTTCGCCTGCAGCGACGCGACGCCGCCGGGTGGCTCTCCCCGGACCTTCCGAATGGGGTTCTCGGCCATCCCACCGCGTCCCGACCTGCCGACCACCCTCCAGGCTCTGGATCGCTGGACAACGGGACATGCGGACGCCGCGATTTTGCACGTTTCGGTGCCGTACGCCGCGCTGCTGTCGGGCTTCACGGCCAAGCAGGCGGTCGACAGCAACGAGCTTGGCTTGGCGAATTACTATCGCGCCAAGGGACTGCGCATCGTCATCACGGTTGACGCGACCAACGGCCTCGATCGTGCCCAGGAAGACCCGGCGCTCGTTGCGCTCGGCCGGAGCATCACCGACACCGCGATCCAGCATCTGTATCGCGAGTTCGTTCTGGCGCTCGACACTATCCTGCACCCGGACTATCTCGGTCTCGCCGCTGAGACAAATCTGATTCGTGCCGCCGCGCCTGACTCGGTTTATCAAGCGCTAGTCACGATGACCAATGCCACGGCCGCACGGCTGGTGGCGCTCGGGGCTGGACCCAACCTGTTCGTGAGCGTTCAAGTGGAAGTCGCCTGGGGGCGGCTGGTACCCGGAGGTACGTACGTCGGGATCGCGCAGGACCTCGCGGATTTTCCTTTCATGGAGGCCCTGGGGCTCTCGTCCTACCCCTATCTTGGCGGCTTCGCCGATCCCGAAGGCTTGCCGCTCGACTACTACGCGCGCATCCGAGCCGAAAGCGCCCTGCCGGTGCTCGTGGTCGAGGGCGGGTGGCCCTCGATATCGGTCGGGGCGATCACCTCGTCCCCGACGGAGCAGGCCCGCTACTTCGGCTATCAGGCCCGGCTGCTGGACTCGGCACGCGCCGTAGCGCTGTTTCAGCTCACGTTCACCGATCTCGATCTGTCGGCGATCCCGCTGCCACCGGGCTCTATCCTGCCGCTGTTCGCCCACCTCGGTCTCGTGGACTCGGCCCTCGGGCCGAAACCGGCGCTCGCGGTATGGGACAGCGTGCTTGCCGTGCCGCTCGCGCCTTGAGCGGCGGCGATGAGAGGCCTTGCTGCATCCTGTCCCGGGGGCGATTGTTGGCGCCATTCCCCACACAAGAAGGACTGTGATGCCAGATCAGGCCGGCATGTCGAACCCGATGGTCAAGTCCGCCGTCATCGGCACGATCCTCCAGCTCGCCATGGTAGTGGTGGGACACTATGTCCCGCAGGTCGCGAGCCTGTTCCCGGTGGTCGGTACCGGGATCGGCGGACTCGCGGGGCTGCTCAACGGGTTGTGGTCCAAGGGCGCAAGCATGGGAGCTGCGGCCGGTGGTGGAGCGGTGGCCGGTGGGGCCGGTGGTTTCATCGGCACGCTTGTCTCGAGCCTCATGGGCGACGTTCCGATGTCCACGCTCGCCATCGGCACCGGGAGTACGGCGGTGGCAGGATTGGTCGGCGGCCTGCTCGGCAAAGTCCTGGGTGGGCGCTCGGCCTCCTGAGCGATAGCACGCCGCTTCGGCGCCCGTGGGCGACATCGCCCGCGGCGCCGGTTGACGTTCAGGAACCATGCGACGCCTGCATCTCTTCGAGATCGAAGACCAGTCGTGGTGTCCCCGAGTCCTGCGGGACGCCCTCACCGACTATCTCGGATTCGTCATGGATCGGTTCACTCCCTACGCACCGGCCGCGCCGCTCCTGGCGCAGGCCCTGGGACGGTGCGGCGCGTCGCGCGTGGTGGACCTGTGCTCGGGCGGGGGCGGCCCCTGGGTCGATCTGCTGCGGAGGCTGCGCGCCCTGGGGCACACGGCGCTTCGGGTGCAGGTGACGGACTACTATCCAAACCGCGCCGCATTCGCTCGGCTGCGGGAGCTGAGTGGCGGTGCGATCGAGGGCGCGATCGAGCCAGTGGATGCCACGAACGTCCCGGCTCACCTCGACGGCTTCCGGACGATGTTCACAGCCCTGCATCACTTCCGGCCCGATGTAGCCCGGCGGGTCCTCGCAGGCGCGGTCCGACGGCAGCGCGGGATCGCCGTCTTCGAGATCACCCTGCGCTCCGTGCTCGGCATCGTGGGGATGGTGTTCTTCGCGCTCGGCGTGTTGCTGTTTACACCGTTCATCCGGCCGTTTCGGTGGAGCCGGCTGTTCTGGACCTACGTGATCCCTGTTGTCCCGCTCCTGGCGTGGTGGGACGCGACCGTGTCCAGTCTCCGGAGCTATACCGTGGAGGAGCTCAGCGAGATGGCGGGAGACCTCGGCGCGGGCTACGTCTGGGACGTGGGAATCGTGCGCGTGCCTTTGCCAGCCGTGTCGATGACGTACTTGATCGGGACGCCGAAACCTGGTGGAGGCGCGTAAGGCGAGTATTATTCCGCCGTGAGGCGCGTCTATCTCGCGTTGCTGTTCGGTGCGCTCGTCACCGGGTGCCATCGCCGCCGGCCGATGCCGGCACTCCCGGTCGAGCCGCAGCTCCCACCGCCCGAAGGGGCGGTCGTGCCGCCGCCAGGCCCGCCACCTGGGGGCGTGACGGCGCCGGCGCCGAT